>CBFGOZ010000105.1:0-8524 GCA_965650505.1 uncultured Arenimonas sp.
AGTCGTCGGCCCAGGCCGCCACCAGCATGCCGGCGAACATCACCGGCAGGCCGGGCAGCACGGGGAGCACGGTGCCGAGCAGGCCGATCACGATCAGGGCCCCGGCGACCAGGTAATACGCGGTATGGCTGTCCATGCCCGGAGTCTAGCGTGGCGCGGACGAAAAAACGGCCCGCCGGTGGGCGGGCCGTCCGGTCTGGAGACCTTGCGCGGGATTACTTGGGCAGGATCACCGAGTCGATCACGTGGATGACGCCGTTGCTGGCCTTGATGTCGGTGGCGGTGACGTTGGCCGCATCCACCTTGACCTTGCCGCCGGTCACGGTGATGTCGGCGGCCTGGCCGTTGACGGTGGTGGCGGTATCGAGTTTGACCACGTCGGCGGCGGTGACCTTCCCGGCGACCACGTGGTAGGTGAGGATCGCGACCAGCTTGTCCTTGTTCTCCGGCTTCAGCAGGTCCTCGAGCGTGCCGGCCGGCAGTTTGGCGAAGGCATCGTCGGTGGGCGCGAACACGGTGAACGGGCCATCGCCGCTGAGCGTCTCGGCCAGGCCGGCGGCCTTCACCGCGGCGACCAGGGTCTCGAAATCGGGATTGCCGGCGGCGACATCGACGATGGTGCCGGCCATCTTCTTGCCTTCCTCGTGGTGGCCGGCGAAGGCCGGGGTGGCGACGACGCCGGAAAGCAGGACGGCGAGCAGCGACTTGCGGATCAGGGTCATGGGACGGTTCCTTGTGGGTGGGGTGCCCGTTGGCACGACGCCACCTTGCCTGCGGCGCCGTCGCGGCCGCGTCGGTTCCGCGTCAAGGAGATGTCCGCGGCAGGTGCAGGTGGCGTGATTCGCCATCCCGCCGGCGCGCGCGGCTGGCTATGCTCTGGCGCCCACCCACCGGTTGCCCCGATGACCCCGACCGAACTCGACGTCGCCACCGCCGACGGCCACCGTTTCCAACTGCGTCGCCACGGCCTCGGGGCCAAGGGTCTCTTCTTCATTCCCGCCCTGGGCGTGCCGGCGCGGAAATACGATCCGCTGGCCGAGGCCCTGGCCGCCGCCGGCGTGCCGTGCGTGGTGCACGAATGGCGCGGCATCGGCAGCAGCTCGGTGCGCGCTCGGCGTGGCGTCGACTGGGGCTATGAACACCTGCTTCGCCGGGACCTGGCCGCGGCGATCGATGCGCTGGACCCGGCCGTGCGCTGGGCGTTCGGCGGCCACAGCCTCGGTGGCCAGTTCGCGGCCCTGGCCGCCGCCCTGCGGCCGGGGGCCTGCACGGATCTGGTGCTGGTCGCGACCGGCGTACCGCACGCGCCGGCCTTCCGCGGCCGCCAGCGGCTGGGCGTGCGCCTCTTCGCCGGCGTGCTGCCGGCGCTGACGGCGGCCGCCGGGCATTACCCCGGCCATCGACTCGGCTTCGCCGGCCGCGAGGCGGGACAGGTGATGCGCGACTGGGCCGCCACGGTGCGCAGCGGCCGCTACCTGTCGTACGGCGGCGACGAGACGCTGGACACGGCACTGGCCCGCCTCCGGCTGCCGACGCTGGCGCTGCGTTTCAGCGGGGACTGGCTGGTGCCCGAGGCCTCGCTGCACGCACTGCTCGCGAAACTGGGGCCGGGCCCGATCACCGTGGAAACCTTCGACGCCGACCGCCTGGGCACGCGCGCCGACCATTTCCGCTGGATGCGCCAGCCCGCCGCGGTGGCGGCGCGCATCGCCGGCTGGCTGCGCGGCTAGCTCTTGAAGTCGCGGTGGCAGTCCTGGCAGCCGGCGCCGACCTTGTCGATGACGACCTTGGCCGCGGCGCAGTCCGCGGGCGGAGCCGCCAGCGCGGCGTCGAGCGCGGCACGCAGGTTCGATGCGTGTTCGCCGAAACGCTCGTCGTCCTCGGTCGGGAGGAAGGCCGGTTCGAGGTCGTTGCCCAGGTGGCGCAGCGTCTGCAGGCGCGGGCTGAGGTCGGTGGCGGCGCAGCGGTTCTGCTTCAGCGACGACTCCAGCGCATCCATCTGCGCCGACATCACCGCCATCACGCCATTGGGATAGGCGGTGCCCTTGCGCAGCGAATTCATCCCGATGAGGGTGACGGCGAAACCGACGAACAGGCCGATCAGGACCAGGATCAGGGAACGCATGCGCGGGGCTCCGGACGGAAAAAAACCGCCGTGAAGATATCACGGCGGTTTTTTTCCGGGTGAAGGCTCCGACGGATCAGCGCAGCGGGATCAGGCGGCTGCCGTCCACCCGCACGTAGGCGCCGACGCGGATGTCGTTGCCCAGGCTGTTGCGATTGACCACGATCCGGCGGCCGTCGTCCATGCGCACGGTGATGTCGTAGGTTTCTTCGTTCACCTTGTTCTCGATGGCATTGCCGGCCACGGCACCGGCCACCGCGCCCGCGACGGTGGCGGTGTTCTTCTTGCCTTCGCTGCCGTGCTTGGGGATCTCGCGGGCGGCGACCGCGCCCACCAGGCCGCCCAGCACTGCGCCCGTACGGCTGTTGCTGCGCGCGCCGTAAACCTTCTCGATGTGTTCGATGCGACCGCAGTCGTAGCAGCGCTGCGGTTCGGAATACCCGTATCCGCGGTCGTAGCCGCCGTATCCGGCCGGCCGCGGCGAACTGGCGCAGGCGGCGAGGGTGGTGGCCAGGGCGGCGGCGATCAGCACTCGGCTCTTCATGGCGTTCTCCATTGGGTGGAACTCGGGCCGACCCTAGGCCGGGGCGCCTGAACCGGTGCCGACCATGGCCGCCAACGGTTGCGGAACGGTTCATGGCCCCGGCCCTGGCCTAAAATGCCGGCCATGACTCCTTCCCAGCAAGCACGCTTCGCCGGCATCGACCGGCTCTACGGCCGCGGCGCGGCAAAGACCCTGGCGGCCGCCCAGGCCTGCGTGGTCGGGCTGGGCGGCGTGGGTTCATGGGCGGTGGAGGCGCTGGCGCGCAGTGGCGTGGGCCGGCTGGTGCTGGTGGACGCCGACGAGGTCTGCGTCAGCAACACCAACCGCCAATTGCACGCGCTCGAGGGCCAGTACGGCCGCGGCAAGGGCGAGGTGCTGGCCGAACGCTGCCGCGCCATCAACCCTGCCATCGAGGTCGAAGTGGTGCCGCAGTTCCTGCTGCCCGCCAACCTCGAGGACCTGCTGGACCGCGGCCATGACGTGGTGCTGGATGCCTGCGACAGCTTCCGCAGCAAGCTGGAGATGATCGCCTGGTGCCGGCGCCGCAAGCTGCCGATCGTCGTCTGCGGTTCGGCCGGCGGCCGCACCGACCCGACCCTGGTGCGGGTGCGCGACCTCTCGCGCACGGAACAGGACGCGCTGCTCGCCCTGGTCCGGAAGCAGCTGCGGCAGGGGTTCAAGTTCCCGCGCAACCCCGACCGCTATTTCGGCGTGCCTGCGGTGTATTCGCTGGAGAACGTCAAGTATCCGCAGGGCGACGGCTCGGTCTGCGGCGTGCGGCCACGGCTCGGCGCCGACGCCGCCCTCAAGCTCGACTGCGGCGCCGGGCTCGGTGCGGCGACGCACGTGACCGGCAGCTTCGGTTTCGCGATGGCGGGCAAGGCCATCGAGCTGCTGCTCAAGGCCAGGGCGTGAGTCGGCGTCTGCAGCGGTTGGGGATGGGCCGAGAGCCCGCGTCACGCGGCTGCTGGTTCACGGCCGCGGGCTTGCTGGCCTCGGGCGCGGTGGTCTACTGGCTCAGTCCCGGCACGGTGCTGTTCGAGCGCTGGTTCGGGATGCCGGCGCCGGAGTCGCTGTTCGCGCTGCCCGACGGACTCGACGTCTTCACGCGCGCGACCCGCCACTGGTGGCCGGACCTGGCCTGGGCCTTCTTCGCCGGCCTGGTGCTGCGCGACCTGGCCTGGTCGCTGACGATGCGGGTACCGGGCCCCCTGGTGCTGCTGGGCGCGGTCAGCTGGGAACTGGGACAGGGTTTGCAGACTTTGCCTGGCGTGTTTACTTGGCCGGATTTCTCGGTGAGCATGGCCGCCGGGATCGCCGCCGTGCTCTGTGGCGCGGAGGCTGCGCCGTCGGCCAAGGGGGCAGGGGAATGAAGGCAAGTGCGTTGGGCGTGATGATTTCGGCGCTGCTGGGCGCGGGCGTGGCGTCGGCACAGGAGCGCGTCACGCTGACCGGCGTCACCGGGGACGACTGGCATGTTTCGGTCAACGGCTTCCTCTGGCAGGTACCCGAGGCTTGCCTGATGCCGCGCCGCCTGGGTGATGCCGAAAGCGGACGGCGTCTCGGCGACGCCGAAGGCGGCCGCAAGCTCGGCGACGCCGAAGCGGGCCGCCGGCTCGGTGATGCCGAGGACGGCCGCAACCTGGGCGACGCGGAAGAAGGCCGCAAGCTCGGCGATGCCGAGGATGGCCGCAACCTGGGCGACGCAGCCGACGGCCGCAAGCTCGGCGATGCCGAAGATGGCCGCAACCTGGGCGACGCGGCCGACGGCCGCAAGCTCGGCGACGCCGAAGCCGGTCGCAGGCTCGGTGATGCCGAAGACGGCCGCAATCTCGGCGACGCCGAAGCCGGACGCCGCCTGGGCGACCTCGATGTCGGCCCGCGCTGCGAACACGTGAGCCTGGACGGCGTGCCGAACGGCATCCTTCTCTACGAGGTGTCGCCCGGCACCGTTGAACTGAACCCGCGGAATCCGTACTTTCTTGAGGTCCGGCCAAGCCCCGAAGGGGCCTTGATCGTGCTTCGCTGACGTTAAAACAGGGGAAAAACCAATGATCCGATCCGCCAGCACCTCCCGCGCCTGGCGCGGCACCCTCGCCGCGCTCGCCTTCGGCGTCGCCGTTCTCGCCGGCCTGGGCTGCGCCTCCGTGCCGACCCCGAACACCGACATGACCCCGCGGCCGATCGCGGTCGGCACCCTGGTCAACCCGGAGCTCACCATCGTCGCCGACGACGGCAGCTTCACCCTGCGCGGCGGCCAGCAGTTCAATACGCCGTTCGCCACCAGTTCGCTCTGGGGCACCAGCCTCACCGGCCAGGCCCTGCTCGAGGCCTATCCGCAGGCCCGCGGCTGGGGCGCGCGCCCGGTGAAGGTGAAGCAGGCGGGCCGTCCCGACCTGCACGGCCTGCTGCTGTTCAACAACGGCATCGCCGCGGCCTTCGGTTCCGGCAGCCAGTCCTACTACGTGCGCATCGCGCCGGAGAAGCTGGAGAACGCCCGCAACGGCAACACCGCCGTGTCCTACGAGCTGATGGACTTCACCCAGCGCTGGACCGACGGCAGCACGCAGAAGGCCGCGCAATACAGCTGGGTGCTGTGGATGTCCGCCACGCCCATCTGATCCGTTCACCCACGACGGGTCGCGAAACGGGGCGCCTTGGGGCGCCCTGTTTTTTTCTCCAGGAAGGCCCTGTCTCAGCCTGCGCCGAACAGGCGTTCGGCGTTGGCGCGGGTGGCCGCGGCGATGGTTTCCGGGTCCGTCCCGCGCAGCGCCGCCACCACGGCCAGCACTTCGCCGAGCCGGCCGGGTTCGTTGCGCTGGCCGCGGTGTGCGGCATCGGGCTGGTCCGGTGCGTCGGTTTCCAGCAGCAGGAACTCCAGCGGCATCGTCGCGACCGTGCGGCGCAGGCGCTGCGCACGTTCGAAGGTGACCGGACCACCGATGCCCAGGTGGAATCCAAGACCGAACAGCTGCCGCGCCTGTTCCTCGCTGCCGGACCAGGAGTGCACCACGCCGCGCAGGTCGCCGCCGCGACGCAGCGCGGCGATCACCTCGTCCACCGCGCGGCGGGCATGCAGCACCACCGGCAACCCGTGTTTGCGCGCCAGCGCCAGCTGCCCGTGGAAGTAGAAGCGCTGCCGCTCCGGGTCCAGGCCCTCCACGAAGAAGTCCAGGCCGCATTCCCCGACCGCTGCCGGACGCTCCCGCGCCAGCCACTCGTCCAGCTCGTCCAGGTGTTCGGGACGGTGCCGGTCCAGGTACATCGGATGCAGGCCGTAGGCCGCGCGCAGGCCCGGATCGCGGGCGCAGATCCCGCGCAGTTTTTCCCACGCGGCGCGCTCCACCGCCGGCACCAGTTGGGAGACCACGCCCGCGGTGCGGGCGCGGGCAAGCACCTGGTCGCGGTCGGGGTCGAATTCCGGCGCGTCCAGATGGCAGTGGCTGTCGAACAGCGCGCTCATTCCCGTCGCGACTGGCCTTCGATCACGTCCGACGGCGGCGTGGGGGCGGCCGGCGGTTCGGGCCGTCGCCAGCTGGCCAGCACCAGGGCCGCCAGGGCCGTCGCGATCTCGTCGATGAAGGGAATCGGGTCGAAGGGCCACAGCCAGCTGACCAGCATCAGCCCGAGGGTGATCTTGAACAGCGTGGGAAAGCGCAGCCGGCTGGCGAAACCTACCAGCGGACCGGTGAGGGGATGCGGCATGGACTGGCCTCCGGGCGATATGGCGCGTCGTGAAATTAGCATGACGGCGTGAAGGCCTGGCTTCGGCTTCTGTTCAGGCGCACTGGCACAGTCTCGCTCCGCGACGACGGGCACACCCGTTGCCACCCGGAGAAATGACCATGAACAAGACTGTATTGGCCGTGCTGGCCGGCGTACTGGCGGGAGGCGGCGCCATCGCCGCCTACCAGAACCTCTCCACTCCCTATGCCGAGGTGGTCTCGTCCACCCCGATCACCGAGAAGGAGCCGATCTACGGCGAAGTGATCAGCTCCAACGCCGTCACCGAGATGCGCACCGGCTCGCGCCAGGTCTGCGAGGACGTGGTGGTCGAGAAGCGCCGTCCGGAGCGTTTCGGCAACAAGGACGGTGCCGTGATCGGCGCGGTCGCGGGCGCCCTGATCGGCAGCCAGGTCGGCGGCGGCGACGGCAAGAAGCTGGCGACCGTGGCCGGCGCGGTGGGCGGCGGCTTCGCCGGCCGCGAGATCGACCGTCGCCACGTCGGCGGCGAGAAGTACACCGAGGTCGAGCAGCAGTGCCGCACGGTGACCGAGCCGCGCGAGGAAGTGATCGGCTACGACGTGCAGTACCGCCTGGACGGCGAGACCCTGACCACCCGCGTGGACAAGAAGCCGGGCGAGCAGGTCCTGCTGGGCGAGCGCGACAAGGTGGTCGGCTACGACGTCACCTGGCGCTACGAGGGCCAGACCGGCAGCCTGGTGATGGACGAGGACCCGGGCGAGCGCCTGCCCATCAAGGACGGCGTGATCGCGGTGGCCGGCAAGGATACGCCGCCGCAGGGTTGAAGCCCTCTTCACGCGTGATCCCCGGAAGGGCCGGCATCCGCCGGCCCTTCTTCGTTCCGGCGGCGGCCGCCCGGGGCCAGGGACAGGGATGGGGTGCTCCGGAGCCCGCCGAAGGGCTAAAATGCCGGACTTTCCCCGCCGACCGCAGACCGCCCCCATGGCCCTGAACCCGACCGACCTGTTCGACATCCGCTCGCTGCTCTCCGAAGAGGAGCGCATGATCCAGGACAGCGTCGCCCGCTTCACTGACGAAAAGGTGCTGCCGATCATCGGCGACTGCTTCGACCAGGGCCGTTTCCCGAAGGAGCTGGTGCCCGAGATCGCCGCGATGGGCCTGCTGGGTTCCTCGCTGCCGGAGAAATACGGCTGCGCCAACCTCAACGCGGTCAGCTACGGCCTGATCTGCCAGGAGCTCGAGCGCGGCGACAGCGGCATCCGCAGCTTCGTCTCGGTGCAGAGCTCCCTGTGCATGTACCCCATCTACGCCTACGGCAGCGAAGAGCAGCGCCAGAAGTACCTGCCGGGCATGGCCCGCGGCGAGATCATCGGCTGCTTCGGCCTGACCGAGCCGCACGGCGGTTCCGACCCGGCCAACATGAAGACCACCGCGAAGAAGGACGGCGGCGACTGGGTCATCAACGGCGCCAAGATGTGGATCACCAACGGCAACCTGGCCGACATCGCGATCGTCTGGGCCCAGACCGACGAGGGCATCCAGGGCTTCATCGTCGAGAAGGGCACCAAGGGTTTCGCGGCCCAGGAAGTGCACAAGAAGATGAGCCTGCGCGCTTCGGTCACCTCGGCCCTGTTCTTCGATTCGGTGCGCGTGCCCGACAGCCAGCGCCTGCCGAACGTGAAGGGCCTCAAGGGCCCGCTGGGCTGCCTGACCCAGGCCCGCTACGGCATTACCTGGGGCCCGATCGGCGCCGCCATCGCCAGCTACACCTCGGCGCTGGAGTATTCCAAGGAGCGCGTGCTGTTCAACCGGCCGATCGCCGCCACCCAGGCCGTGCAGCTGAAGCTCGCCGACATGGCCCGCCGCATCACCCTGGCGCAGCTGCTCAGCCTGCAGCTGGGCCGCCTGAAGGACGCCGGCACCATGCAGCCGTCCCAGGTGTCGATGGCGAAGTGGAACAACTGCCGGATGGCGCTCGACATCAGCCGCGAGGCGCGCGACATCCTCGGCGGCGCCGGCATCACCACCGAACATCCGCCGATCCGCCACGCGCTGAACCTGGAATCGGTCATCACCTACGAAGGCACGGAAACCGTGCACCAGCTGGTGATCGGCCGCGAAGTCACCGGCATCAACGCGTTCTGATCCCG
>CBFGOZ010000106.1:0-8523 GCA_965650505.1 uncultured Arenimonas sp.
GCCGCGTTGGCGTCGCCGTGGTGCTGCAGCGAGTGGCGCAGCATCTGGTCGTCGGGATGGATCCGGGTCACCAGGCGCGCGACGTCGACGCCGTCCAGCTGCGCGCCGTGCCGCAGTATCGCCCGGCGGAAATCGGCGTCGGCGCACAGGGCGTTCGCCTGGGCCAGCAGGGCGGGCATCGGGTCGCTCATTCCGGGATCGGGACCAAGGGGGCGCGGCGCGGGGCCGACAGTCTAACGGCAGCCGGAAACGACGCGGCGGCCCGTGGGCCGCCGCGTCTGGAGCCGGATGCGGTGGTTCGCCTCAGCGGCCGCCCTTGTCCTTGCCCTTGCCACCCTGGCCCTGGCCACCCTGGCCGCGACCCTTGCCGCCGCCCTGGGCCGCGGGGCCATTGCTGCGGCCGCCCTGCGGGCCCGCCGCGGCGCGGCCGCCGTTGCCGCGGTTGGCCTTCATCTTGCCGTGGCCCTTGCCGACATTGCCCTTGAGCGCGTGGAAGGCCGCCGAACCGGGCTTGATGCCCAGGCGCTGCGCGATCGCGCCCCAGCCCATGCCGTGGTCGCGTTCGTAGATGCGGATGATCTCGAGGCAGGGCCGGCCCAGCTGGTAGGCGATGGCGCAGGCGTAATAGATGTCGCCCGGCGCCCAGCGACGCTCGAGGTAGTACTCGCTCACCAGGTGGCGCGGCGCGCCGAAGCTGACCACCACGTCGTCGATGAAACCATTGGTGTTGCCGCTGGCGAAGACGTTGATGTCGCCCAGCTGGGTGTCGACGAAAGCGTCGCCGGTGCGCGGGCTGAAGCCGAACACGAAGCTGTCGACCAGGGCCTGGGCGCCGGCCGAGAAGGCCAGGCCGAGGGTGAGCACGAGTCCGGCGATCTTCTTTTTCATCGGGTGTCCTGGGTCCGGGGAACGCGGCGATTCTGCACCGGATCGATGAACCGCGTCGAAACCCGGGTCACAGCCGCTGCAGGCGGTAGCCCAGGCCGTCGCCGAAGCTGCGGCCGGGACCTTCCAGCATTTCCAGGCCCCCGTCGGGCTGGATCCAGAACCAGCGGCTGGCCGGCCCGTCCGGGTCCAGGCGGTAGACCGGCGTGTCCACGCCCTCCAGCGCCACGGTTTCCTCGGTCCATTCGCCCTCCTGCACGAAGGCGTTGTCGCCCTCGACGCCCAGGTAGGTTTCCTCCAGCAGGTAGCGGCGGGCGCCGTCCTCGCCGCGCAGCACCAGGCGGGTCTGGATGCCGTCGCAGTCGGCGCAGGGCAGCACGCCCAGCCAGGTGCGCTCGAAGTCCTCGGCCAGGGTCGGGACGTCGCCGTCGGCGCGCGCGTCGGCGGGCGGGTCCTGCGGTGGCTCGCGGCCGCAGCCGGCCAGGGCGGCGGCCAGCAGGACCGGCAGGGCGATCATCCGGAGGGTTCGCGGCAGGCGCATCGTCGTCTCCATCGGGGCGTCCATCCTAGCCCGGGAGCGTTTGGACCGCAGGCGGGCGCCGCGGTTCCGCCGCCGCGCAACCCCGTTTCCGGCACCGGCGCGTTGAAAGGCCTGCGACCCCAAGCCCAGGAGGTGTTCCATGGTCCGCAGCCTGCCCCATCCGTCCGTCTTCGCCGAGGTCGACGCCAAGCGCATCGCCGGCAACACCGTCGTCGTGCTGGTGCACGCCCTGGTCTTCGCCGCGCTGATGGCGCCCTCGAACTGGGAGCCGCCGACACCCGCGCCGCGCACCGAGGTGGTGGTGCCGCTGCTGACGCCGCCGCGCCCGCTGCCGCCGGTGGTGCCGCCTCCGCCGCAGCCCCCGGTGCAGCAGCCGCGGGTGGCGCCGACGCCGGTGCCGACGCCGCGCGTCGACCCCACGCCGGTGGTCGACACCGCCCCCGTGATGGACATCGGCACCGAGATCGCCCTGCCCAGCGACGACGCCGGCCCGGTGGTGGACACCTTCGAGCCCGGCCCGCCGCAGCTCGAGACCCTGGCCTACGACGTGTCGCCCGCGCCGCGCTACCCGCGCCAGGCCCTGCGCAGCGGCGCCGAAGGCACCGTGCTGCTGAAGGTGCTGGTGGACGAACAGGGCCGGCCGCAGGACGTGGCGATCGAGCGCAGCAGCGGCCACCGCCTGCTCGACCAGGCCGCGCGCGACCAGGTGCTGGCGCGCTGGCGCTTCCATCCGGCCACGCGCGAAGGCCGCGCCATCGCCGCCTATGCCCTGGTGCCGATCGCGTTCACCTTGCCCTGAGGGGGGCGTGCCGCGCGCCGTCGGACCGGGAATCACGCCGGTTCGACGGTGCGGCGGCACAATGGGGGCCCCTCGCCCCCAAGGCCGCCACCATGCGCACCCTCCTGCTTCCGCTCGCCCTGCTCTGCGCCGCCCAAGCCGCGCAGGCCCAGGAAGGCCCGCCGCGCTGGACCTTCGGCGTCATCGCCGCCGACCGCGACGCGCCCTATCGCGGCCTGGACGAAGACCTGCTGGTGGTGCCCCTGGTGCGCTTCGAGGGCGAACGCTTCTATGTGCGCGGCCTGCGCGCCGGCTGGCGGCTGGTCGACAGGCCCGGCTACGAACTGGCCGTAATCGGCCAGGCCCGCCTGGACGGCTACGACGCCAAGGATTCGCCCTTCCTCGCCGGCATGTCCGACCGCCGCGCCTCGCTGGACCTGGGCATCGCCTCGACCTGGAGCTCGAAGAAGCTCGGCGCGCTGGAGCTCTCGGCCGCTGCCGACGCGCTCGACCGCAGCGGCGGCGCCGAGCTGGCCGCGTCCTGGAACCTGCTGTTCCGTGCCGGCCGCTGGACCGTGGTGCCGGGCGCGTCGCTGCGCTGGCAGAGCGAAGACCTGGTGGACTACTACTACGGCGTGCGCGCCAGTGAAGCCACGCTGGCGCGGCCCGCCTATGCCGGCGACGCGGCGCTGACCCCGGACGTGTCCGTGCTGGCCACCCTGCCCTTCGCGAAGCGCTGGACCTTCTTCGTGCGCGCCAGCCACGCCTGGCTGCCGTCCGAAATCAGCGACAGCCCGATCGTCGACGGCGACAGCAACACGGCGGTCTTCCTCGGCCTGGGTTATTCGCCGGACTGAGGCGGCGCGGCCAGGGCGCGGTCGCGCCCGGCCTGCTTGGCGGCGTACAGCGCGGCGTCGGCGCGCGCCACCAGCGTTCCCGCGCTTTCGCCAGGCATCGATTCCGCCACGCCCACGCTTGCCGTGACCGCGCGGAACGGCCATTCGCTGCAGCGGATGTCGTCCACGATGCGTTCGGCCACGCCCAGGGCGTGTTCGCGGCGCGTGCCGGGCAGCAGCACCGCGAACTCCTCGCCGCCGTAGCGGGTGGCGATATCGCCCGGCCGCAGCGCCAGCGGCAGCAGGCGCCCGGTCTGGCGCAGCGCCTCGTCGCCGGCCAGGTGGCCGAAGCTGTCGTTGTAGGTCTTGAAGTGGTCCAGGTCGATCAGCAGCAGCGAAAACGTGGCGCCCTCGTCGCTTCGGCGCTGCAGCAGCCGCGCCAGCGCACCATCGAAGGAGCGCCGGTTGCCCAGCCCGGTCAGGGCGTCGGTGAGCGCGCTGTCGCGCAGCTGGTCGGCGCGTCGGCGCTGGCGCTCCACCCGGTCCAGCAGCGCGCTGGCCCACCAGATCATCGTTGCCACTGCGGCGCCGGAGGACACCGCCAGCAGGGTGATGGTCGCGCCCTCCGACAGCAGATCGGCCGCGCGCAGCAACTGCGCCAGGTAGCTCAGCAGCGCCGGGATCAGCAGCGCCGGCAGCAGGGTGCGGCGCGCCAGTTCACCGCCGAAGCTGTCGGCCGACAGCACGCGGATCAGCCCCTGCTCGGGCCGCGAGGCCAGCCAGCCCAGGCCCATCAGCAGCAGCAGCACGGCGGTGTGGACCGAGATCGGGTTGAAGGGCGCCTCGCGGGTGCCGGTGCCCATCGCGTAGCCGTAGGCGCTGAGCGCGAACAGGCCGATCACCACCAGGCCCAGGGCCAGCGCCTGGCCGACCCAGACCCGCGACATCGATCGCGCCTCCAGGCCACGCCAACCCAGCAGCACGAAGGACAGCGCGCTGATCTGCGATATGCGGCCGGGCACGCTGCCCTCGGCACGCGCGGCCGGATCGTCGAACAGCAGGGTGTCCAGCCCGGTGGCGATGCCGCTGCCGTATTCCAGCAGCACCGTGCAGCCCAGCAGCAGCACCGCCACCGACAGGCCCGCCGAGACGGCTCCGGCACCGGGCCGCTCCGACAGGCTGGCGACCAGGGCGACGCCCGACAGCAGCAGTCCCATCGCCGTGTTGGCCTTCATCACGGCGTGTCCGGGCACTACGGTCTTCAGCAGCTCGATGTCCAGGCTCCAGCCGACCAGGGCGGCGGCGGCCACGAACACCGTGACCAGCCCGCTGAACCGGGCGAAATGCCGCAGCGCGACCGCCAGCCGCGGCACTACCTGAGGGGCGTAGGCGTCCGTCAAAGCCACTCCGGTCGGGTGTCGAGCGCGCAGCGGTCGAGCGCCTCGAGCAGGGCCGCCTCGTGTTCGACCGCCGGCAGTTCGTGCACGAAGAACCAGCGGCAGGCGGCGAGCTTGCCGGCGAGGTAGTTGCGCTCGTCCTCGCTGCGCGGCGCGACGCGCGACGCGGCCAGCGCCTGGCGCAGCCAGCTCCAGGCGATGGCGACATGACCGACCAGGGTGAGGTAGCGCGGCGCATTCGCCAGGGCCGCACGCGCCTCGCCGCCGGCGAGGGCCGCGCCCAGGCCGGCGCTGGTGCGCGCGACCAGGGCCGCATATTTCGCCAGCGCGGCGGCGTGTCCGGCCAGCGCCGGCACCGCGCCGGCCTCGGCGGCGGTGGCGGCGATCGCGCGCAGCAGGCCCTTCAGCGCCGCGCCGTTTTCCATCAGCGCCTTGCGCCCCAGCAAGTCCAGCGCCTGGATTCCGTTCGCGCCTTCGTGGATGGGATTGAGCCGGTTGTCGCGCCAGTACTGTTCCACCGGGTATTCGCGCGTGTAGCCGTAGCCGCCGAGCACCTGGATGGCGAGGTCGTTCGCCTTCAGGCACCAATCGGCCGACCAGGCCTTGACCACCGGCGTCAGCAGCTCCAGCCGCAGGCGGGCGTCGTCGCGGCGCGCCGGGTCCGGGTCCTGCGCCTGCACGTCCACCAGGGTCGCGGCGTGCATCGCCAGGCCCAGGGCGCCTTCAGTCCAGACCTTCTGCTGCAGCAGCATGCGGCGCACGTCGGCGTGTTCGATGATCGGCACCGGCGGGCTGGCCGGATCCTTCTGGTCCGGCGGCCGGCCCTGCCGGCGCTCCCGCGCGTAGGCGGTGGAATAACGCGCGCCGGCGACGCCCAGCATCACCGCGCCGACGCCGACGCCGATGCGCGCCTCGTTCATCATGTGGAACATCTGCGCCAGGCCCTGGTGCGGCGCGCCGACCAGCTCGGCGAAACACTCGCCGCGCTCGCCGAACTTCAGGAAGGTGTTGACGATGCCGCGTTGGCCCAGCTTGTGGTTGACGCCGGCCAGCTGCACGTCGTTGCGCGCGCCCGGGCTGCCGTCGTCATTGATCCGGAACTTCGGCACGATGAACAGGCTGATGCCCTTCACGCCCGGCGGTGCGTCCGGCAGCCGCGCCAGCACGAGATGGATGATGTTCTCGGACAGCTCGTGCTCGCCGCCGCTGATCCACATCTTGGCGCCGATGAGGCGGTAGCTGCCGTCGCCCGCGGGTTCGGCTCGGGTGCTGATGTCGCCCAGCGACGAGCCGGCCTGCGGCTCGCTCAGGCACATCGTGCCCAGGAAACGCCCCTGCACGATCGGCGTGCGGTAGCGCGCGCACTGCTCCGGCGTGGCGTGCACCTTCAGCAGGTTGGCGACGCCGCGCGCCAGCAGCGCATACCCGGCAGTGGACACGTTGCAGGCCGCGAACATCGCGTCGCAGGCCAGGGCCACGGTGTAGGGCAGCTGCATGCCGCCCTCGTCGGCGTCGGTGAGCAGGGCCGGGAAGCCGGCCCCGGCATAGGCGTCCAGCGCCGTCTTGACCTCGGGCAGGATGCGCACGCGGCCGTCCTCGAAACGCGGTTCCTGCACGTCCGAGGCGCGGTTGTGGTTGGCGAAGGTGGCCAGCGCCAGCGCCTGCGCCGCGTCCAGCACCGCATTGAAGGTTTCGCGCGAGTGCGCGGCGAAACGCGGATACCGGCACAGGCCGTCGGCCTGCTCGACCTCGTTGAGCAGGAAGTCCAGGTCGCGGCGGTCGAAGGGTGCGGTGTCGGGCATGGCGCGGCCTGCGGAAGGGGCGGACCAAGCTTAGCAAGCGCGCGCCGGCCGGCGCAGCGTCGCGGCCGTCAGCCGCGCAGCGCGCCGGCGCGCGCCTGCAGTTCCGCCACCGCGGCGGGAATGCCGCCGGGTCCGTCGACGGTGGCCATGCGCGGCGCGTGGCCGGGCTCCAGGCCGTTTTCCTGCTCGTGCGCCCAGGTCACGTGGTAGGGCATGTGCACGCCCCAGCCACCCAGCCGCAGCACCGGCTCGATGTCCGAACGCAGCGAGTTGCCGACCATCACGAAACCGCCCGGGTCGACGCCGAACTCGCCCAGCACGCGGGCATAGGCGCGGGCGTCCTTCTCCGACACGATCTCGATGCGCCGGAACAGGTCGGCCAGGCCCGAGGCCGCGACCTTGGCTTCCTGGTGGAACAGGTCGCCCTTGGTGATCAGCACCACCGGGTAGTCGCGCGCCACCGCCTGCACCGCTTCGCGGATGCCGGGCAGCAGCTCGACCGGATGCGCCATCACCGCCTTGCCCAGCTCGACGATGCGATGCAGGTCGGCGGCGCTGATGCGACCTTCGGTCACCGCGTAGGCGGCCTCCAGCATCGACAGCGTCATGCCCTTGGCGCCATAGCCGAACAGCTTGAGGTTGGCGCGCTCGGTGGCCAGCAGGCGCTGGTGCAGGCCGGCGTCGGCCAGGTCGACGTAGCCGCCGACGATGACTTCGAAGGCCGCGTTCGCGGACTGGTAATAGCCCTCGCTGTGCCAGAGCGTGTCGTCGCCGTCGAAACCGATGAGCTGGATCATGGCCAGGCAGGATGGGCGGGGAAGGCGGAATGCTAACCCGGACCGGCACGAAGGTCGTGCGGGACGACGACGATGCGGCATCATGGGCTTCTTTACGCGGACGCCCAGCCATGACCTCGCCCGACTCCCCCGCCCTGCCGCTGCTCGGCGCCACCGAGGCCCGCATCCTGGGCAGCCTGGTCGAGAAAGAAGCGACCACGCCCGAGGCCTACCCGCTCACCGCCAACGCGGTGCAGCTGGCCTGCAACCAGAAGAACAACCGCGAGCCGATCCTGGAGCTGGAGGCCGGCGAGGTCGGCCACGCGCTGCGCGAGCTGGAATCGCGCGGCCTGGTGCATGCGGTGCACGGCGCCCGCGCCCAGCGCTACGAACACCGGCTGTCGGCGGTGTATTCGCTGACCCGCCAGCAGCAGGCCCTGGTCAGCGTGCTGCTGCTGCGCGGCCCGCAGACCGCCGCCGAGCTGCTGACCCGCTGCGAGCGCCTGAACGGCCCGCGCGAACTCGACGACGCCCGCCAGCAGCTCGAGCGCCTGATCCAGCGCGGCCTGGCCGTGAACCTGGGCCGCGGCGCCGGCCAGCGCGAGGACCGCTACATGCACCTGCTGTGCGGCCCGGGGTCCCCCGAGCTGCTGGCCAGCGCCGCGCCACGGGCCGCCAGTCCCGCGCGCGCGTCGCTCGAGGCCCGCGTCGAGGCCCTGGAGGCCGAGGTCGTCGAACTGCGCGACCAGCTGCGGCGCTTGCTCCCTGCCGCCGACTGACGCGTAGGATGGCGCCAGCGACCCCGCCGGAGACCGCCATGCGCCCGACCGCCCTGCCCGCCCTCCTCCTCGCCGCGCTGGTGCTGTTCACCGGCGGCGCCACCGGCGCCCGGGCCGACGACTGGAAGGACCGTCTGCGGGACAGCCTGGGCGGCTCGCGCAGTTCACGGCTCAGCGAATCCGAAGCGTCGGGCGGCATCAAGGAAGCGCTGGCCCAGGGCGTGCACCGCGCCGTCACCCAGCTGGGCCGCACCGACGGTTTCTACGGCGATAGCGCGGTGCGCATCCGCATTCCCGGCCAGCTGGGCAAGATCGCCGACACCGCGCGCCAGCTGGGCGCCGGCCGCAAGGTGGACGAGTTCGAGCTGGCGATGAACCGCGCCGCCGAGAAGGCGGTGCCGGTGGCCGCCGACATCTTCGCCGACGCGGTGCGGCAGATGACGGTGCGCGACGCCATCGACATCGTGCGCGGCGAACCCGACGCCGGCACACGTTTCTTCCGCCGCGTCACCGAGGACCGGCTGCGCGCGCAGTTCCATCCCATCGTCGAGGACGCGACCGAGAACGCCGGCGTCACCCAGCGCTACAAGGCCATGGTCGGGCGCAATGCCGGGCTGCTGCAGATGCTCGGCGGCTCCGAGTCGGTGGACCTGGACGACTACATCACCGAGGAGGCGATGGACGGGCTGTTCAAGGTCGTCGCCGACCAGGAGCGGGCGATCCGCGAGG
>CBFGOZ010000107.1:0-8452 GCA_965650505.1 uncultured Arenimonas sp.
AGGACACCGAGGCGCTGGAGCGCATCAAGGAAGCGTTCCGCCGGCAGCTGCTGGCGGTGGACCCGGGCTTGTCGCTGCCGTTCTGAGTCAGGTGGCCGGGGCTTCGGCCCCGGCTTCGGTGGCCTGCGCTGGCGTGGTAATTGCCGGTGCCGCCGGTTTGGGCGCCTTGAGTTCGCGGAACCGCTCGATCAGCCGGACCAGCTCCTTGTCCAAATCGAGCAGCTCTCCCTGCTTGAGCACGAGCATCTGCTGCTGCTTGATCATCTCGCTGTGCAGCTCGCGGATGGTGGCCACCTGATTTGCGTTGACCGGCTGGCCGGCCAGCTCGGCCTCCGACGCCTGCGACAGCAGGCCGGTGAGGCTGGCGCGCTGGCTGCCGATGCCGGCTTCGATCGCATCGAGCGTCTGCTGCATCAGCTCGAGGCGGACCTGGAACGATCGCTTCAGGTCCTCCTCGGTCTGGAACGAGGCGATCATCGCCTCTTCGGTCATGCGCGCCTGTTCGGCGTCCTTTTCGGCGCGCGCCCGCTCGGCGTCGGCCTTTTCCTTGGCGATCCGCTCCTCGCTGGTGAGCGCGCGGTCCACCTGGGCGGTAGCCATGCCGCTCTGCGCGTTGATCTCGGTGCGCGCCTGGTCCACGGCCTCGGCCGGCAGGGTGTCGCTGAACTGGACCTTGCCGTCCTTGTCCACCCAGCGGTAGAGCTTCTTGGGTTTTTCCTGGGCGCCGGCCAGGCCGGCGGCCAGTACGGCGGAGATCACGGCGAAGCTGAGAAGTTTGCGGACCACGGGTGACTCCGGTCAGTCGGCCTGGCTGCCATATTGCGAACGATACGCCAGCAGCGCGGCCTTGTGCGCGGCGATCTCCGGCCGTTCGTCGGCATGTGCCAGCAGCTCGTCCAGTCCCGCGATGGCGTGCACCGGCAAGCCGAACTCGGCGGTAACTTCCTGGGCCGCGGAGCGCCGGCCGGCCTGGCCGCGCTCCTGGCGGTCCAAGGCGATCAGCACGCCGCAGGGTTCGCCGCCGGCGGCGCGGATGGTCTGGATGGATTCGCGGATGGCGGTGCCGGCGGTGATCACGTCGTCCACGATCAGCACCCGGCCGGCCACCGGCGCGCCGATCAGCAGGCCGCCCTCGCCGTGGGTCTTGGCCTCCTTGCGGTTGAAGGCGACCGGCAGGTCGCGGCCGCGCCGGGCCAGGGCCACGGCCAGGGTGGTCGCCAGCGGGATGCCCTTGTAGGCCGGGCCGAACAGCATGTCGAAGCCCAGCCCGGCGTCTTCCAGCGCATCGGCGTAACACTCGCCCAGCGTCGCCAGCGCGGCGCCCGAGTCGAACAGGCCGGCGTTGAAGAAGTAGGGGCTGGTGCGGCCGGACTTGAGGCTGAATTCGCCGAAGCGCAGCACGCGGCGCGCCAGCGCCAGGTCGAGGAAGCGGCTCTGGTGGGGTTTCACGTTCGGTCCCGGCGGCGGAAAAGGTAATTGTGCTACAGCCGCGGCCACGCCGGCAGGCCGGATTCGGCTAACCTTCGTCATCCAAACCATCGGGCCTGCGCCGTGAGAATCATCAGCTTCAACGCCAACGGGCTGCGCTCAGCCGCCACCAAGGGTTTCTTCGACTGGCTGCCGGGCCAGGACGCCGACCTGGTCTGCGTGCAGGAAACCAAGGCCCAGGAGCACCAGCTGCGGGTGCCGGAACTGCTTCCGCCCGGGTACACGGCCTATTTCCGCGACGCCACTACCAAGAAGGGCTACAGCGGCGTCGGCATCTACACGCGCCGCGAGCCGGACGAGATCCGCACCGCGCTGGGTTGGGACGAGTTCGACGAAGAGGGACGCTATCTCGAGGCCCGCTTCGGGAACCTCAGCGTGGTCTCGCTCTATTTCCCGTCCGGTTCGTCCGGCGACGTGCGCCAGCAGTTCAAGTTCCGCTGCATCGACTGGATCACGCCGATCTTCGACCAGTGGCTCGGGAGCGGCCGCGACTACGTCATCTGCGGCGACTGGAACATCGTGCACACCCGCAAGGACATCCGGAACTGGACCTCGAACCAGAAGAACTCCGGCTGCCTCCCGGAGGAGCGCGCCTGGCTCGACACGCTTTTCCTCGAGCGCGGCTGGGTCGACAGCTACCGGCACCTCAAGCCCGAGGGAGAGGACTACACCTGGTGGAGCCAGCGCGGCGCGGCCCGCGCCAAGGACGTCGGCTGGCGCATCGACTACCAGGTGGTCACGCCTTCGCTGCGCGACCGGCTCAAGGCATGCGCGATCCACCCGACGCCGCGCTTCTCCGACCACGCGCCCTACGTGGTCGACTACGCATGACGACCGCCGCGTCCTGGCGCGACCAGTTGCCCGCGGGCATCCGGCCCTACGTCGAGAAGGAGCCGCTGGCCGCCTTCATGCTGGGCATCTCGTCGGGCTTCCCGTACGCGATGATCGGCGCGACGCTCACCACGCGGCTGGCGCAGGACGGCATCGACAAGAAATCGGTCACCGCTTTCTCGCTGGCCTTCCTGGTCTACAACGTCAAGTTCCTGTGGGCCCCGCTGGTGGACGGGCTGCGGCTGCCGCTGATCGGCCGCCTGGGCCAGCGCGTGTCCTGGCTGCTGTTCGCTGGCGTGGCGGTGATGGCGGCGGTGGCCTGGCTGGGCATGCTCGATCCCAGCGACGACCTGGCGCGGTTCGCGATCGCCGCGGTGCTGGTCGGCGCCGCCGGCGCCACCTACGACATCGTCATCGACGCCTACCGAATCGAGACGCTGCGGCCGGAGCAGCTGGGCGTGGGTTCGGGCATGTCGCAATATGGCTGGCGCATCGGCTCGGTGGCGGCGGGCTCGCTGGCGCTGTACGTGGCGACCCAGGGCGACTGGACCAGCGCCTATCTGCTGTGCGCGGCCTTCGCGCTGCCGGCGATGCTCACCGGGCTGGTGCTGGGCGAGCCTGCGCGGCATGTCGCTATTTCAACCCAGCGCGGCCTGCGCCAGGCCTGGACGGCGGTGTCGGGCCCGCTGCTGGAGTTCATGCAGCGCCGCGGCGCGCTGCTGGTGCTGCTGTTCGTGCTGCTGCACAAGATCGGCGACACGCTGGCCAATCTCACGCTGCGCCTGCTGGTGAACGACCTGGGTTTCAGCAACGAGGAGATCGCGACCTGGGACGTCGGCGTCGGCTTCTTCGCCTACCTGGTCGGCATCTTCATCGGTGGTTTCCTGTATGCCCAGCTGGGCATGAAACGTTCGGTGCTGGTGGCCCTGGTGCTGATGGCGCTGTCGAACCTGAGCTTCGCCTGGCTGGCCGCGGCTGGCCATTCGAACGCATTGCTGGCCTTCACCATCGGCTTCGAGAACATCGCCAGCGGCATCGGCGGCGTGGTCGTGGTGGCCTATCTGTCGGCGCTGTGCAACCTCGCCTTCACCGCGACGCAGTTCGCCCTGCTGTCGGCGGCGGCGAGCATCGTCGGCCGCCTGGTCACCGGCACCACCGCTGGCGCGTTGATCGAATCGCTCGGTTACGTCCAGTTCTACCTGCTGACCACGATCGTGGCCCTGCCCGGCGTGCTGCTGTACCTGTTCATGTTGCGCGCGGGTCTGATCGAACGATCGCTCGGCGACGCGGGGCGGCCGTCGTCGGCCGGATGATCGCGATCCGCGACAAAGGCTTGCAGTCGGCGCCCCGGCCCGTATGCTGGAACCCCCCCGAGGTTCAAGGCCATGGCCGATTTCCTGTTGCGCGACATTGACGAGCGTGTGGCCGAGCGCATCAAGGAGATCGCGCGCCAGAAGGGTTGGCCGCTGAACGACGTGATCCTGCTGCTGGTGAAGCAGGCGCTCGGCCTGGCCGAACCCGAGCCGCCGCCGGTCCCCGGCGACATCGCGCGCCTGACCGGCGCCTGGAATGACGACGAGAGCCGGGCCTTCCAGGAAGCGATGGCGGCGCTGACCAGCCTGCCCGATGACGCGCCGGCCTATCTGCTCGACGAGAAGGGCAACAAGATTCCCGGGCAGTGACCCGCCCGGATGGTTTCAGGGGGCATGGACCGCGCCCAGCACTCGCGGGCCGCGGGCGCCGGTGACGGTGGGCAGGTTGCCGGGTCGTCCGGCCAGCGTCTCCCGCGCCAGCCAGGCGAAGCCGGCGGCCTCGATGAAGTCCGGGTCCAGGCCCACGCTCGCCGTGCTCGCGACCGCGACGTCGGGCAGCCGCGCGGCGAGCCGCGCCATCAGCAGCGGATTGTGCGCGCCGCCGCCACAAACCAGCAGGCGGTCGCTCCGTGGCTGGGCTTCCAGCAGGGCACGGGCGACGGTGGCGGCGCTGAGTTCGCAAAGCGTCGCCTGCACGTCCGCCGGCGCCGGCGTCGCACCGTCCATCCTCGCCTGCAGCCACTGCAGCTGGAACTGATCGCGGCCCGTGCTTTTGGGCGGCGGCAGCGTGAACCACGGGTCGGCCATCAGCCGCTCCAGCAGGGCATCGTCCACCGTCCCGGAGCGGGCGAAGGCCGCGTCGCGGTCGTAGGGCTGGCGGGTGTGCAGCGCGCACCAGGCATCCATCAGGCCGTTCGCGGGACCGGTGTCGAAGCCGCGTACGGCGCCCTCGCGCGGCAGCAGGGTCAGGTTGGCGATGCCGCCCAGGTTGAGGATGGCGCGGTCCTCGACGGGCGAGCGCAGCACCGCGGCATGGAAGGCCGGCATCAGCGGTGCGCCTTGTCCGCCGGCGGCGACGTCCCGGCGCCGGAAGTCGGCGACCGTGGTGAGGCCGGTGGCTTCGGCGATGACGCTGGCGTCGCCCAGCTGCTGGGTGAAGGGAGCGGGGCCGCGGGGATCGTGGCGCAGGGTCTGGCCATGCGAGCCGATCGCGGCCACCGCCGAAGGCGGCGTGCCGCTGTCGCGCATAGCCTGCAGCGCCGCGGCGGCGAAGGCCTGGCCGATGCGGGTGTCGAGCCGGCCCACGGCGTCGAGGCTGATCAGCGCGTCGGCCTGGGAAAGCCGAAGGATCTCGTCCGCCAGCTCGGCTTCGATCGGATAGGTGCGGCCGAAGACCAGGCGCGGCGCGGGATCGAAGGCGACCAGGGCGGCGTCGATGCCGTCCACGCTGGTGCCCGAGATCAGGCCAAGAAAAAGCCCGCCGGAGCCGGCGGGCGTTGAATACGGAGTCTGCGGATCGACCGCCATGCGGTCAACGTGCGGCGAGGCGCACGCCCTCCACGCGCTTGAGCTGGGCCACGGCCGGCGCGGTGGCGGCACGGAAGCGGGCCAGTTCGGCGCCGGCCAGCGGATCGGGCTTGGGCATGGTCACGGTGAGCGGATCGCGGTGCACGCCCTTGACCCGGAATTCGTAGTGCAGGTGCGGGCCGCTGGCCAGGCCGGTCATGCCGACGTAGCCGATGATCGCGCCCTGCGACACCCGGCTGCCGGTCTTGTACTTGCCGAAGCGCGACATGTGCCCGTAAAGCGTGGTGGTGCCGTTGCCGTGGTCGAGCACGACCGTGCGGCCGTAGCCGTTCTGCCAGCCCACGAAACTGACGCGCGCGTCGCCGGCGGCCATGATCGGCGTGCCGGTGCCGGCGGCGTAGTCCACGCCCTTGTGCGCGCGCACGGTGCCCAGCACCGGGTGCTTGCGCCGGGGGTTGAAGCGCGAGCTGATGCGGGCGAACTCGATCGGCATGCGCATGAAGCTCTTCTTCAGCGGGCGGCCGCTGAGGTCGAAATACTCGTCCTTGCCATTGCGCTGGTAGCGCAGGGCCGTGAACTCCTTGCCGCGGTTGATGAAGCTGGCGGCGACCACGCCCCCGCTGCGCAGGCGTTCGCCGTCGCGCCAGATCTCCTCGTAAACGACCTGGAAGCGGTCGCCGTCGCGCAGGTCCTGGGTGAAGTCGATGTCGTAGGAGAAGGCATTGGCCATCTGGTTGATGGCGGCGTTGCTCAGGCCGGCCTTGGCGCCGGCGGCATAAAGCGAGCTCGTGATCTCGCCGCTGGCGACCATCACCCGGCGCTCCAGCGGACGCTCGATCACCTTCTCGGCGATCTTGCCGTCGGCGAGGCTGAGCTCGACCCGGGCGGCTTCGTCGCGCTCGAAGCGCAGGCCGCGCAGCTGGCCGTCGTGGCCGAGGTCGAAGGCGATCTCGGCGCCGGCGCGCAGGCGCGACAACGTGCGTGCGCTCGGCTGTTCCAGCACGCGGTGCATCACCGAGGCCGGCACGCCCATCTGCTCGAACACGGCGCCGAGGGTTTGGCCGTTCTGCACGCGGACCACCTGCCAGGCGCTGCCGGCGGTGGCTTCGGCCGGCTTGCCCGGCATCGGCGGCAGCGGCAGGCTGAGGGTGGCGCGGTCGTTCGCACTTGCGCTGCGCATGGCGCTTGCGAAGCCGGGGATGATGGTGACGACCAACAGGGCGAGGAAGGCGAAGAGGCTGGCCAGCACCCAGTGCTCACGCGACCAGCGGCCGAGGGGGGAGGATTCGTGGTGCTGCAAAGGGATCTTCCCCGCGTGGGCCGAAAGTCGCGGTACGATAACCAGAGCGAAATAGTTGCGTCAAACCCTTGTCGCATCTGGATTTTTTGGCTTCCGCACTTTAACTTTCTATTAACCTGCCTTTAACGCCCGGGCCGCTTCCGCCGCCCTCGCCCTGAATACGAGCCCCGATACGTTCATGTCCGACCTCAAAGACGCCCTCGAAACCATCGGCCGCGGCGCCGAGGAGATCCTGAAGCCCGAGGAGCTGGCCGCCCGCCTGGCGCTGGGGCGGCCGCTGCGCGTGAAGGCCGGCTTCGACCCGACCGCACCCGACCTGCACCTCGGGCATACGGTGCTGCTCAACAAGATGCGGCAGTTCCAGGACCTGGGCCACCAGGTGATCTTCCTGATCGGCGACTTCACCGGGATGATCGGCGACCCGACCGGGAAGAACGCGACGCGCAAGCCGCTCACGCGCGAGGACGTGCTGGCCAACGCCCAGACCTATGCCGACCAGGTGTTCAAGGTGCTGGACAAGGAGCGGACGGAAGTCCGCTTCAACTCGGAATGGTTCGGCCCGATGTCGGCGGCCGACATGATCAGGCTGGCGGCACAGCACACGGTGGCGCGCATGCTCGAGCGCGACGATTTCGCCAAGCGTTACGCGGCGCAGCAGTCGATCGCGATCCACGAGTTCCTGTATCCGCTGGTGCAGGGCTACGACTCCGTGGCGCTTAAGGCCGACGTCGAACTGGGCGGAACCGACCAGAAGTTCAACCTGCTGATGGGGCGCGGCCTGCAGGAGCACCACGGCCAGCCGCCGCAGATCGTGCTGACCATGCCGCTGCTCGAGGGCCTGGACGGCGTCAACAAGATGTCCAAGTCGCTCGGCAACTACATCGGCATCAACGAGCCGGCGATCGACATCGTCACCAAGACCCTGAAGATCGGCGACGAGCTGATGTGGCGCTGGTTCGAGTTGCTCAGCTTCGAGGTGTCGCTGGCGGAACTGGCACGCATGAAGGCCGACGTGGCTGCGGGGTCGCTCAATCCGCGCGATGCCAAGCTGAGGCTGGCGCGCGAACTGGCGGGGCGCTTCCACGGCGCCGCCGCCGCGGAGACCGCCATCGCCGGGTGGCATGCGGTGGTGCGCGGCGAGGGCGATACATCGCTGCTGCCGCTGGTGGAGATCGGCGTGCCGGCGGAGGGCCTGCGCATCGCGCCACTGCTCGCGGCGGCCGGGCTGGCGGCCAGCAACTCCGAGGCGTCGCGCAAACTCAAGGAGCGCGCGGTCAAGATCGACGCCGAGGTGTTCGAGGACGCGCAGCGCGTGTTCATGCCCGGTTTCGAGGCGGTGCTGCAGGTTGGCAAGCGCAACTTCGCCCGGGTGCGGCTGATCCCCGCCTGAGGCATTGACCGACGGGAGCGTGGCATGGAGGGCGTGCTCGACAACTGGCAAATGCAGCTGCAGGTGTTGGGTACCACGGCCTATGCGATGCTGCTGGGCGGGGCGATCGGCTTCGAGCGCGAACTGAAGAACCGCCCCGCCGGCTTCCGCACCCATATGCTGGTGGCCGGCGCCGCCGCCCTGCTGGTGGGGCTGGTGGATCTGCTCGCGCACCGGTACTCGGCCGAGGCATACCGCGAACTGGTGCGCATCGATCCCATCCGCCTGATCGAGGCGATGGTGGCGGCGGTGGGTTTCCTCGGCGCGGGAACGATCTTCCGCAACCGCGACGAGAACATGATCTCCGGCATCACGACGGCGGCGTCGCTGCTGATGGTGGCGGTGATCGGCATTGCGGCCGGGGTGCACAGCCACGTCCTGGCAGTCGGCGCGACCTTGCTCACGCTGGCGGTGTTGTTCCTGCTGGGCTGGGTCGAGCGCAAGACCAGCGCACCGCGCGCCCACGGCTGAACGCCTGCCGCGTACGTGCCGCGGCATTGCGACACCCCCTTCCCAAACGCCCGGCCTGTCGGTATTCTTCGCGGCCCTTCACCGGGGCGGGTT
>CBFGOZ010000108.1:0-8450 GCA_965650505.1 uncultured Arenimonas sp.
CGGTGTTCGGCCTGCTGCTGTTCGGCCTCACCGCCTGGGGCCTGCCGGAAAGCCATCCGGTGCAGAACCGGGTGCCGCTGCACGCCCGGACCCTGATCACCGACTACGCGCACATGCTGTCGAACCGCCGGTTCCGGCTGCTGGCGCTGGCGGGCACCTTCAACTTCGGCGCGCTGTTCCTCTACATCGCCTCGGCGCCGGCCTTCGTGATGGACCTGCTGGGCCTGGGCGAGCAGGACTTCGTCTGGTTCTTCGCGCCGACCATCGGCGGCATGATGCTGGGCGCCTTCACCAGCGGCCGCGCCGCGGGGCGGGTCACCGGGCGTCGCCTGGTGGAGTGGGGTTTCCTGTGCTGCGGCCTCGCCGCGGCCTACAACATCGGCTACAACGCGCTCACCGATGCGCCCAGCCTGCCCTGGGCGGTGCTGCCCACGGCGCTGGGCGCCTTCGGCATCGCCCTCGTGTTCCCGATCGTGACCCTGGCGATCCTGGACATGTACCCGCGCCACCGCGGCGGCGCCTCGTCCATGCAGGCCTTCGTCGGCCTGCTGTCGAACGCGGCCATCGCCGGCCTGCTGTCGCCGCTGGTCAGCGGCAACGGCCTGCACCTGGCGCTGGCGGCTTCGGCCTTCACCGTCGTCGCCTACGGCCTGTGGCGCTGGTACGTCTCGCACAGCGACCGCTATCCGGATCCCATTCCGGATCCCGACCCGAACATCGCGCGGCACGAGCCGACACAGGAGCTCTGACGCGCCTGCGGCTCAGGCGCCGCCGTTCGCCAGCAGGGTGATGCGGTCGGCCCAGGTCTGCCGCTCCTCCGGCGTCCAGCGCTCGCCCAGGGTGAAGCGTCGTTCGCTCAGGTGCTGCCGGCGCCAGGCGGGGTCGTCCACCTGCACCTGCAGCCTGTCGTCGGTGATCCGGACGCTGGCGCCGCGCCACTCGCCGGTCCAGGTCTCGTCGCCGTTCGCATGCACGATGAGGCCGCGGCCGTCGCGGTTGGCGGCGACCAGGGAGACGATGCGGCCGTCCAGGTCGTACGCGTACTTGCTCCACAGGTCGCTGCCCGACAGGCCGGCGTCCGCGAGCAGCGACTGCAGGTTGGCCAGGGCCTCGACCCGTGATTTTTCGACGCGCGCCTGGTGGCGCAGGGCGTCGTCGGCTTCGCGCTGGCGGGCGCGCTCGGCCTCGGCCGCGCGCTCGGCGCTGGCGCGGCGCCGGTCTTCCTCCTGTTGCACCTTGTCGGCGCGGTGCAGCGCGCGCACGTAGCGGTCGAACAGCCGCTGCAGCGTCCTGTTCGCACGGACCGCGGTGGAGGTGGAGACGGTCATCGCCAGGTCGCCCAGGGTCAGGTGGCTGCGGCCGGTGCCGGTGGTGCGATTCACCCACTGGCCGGGGCCTTCGATGGTGCCGGAGATCTGTTCGCCGCTGAAACGGCCCCGCGCCTCGAAGGTCTGGTAGGTGCGCTCGAAGACGCGATCGGTGCGCATCTCGTGGATGAAGCTGGACAGATGCCGCAGCGGCACGTCCCGGCGCTGCCATCCTTTCGGGTCGGCCTTGGAGAGATAGTGCCACTCCACCGTTTCGTCGCCCGGACGGTGCCGGAACTTCAGCTCGGACGAAAGGAAGCCGAGGCCGCGGGTACGCCGCACGATGGCGATCACGGGCAGCGCGAGCAGGCGGCCCGCCGCCACGCCGATCATCCACAGCGCCCAAGCCATCACCGGCACCAGCGCGAGGATCACCGCGCGGTAGACCGTGGGGTCCAGGCCATCGGTGGCGGTCGAGGCCAGCAGCTCGGGGAGCTTGTGGAAAAGCTCGAGGCCGCCGCGTGCCACCAGGGCGGCGGCCAGCCAGCCCAGTGCGAGGCTGGCGACGAAGTTCCGGCTGTCCCAGGCGAACCATTGCAGCCGCGGCCGCAGTGTCCACGCCGCAGCGACGGCGATCACCAGCAGCGGCCAGCCGGCCAGCTCCGCCCACAACACGTCGGCATCCCGATAGGGCGAGTAGAAGAAGCCGGGAAGCCAGATCGCCGCGGGCACGGCGACCAGGAACACCGGCAACCAGCCGGCGCCGGCGCGCCAGGTGAACGCCCCGAGCAGCGACGCAACGGCGATGAGCGCGGCAGCGCCCACCGCGACGGTGTTCATGTCCATTCCCGCGACCCCTGCCATCCGGATTCCCCGGTCGAATATCGGACAGGGCTCGAACCAGGGTCAAGCGCCCCGGGGCATCGCCCGGCCGTCAAGGACGGGCAGCCCGGCTCCAGGTCTGCACGAGGCCCACGAGGTACAGCAGGCCGATGGCCAGGCAGATCGCCGAACTCCAGAACCAGAACGTGTCGCCGTTGCCCGGGAAATAAGGCTCCAGCACCGGGCGGGCAAAGCCGCGCAGCAGGAAGACCGCCGTGATGGCGACCAGGACCGTGCGCAGCAGGGGCAGCCGCCGGACCCGGCCGGCGCCCGACAGTGCGTAGGCCGACCATACGAACAGCATGCCGGCGATCACCACCGTGACCGCCGGCGGATACCAGTGGCCGGCTTCGGCCAGCTCCGCCATGCGCGGCCCCGCACCCATCGCAAGATAGGCCGATGGCCCGATCACGATGCAGGCCAGGTGCGCGACCGCCGCCAGCGCCGTCGCCGCGGCTGCCGCGAGCAGCCATGGATTCCCGCGACCGACCGCAGGAATCAAGGCGTCGCCCGGTACGCCGCGCGCAGCAGCTCGTGGTAGTGGAAGACCGCGTTCTCGCGCAGCGGGTTCAGGCGGCCGGGCAGGTAGGAACCGGAGCCGAGGCCGCGCTGCACGTGCTCGCAGATCTCGATGTCCTCGTCCTGCACCTGGTGGGCGAAGTCGTGGTCGGCCTGCTTGCGCGCCTCGGCCTCGGCGCTGTCGTCGGCCCGATAGTAGTAGTCGAACTCGACGATGCAGCGGTCGGCGCCCAGCGGCAGCACGCGGTTGGTCTGCAGCCGGCCCGGCAGCAGGTTCAGCATCGTGTTCGGGTAGATGAAGTAGTAGAGCGCGTCGCCGTCGCCGTACAGCGCCGGGTCGCTTTCCAGCGGGCTGTACTGGTACGAGAACCAGTCGCCGCACTCGGTCACGTACTGCCGGTAGTCCAGCAGGCTGTTGAGGCCCGGATGGATGTGCGGCACGTGGTAACCCTCGAGGTAGTTGTCGCAGTACACCTTCCAGTTGCAGGCGACCTCGTAGCGGAAGCGCTTGTGGAAGACGAAGTCCTTGGGCGAGAGCGAACGCAGCGGCTCGTCCAGGCCTTTGCTGAATTCGGTGAAGGACACCGCCCCGTCGCCGGCGACGAAGACCAGTCCCTGCCAGACGTCCACCCGCAGCTCCGGGAGCCGGACCTCGGAGGGAACGAAGTCCTCGGCGGTCTGCATCTCCGGCGCGCTGCGCAGCACGCCCTCGAGCGTGTAGGTCCAGCCGTGGTACTTGCAGCGCAGCACCTTGGCGGCCTTGCCGTCGCAGGTGGCCAGCGGGCCGGCGCGGTGCCGGCAGACGTTGTGGTAGGCGCGCAGCCGGCCCTCGGTGTCGCGGATGACGACGATGGGCAGGCCGGCGACCTCGGTCACCACGTGGTCGCCGGCATTGGCCAGCGCCGACACGTGGCCGACCAGCTGCCAGCTGCGGGCGAACACCGCCTCGCGGTCGCGCCGGACCATGGCCTCGCCCAGGTAGAAATCGGCCGGCAGCGCGACGGCGTGCGACAGCGTCTGCGGGGCGAGCGGGTCGGGGAGGCGCGGGTTCATGGGGCGAGCCGGGCGGGAAACAGCCGGCAGTATTGCGCCGCCGGGCCGCGGCTGCAAAGCCCCGTTCAGCCCTGGCGCGGGTCCCGGGTGTAGACCCGGAAGTCCTCGTCCCGCTTCCAGCCCAGGCCTTCGTACAGGCGCTGCGCCGGCAGGTTGTCGTGGGCGGTCTGCAGGAACAGCTCGGCGGCGCCGGTCTCCCTGGCCAGCTGCTCCGCGGCCCGCATCAGCGCGCGGGCCACGCCGCCGCCGCGCGCCTGCGGCGCGACGAACAGGTCGTTGAGGATCCAGCTCGGGGCCAGCGACAGGCTGGCGAAGGCGGGGTAGAGCTGGACGAAGCCGACCGCCTGTTCGCCGCGGAAAGCCAGGAACACCGCCGACTGGTTGCGCTGCAGACGCTCGCCGAGGAAGGCGCGGATGCGCGCCTCGTCCACCGGTTTGCCGTAGAAGCGCAGGTAGCCGGCGAACAACGGCACCAGCACGTGCAGTTCATGGGAGGTGGCGCGTTCGACCTGCAGGCTGTCCATGGCCGCCACGCTACACCGGAAACGAAGCGGCCGGCGAATCGCTTCGCCGGCCGCGGGTCATGCACCTGGTTACGGAAGGGTCAGGACTTCGCCGCTTCCCAGCCGCAGGCCTTGCCTTCGTTCTGCTTGACCAGCCATTCCTGCAGCGGCGCGAAGTACTCCAGCACCGCCGAGCCGTCCATCTGCTCGCCGCCGGTCAGCTCCTTCAGGGTCTGCTGCCAGGGCTGCGAGGCGCCGCGCTCCATCATCGCCCAGTAGCGCTTGCCGGCTTCCGGATTGTTGGCGAAGTTGCAGGTGTACAGCGGGCCCTGGTGGCCGGCCGCGTCGCACAGCGACTTGTAGAACTGGAACTGCAGGATGTGCGACAGGAAGTAGCGCGTGTACGGCGTGTTGCCCGGCACGTGGTACTTGGCGCCGGCGTCGAAGAACTCCTCGCCGCGCGGCGACACCGGGGCCACGCCCTGGTACTTGGCCTTCAGGTCCCACCAGGCCTGGTTGTACTGGTCCGGCGCGATCGAGCCGTCGAACACGCCCCAGCGCCAGCGGTCGATCATCAGGCCGAAGGGCAGGAACGACACCTTGGCCAGGGCCATGCGCATCTGCGAGTTGATCACGGCTTCTTCGCTGACCGCCGGCTTGTCGACCAGGCCGATCGAGGCCAGGTATTCCGGGGTCATCGACAGCACGATGGTGTCGCCGATGGCCTCGTGGAAGCCGTCGTGCGCGCCGTTCTGGAACACCGGCGGGTGCTGCTTGTAGGCCAGGTAGTAATAGATGTGGCCCAGCTCGTGGTAGATCGTGGTCAGCTCTTCCTCGTTGGGCTTGATGCACATCTTCATGCGCACTTCGCCCTCGGTGTTCATCGGCCAGGCGCTGGCGTGGCAGACCACGTCGCGGTCGCGCGGCTGCACCAGCATCGAGTCGGTGTAGAAGCTCTCCGGCAGCGCCGGCATGCCCAGGCCGGTGTAGAAGCTCTCGGCCAGCTTGGTCATGCGGGTGGCCATCTCCAGGTCGGCCTGCCGCTCGATCTCGACCTGCTGGGACGCGGTGAGGTTGCGCATGCCGCCGGCCTTGGACACCAGGTCGGCCTGGATGGCGTCGCGCTGCTTCTTCAATGCGCCGGTCACGTCCAGGCTGCCGACGCCCTCGTAGGGCTGCAGCAGCGGCCAGAGGTTGCCCCAGTCCTGCTGCCAGAGGTTGCCGGTGAGGTGGGCCGGGATCATGCCGTTGACCGAACCCTGCTCGCCGTACTTCTCCACCAGCTTCTCGCGGGTGTAGCACTGCAGCTGTTCGTACAGAGGCTGCACCTGGCCCCAGAGGCGGTCGGCCTCGGCCTGGAAGTCGGCGGCCGGCATGTCGTAACCCGCGCGCCAGACTTCGCCGGTGTTGGCGAAGCCCATTTCCTTGGCGCCTTCGTTGGTCAGTTCGACGAAGCGCTGGTAGTCCTTGCGCATCGGCACGGCGATGGAATGCCAGCCTTCCCAGGCCGCCTTCATCTCGTCGTAGCTGCTGGTGCCGGTGTTGGCGAGGATCTCGGACACCTGGCCGATGTCCTTGCAGTCCTGGCCGTCCACGCACCATTTGCCGGCGCCGTAGGTCGCGCCCAGGCGGCTGGTGATCTCGGTCAGTTCCTTGAGCTTGGCCGGGTCGCGCGGGGCGGGCAGGGAAGCGCCGACCTTCATCAGGTGCAGGGCGCGCGCGGTGTCGGCGCTCAGGCCTTCGGTCGGGTAGGTCTTGGCCTGCTCGATGAAGGCGTTGTTGAGGGCGAGGAAGCGCTCGTTGGCCGCCGCTTCGACGCGCTGGCTGTCGGCATTGATGTAGGTCGCGCCCAGCCAGGCGGCGGAGGTCAGCTCCGGGGTGATTTCCTTGGCGGTCTTGTTGACGCGGGCGACGAATTCGTCGGCCGATTCCTTCGGCGCGTCGGCGGCGCTCTCGGTCTGGTCGGCGGGCTTGCAGGCGGACAGGGCCAGCAGGCTGGCGGAGATGGCGAGCGCCAGCAGGGCGCGTTGGGATTTCACGGTGGAGGCTCCGGTTTCGGGTCGGGATCCGCTGCCAGTTGCAGGGTGCGGGCAGGCTAGACCCCCCGCTTTCCCCGCGCAAGTGGCGGGTTTGCCGCCTCAGTTGCTCGCTGGTGCCGGATCGCTTTCGTTGGTGGGCCAGGGTGCCGGGATCGTTCGAGGCGGTAGGCCGCCGCACGTGAGGTCTCTCTGCGGACGCCGTGAATACGTCCATGTAGGCTCTTCGAAAACGTCCATGTTTTCGAAGCCGCAGAGAGACCTCACGCACGACGGCCTGCGGACCACCCGGGCCGGACTCTCGAACCCGCAGAAGCCCGCAACCCTGGGTCACCCCCCCCGCTTTTCGTGACCGGAGGGCACGAGCGGGGTTTCAACGGCTCGCGGAGACGAGTCGTGGCGTCGGCACGCACACACAGGGTGCCCTGAAGCGGAGGGCAGGAAGCCCGTAGCGGCCGGCCGTAAGCTGGGCAGGACGCCGCTTGCGCCGGACAGGAGTCCAAGTGTCGCGAAGGGCAGGAAGCCCGAGAGCGACCGCGCGGCCGGGCAGGGCACCCTGTGTGTGCGGGGCGGCGCAAGCCGGATCAACCGTCCGCGAGAACTGGATCTACTTGCGGAGCAAGTGCTTCAGGCGGGAAGCAAACCCATGGCCGCCAGGAACACGCGGGCGTCGTCGGCGTCGGATTCGAACCAGGCGCGGGTGGAGCCGAGGCGGAAAGTGTAGCCCCAGGCGTCCATGTCGGCCATCAGACGGTCGCGGCCGATGCCGGGGAGCTCGTCGGCGAGCAGGATCTGCAGATAACAGGCGGCGTCTTCCTCGGCCACCGAATCGGTGGCGTCGGTGTGCACCGCGGCGCGCCGCTCCGGCGGCATCACGATCAGATGGCAGGCCTCGTGCAGCAGCGAATGCACCGGCGTGTCGGCCCGTGCGTAGACCGTGCTGCCGATCAGCCCGGCCTCCCGCTCGCCCCAGAAACTACCGGGAATGGCCTCGCCGCCGGCCACCTGCACCAGCGCCAGCCCGTACCGAGCCAGCAGCGCCGCCGGCGTCTCGAAGCCGATGTCGGCCAGCGTCGCCACCAGCGCCTCGCCACCGGCGGTATCGGAAACGGAAACGGCACCGGCGGGGACCGGTGCCGTCGAAAGATCGCCGTGCATCGGATTCAGCCGTTCGCGGACGCGGCCTTCTCGGGCAGCGCGACCGAGATGTCGAGCAGCTCGCTGTCGCCGTCCTTGTGCAGGTCCACCTTCACCGCGTCGGCGTCCACGTTGATGTACTTGCGGATCACTTCCAGCAGCTCGCGCTGCAGCAACGGCAGGTAATCCGGCGCGCCGCGCAGCGAACGCTCCTGCTGGATCAGGATCTGCAGCCGGCTCTTGGCCGTGCTGGCGGTGTTCTTCTGGCGCTGGGTGAGGAAATCGAAGATGCCCATGGCTCAGCCCCCGAACATCTTGGAGAAGAAACCCTTCTTCTCGACCGTGGTGAAGCGCATCGGGCGGTCCTCGCCGAGGATGCGCGCGACCGCGTCGGTGTAGGCCTGGCCGGCCGGCGAGGCCTCGTCCAGGATCACCGGCACGCCGGCGTTGGAACTCTGCAGCACCTCGGGCGACTCCGGGATCACGCCGACCACGTCCAGGCCCAGGATCTCCTGCACGTCGGCGATCGACAGCATGTCGCCGGCCTCCACGCGCTTGGGGCTGTAGCGGGTGAGCAGCAGGTGCTCCTTCACGCGCTCGCCGTTTTCGGCCTTCTTCGTCTTCGAGGCCAGCAGGCCCAGGATGCGGTCGGAGTCGCGCACCGAGCTCACTTCCGGGTTGACGACGACGACGGCGCGGTCGGCGAAGTACATCGCCAGGAACGCGCCCTTCTCGATGCCGGCCGGCGAGTCGCAGACGATGAAGTCGAAACCTTCCTCGCCCAGCGCCTTGAGCACCTTCTCCACGCCTTCCTTGGTCAGCGCGTCCTTGTCGCGGGTCTGCGACGCGGCCAGCACGAACAGATTCTCGAAGCGCTTGTCCTTGATCAGCGCCTGCTTGAGGTTGGCCTCGTCGTTGACCACGTTGACGAAGTCGTAAACCACGCGGCGCTCGCAGCCCATGATCAGGTCGAGGTTGCGCAGGCCGACGTCGAAGTCGATGACGGCGGTCTT
>CBFGOZ010000109.1:0-8431 GCA_965650505.1 uncultured Arenimonas sp.
GGCGCCGACATCGCCGAGATGAACGGGCTGAGCCCGGTGCAGGCGCGCGACTTCTCCCGTCACGGGCAGCGGCTGATGTCGCGGATCGAGCAGCTGGGCAAACCGGTGCTGGCCATGGTCAACGGTTTTGCCCTGGGCGGCGGCCTGGAGCTGGCGATGGCCTGCCACCTGCGCATCGCCGCCGACAGCGCCAAACTCGGCCAGCCCGAGGTCAACCTGGGCCTGATCCCCGGTTTCGGCGGCACCCAGCGCCTGCTGCGCCTGGTGGGCCGCGGCGCCGCACTGGAGCTGTGCCTGCTGGGCGCGCCGATCGACGCCACCCGGGCGGCGCAGATCGGCCTGGTCAGCCGGGTGGTGCCGGCCGACCAGCTCGAAGCCGAGACCCAGAAGTGGGCCGAGCAGCTGGCGGCGTCCGCACCCCAGGCTCTGTGTGGTGTCCTGGACGCCGTGCTGCTGGGCGGCGAGGCGCCGCTCGAGGCCGGCCTCGACTATGAAACCCAGGCGTTCGCGCTGGCCTTCTCCACCGACGACATGAAGGAAGGCACCGGTGCCTTCCTGGCCCGGCGCAAGCCGCAGTTCACGGGCCGCTGAGCCCGACGCGCCGCCATGCGCCCGAACCGCTTCCACGGCGGCCTGCGCCTGGCCGGCCACAAGGCCGAATCCACCGCCGGCGGGCTGCGGCCCTGCCCGGCGCCCGCGGTGCTGCGCGTGGCCCTGGCCCAGCACGCCGGGCGGCCGGCCCGGGCCTGCGTGGACGTCGGTGAGCCAGTACGGCGCGGCCAGGTGCTGGGACGCGCCGACGGCGAGCTGAGTGCGGACGTGCATGCGCCGCGCGCCGGACGCGTCCTGGCGATCCGCCCCGGCGAGGTGCCTGGTCTGCCGGGTCTGGCGACCACCGAAATCTGGCTGGCGGTCGAGGGCGACCAGGCCGGGCCGATGCCGCCGCTGGATGGACTGCAGGCGGAACCCGCGCAGCTGCGCGAGCGTATCCGCGCCGCCGGCGTCGTCGGCCTGGGCGGCGCCGGCTTCCCGACCGCCGAGAAACTTTCGGTCGGACGGGAGCTGCTGATCCTCAACGGTGCCGAATGCGAACCCTGGATCGCCTGCGACGATGCGCTGCTGCGCGAACACGCCGACGAGGTGGTACTGGGCGGGCGGTTGCTGGCGCGCGCCGTCGGCGCCGGCCGCGCGCTGCTGGCGGTCGAGGACAGCATGGTCGATGCGCTGTCGGCCTGCCGTGCGGCGCTGGCCGCGCATGGCGCCGGCGTCGTCGAACTGGCGGTGGTGCCGACGATCTATCCGGAAGGCGGCGAGCGCCAGCTGATCCAGGCCCTGACCGGCCGCGAGGTGCCGCGCGGCGGACTGCCGCGCGACCTGGGCGTGGTCGTGCAGAACGTCGCCACCGCGCGCGCCGCCTGGCGGGCCGTCACCCACGGCGAGCCGTTGACCGAGCGCATCGTCACCGTCACCGGCGCCGGCGTGGCGGATCCCGGCAACTACGTGGTGCCGCTGGGAACGACGGTGGCGCATCTGGTGGCGCAGGCCGGCGGCTACACCGACGACGCGGCACGCCTGCTGCTGGGCGGGCCAATGATGGGCCTGGCGCTGCCGCACGACGACGTTCCGCTGGGCAAGACCCACAACTGCGTGCTGGTGCAGACCGCCGCCGAAGTCGCCGCCGAATCGGCGGAACCGGAAATGCCCTGCATCCGCTGCGGCGACTGCGCCCCGGTCTGCCCGGCGCGGCTGCTGCCGCAGCAGCTGCTGTGGCAGGTGCGGGGCGAGCGTTACGACCGCGCGCTCGACCAGGGCCTGTTCGACTGCATCGAATGCGGCTGCTGCGACCTCGCCTGCCCCAGCCACATCCCGCTGACCGCGCACTTCCGCCACGGCAAGGCCGAACTGCGCGCGCGCCAGGCCGAAGCGTTGCGCGCCGACGCGGCGCGCCTGCGCCACGAATCACGCCAGCAGCGGCTGGAGCGCGAAGCGGCGGAGCGCGCCGCGCGCGAAGCCGCCCGCCGCGAATCCGGCGCAGGCGCGGACGCCGTCGCGGCCGCGCTGGAGCGCGCGCGCGCGCGCCGCAGCGGCGATCCCGGGGCGGCGCCATGAAGACCTTCGCCACGAGCGCTGCGCCCCACCTCCCGGCCCGGCGCAGCGTCCGCACCGTGATGGGCCTGGTGTTGCTGGCGCTGGCGCCCGGCGTGATCGCCCATGGCGCCTTCTTCGGCCCCGGCATCGCCGTGCAGATCCTGCTGGCCACGGCCTTCGCGCTGGGTTTCGAGGCCGCGATGCTGCGCGCGCGCGGCCGGCCGCTGCGGCCGTTCCTGACCGACCTGAGCGCGCCGCTGACCGCGGTGCTGTTCGCGCTCTGCGTGCCGCCGCTGGCCCCGTGGTGGATCGCGGCGATCGGAATGGCGGCCGCGATCGTGCTGGCCAAGCATCTTTTCGGCGGCCTGGGCCACAACCTGTTCAATCCCGCGATGGTCGGCGTGGCGGTGGTGCTGCTGTGTTTCCCGCGCGAGTTCACCCAGTGGCTGCCGCCGGCGGGCCTGGACCCGGGCATCGGCATGCCGGGCCTGGCCGACAGCCTGCGCGCGGTGCTCACCGGCGAGCTGCCGCCGCCCTGGCGCTGGGACACGCTGGCCCAGGCCACCCCGCTGGACACGGTGCGTACGCTGGCCGGCCAGGGCGCGACGCTTGCGGAGATCCGCCACGACCCGCTGTTCGGCGACTTCGGCGGCCGCGGGTGGGAGTGGATCGCCAACTTCTTCGCGCTCGGCGGCCTGTTCCTGCTCTGGAAGCGGATCATCCCCTGGCAGGTGCCGGTGGCGACCCTGGGCACCGTGGTCCTGCTGACGCTGCCGTTCTGGCTCTACGACCCCGACCTGCACCCCTTCCCGCTGCAGCATGTGTTCTCCGGCGCGCTGGTGCTGGGCGCCTTCTTCATCGCCACCGATCCGGTCAGCGGCTGCACCACGCCGCGCGGGCGTCTGGTGTTCGGCGTCGGCGTGGCGGTGCTGACCCTGCTGATCCGGCGCTGGGGGGCCTTCCCGGACGGCGTCGCCTTCGCCGTGCTGCTGATGAACTGCGCGGCGCCCTGGATCGATTTGCACACCCGCCCGCGCATCTACGGCGAGGCCAGGCCATGAGCCTCGCCCGCGAACCGCTGCGGGCCGCCGCGCAGCTGGCCTTGGCCGGCCTGATCGCCGCGGCGCTGCTGGCCGGCACCTGGGCCCTGACCCGCGACCGCATCGCCGCCGCCGAACGCCGCGCCCAGATGCAGGCGCTGGAGATCGTGCTGCCGCCCACCGCCTACGACAACGACCCGGTCGCCGACGCCGTGCAGGTGCGGGCCGCCGCGTGGCTCGGCCGCGAACAAGCGCGCGTCCACCGCGCCCGCCTGCGCGGCGAGCCCAGCGCCCTGGTGCTGGAAACCACGGCGCCCGACGGCTATGCCGGGCCGATCCACCTGCTCGTCGCCGTCGCCCGCGATGGCCGGGTGCTCGGCGTGCGCGTCACCGGCCACCAGGAAACCCCGGGGCTGGGCGACGACATCGAGGCCGGCCGCAGCGACTGGATCACCCGCTTCGCCGGCCGCGCGCTGGGCGACCCGCCGCCCGAGGCCTGGGCGGTCCGCCGCGACGGCGGCCGCTTCGACCAGTTCGCCGGCGCCACGGTGACGCCGCGCGCGGTGGTGCGCGCCGTGAAGCGCAGCCTGGAATTCGTCGCGCGCCATGGCGACGAACTGCGTGCCGCCGACGCCGGCGCTACACTCCGCATCGAATCCGCGCCAGAAGACTACCGGCCCAGATGACCGCCCACCCGCGATGAGCGCCCCGACCGCCCGCAGCATCCTCGAATACGGCCTGGCCAGCGGCAATACCGGCCTCGTGCAGCTGCTGGGCCTGTGCCCGCTGCTGGCGGTCAGCAACAACGCCGTGAACGCCTTGGGCCTGGGCCTGGCGACCGTGCTCGCGCTCACGCTGACCAATGCCGCGGTGTCGCTGCTGCGCCGGCTCACCGGCCGCGACGTGCGCATTCCCGCCTTCGTGATGATCATCGCCGCCGTGGTGACCTCGATCGAACTGGCGCTGCGCGCCTGGCTGCCCGAGCTGCACGCCGTCCTGGGCCTGTTCATCCCGTTGATCGTGACCAACTGCGCGCTGATGGGGCGCGCCGAGGCCTTCGCGTCCCGGCACGACCCGGCGCGCGCGACGCTGGACGGCTTCGCCATCGGCCTGGGTTTCCTGTGGGTGCTGCTGGCCATCGGCGCCCTGCGCGAGATCATCGGCGAAGGCAGCCTGTTCGCGGGCGCCGGGCGCCTGCTGGGCCTGCCGGGCCTGGAGCTGTCGGCGCCGGCCTATCCGGGTTTCCTGCTGGCCGTGCTGCCGATCGGCGCGTTCCTGGCGCTGGCGGCGCTGGTGGCCCTGCGCCAGGGCTGGCGCCAGCGGCGCGGGGCCGCGGCATGAGGCCGGCGCAGCGCCGGGAGCTGTTCGCCCGCCTGGCCGAACTCAATCCCCACCCGAAAACCGAACTCGAATACCGCACGCCCTTCGAACTGCTGGTGGCGGTGACGCTGTCGGCCCAGGCCACCGACGTCGGCGTCAACAAGGCCACGCGCAAGCTCTTCCCGGTCGCCAATACGCCGGAACAGATCCTTGCGCTGGGCGAGGACGGCCTGAAGCGGTACATCTCCAGCATCGGGCTTTACAACGCCAAGGCCGCCAACATCATCGCCGCCTGCCGGCTGCTGGTGGAAAAACACGGCGGCGTGGTGCCGCAGGACCGCGAATCGCTGGAAGCCCTGCCGGGCGTCGGCCGCAAGACCGCCAACGTGGTGCTCAACACGGCCTTCCGCCAGCCGACGATGGCGGTGGACACCCACATCTTCCGGGTCGCCAACCGCACCGGCCTGGCGCCGGGCAGCACCGTGCGCGCGGTCGAGGACAAGCTGCTCAAGGCGGTGCCGGCCGAGTTCCTGATGGATGCCCACCACTGGCTGATCCTGCACGGCCGCTACGTATGCAAGGCGCGCAGGCCCGACTGCCCGCAGTGCGTGGTCCGCGACCTCTGCGGCTTCCGCGACAAGACGCCGGCCGAAGCGGATGCGCCGCCGAAAAACAAACACCCCCCGGCCCGGAGGCCGAGGGGTGCGAAGTCCGCCGGGACGCGGCGGGCGAAGGCTTAGAACGCGAACTGGGCGCGCACCGCGTACTGCGCGGTCTCGTCGCCGGTGAACTCGTCCTCGCCCTGGGTGTAGTTGAACATGAAGCGCAGGTTCGAGTTCACGTAGTAGTTCATGCCCAGGATCATCGACTCGGCCTCGCGGTTGAGCAGGTCCTTGTTCTCGATGTGGTCGTAGCGCGCGGTCAGCTCCCACAGGCCCACGTCGGCGACCTTGGGCGAACCGAACACGCCATTGGCCGGCTTGTAGACCTTCTGGCCGCCGTTGAGCATCCAGCTGCCCTGGATGTAGTAGGTCTCCACTTCCTGGTCGCCGCCGATCGGCTGGCCGAAGCTGGCATTGGCGTATTCGGACTGGAAGAACAGCGGGCCGAACTGGCCGGCGACTTCCAGGCCGACGGTGTCGACCTGGCTGCGGCTGGCGCCGGTGGTGGTGGCGATGGTCGAGGACGGGCCGCGGCGACCGGCGTAGTTGACCGCGGCGACCAGGTTGGCCGAACCCTGGTTGGCGTTCTCGTGGCTGGCCGAGAGGCCGAAGTGCAGCGTGTCGGTGCCGCTCATGATCGGCGCCCAGGTGGCGCGGCCGGCGACGCCCATGCCCTCGTTGCGGCTGCCCGAGGCACCGCGCAGGTTGAAGGCGGACACGCCCGCGGTGTAGTTGCGACCCGCGTACATATAGCCCACGCCCTGCTGGAACTGGCGGCCGTTGTAGATGCCGGTGGCGGAGGCGAAGGGGCGCTCCATCATCAGGATCTCGTTGGAGCTGGTCAGCTCTTCCATCGAGCGGTAGGGCTTGAAGTGACCGATGGTCAGCTTGCCCAGGCCGAAGGACTTGGCGATGTAGAGGTCGCGCAGGCCGTCGAGGTTGGTGCCGGCGGCGAAGTCCTGCTCCATCTTGTACTCCCAGCCCATCGCGGTGCCGGACAGGGTGAGGCGGGCGCGGCGGAACTCGCTGGTGCCGGTGGTCGCGGCGAGGTCGCGATCGAAGGCGTAGACGTCGCCGTGGATGCGGCCGCCGATCTGGGCCGAGAACTGGCCGTCGGCCGAGGTCACCTTGATGCCGCCCTTGGTCTCGACCTTGGGCTGGGTAGCGGCCTGCAGCTTCAGGGCTTCGGCGGTGTCGAGGTTGATGCCGGACTGGGCCTCGTCACGGGCCTCGAGCTCGTCGATGCGGCCCATCAGGGCATTGACCTGGGCCTTGAGGTCGGCGATTTCCTGGGAAGTGGCGGTGTCGGCGGCAATCGCGATGTCCGGGCTGAAACCGGCGAGGGCGACCGCAAGGGCGGCGGCCAGGGTGGTCGGGCGCATGACTTGGAACTCCTTGGAATGGGAAGACTCGGCAGCGGGTCAGGACCGGTTCGACGGTCCCTGCCCCGAACCGTTACGGGGCGGTTAAGCGTGCACAGGCTGCACCGGTTTGGTGACGGTCAGTTGAGATTTTAATGACAGGCAGATGACAGGCCCTCGGGGCCCGCCGAAGAAGGCTGTCATACGGCTGTCATGTTTGCGAAACAGGCTTGTCACCCAAGCGACCTGTAATGGCCGGCGTCGGGGGACCTCCTCCGCAGCCGTATCCATCCACCCGAGGAGTGTCACCGTGCTCAAGAATCTCAAGCGCAGCCTGGCCACGATCGCCCTGGCGGCCAGCCTCACCACCGCCGCCCAGGCCGCCGACATCACCGGCGCCGGTGCGACCTTCGTGTTCCCGGTCATGTCCAAGTGGTCGGCCGACTACAACGCCGCCACCGGCCACCGCATCAACTACCAGTCCATCGGCTCGGGCGGCGGCATCGCCCAGATGAAGGCCAACACGGTGGACTTCGGCTCGTCCGACGCCCCGCTGGCCCCGGCCGACCTGGCGGCGTCGAACATGATCCAGTTCCCGCTGGTGATGGGCGGCATCGTGCCGGTCGTGAACCTGGCCGGCGTGGCGCCGGGCCAGATCAAGTTCACCGGCCCGCTGCTGGCCGACATCTACCTGGGCAAGGTCACCAAGTGGAACGACCCGGCGATCACCGCCCTGAACCCGGGCCTGGCCCTGCCGGACCAGCGCATCACCGTCGTGCACCGCTCGGACGGCTCGGGCACCACCTTCAACTTCGTCAACTACCTGTCCAAGGTCAGCCCGGAGTGGAAGACCAAGGTCGGCGAAGGCACCTCGGTGCGCTGGCCGGTGGGCGTGGGCGGCAAGGGCAACGAAGGCGTCACCGCCTACGTGAAGCAGATCAAGGGCGCCATCGGCTACATCGAGCTGTCCTACGCCCTGACCAACAAGGTCAGCTACGGCCAGCTGCAGAATGCCGCCGGCAACTTCATCACCCCGTCGAACGCGTCGATCCAGGCTGCCGCGGCCAGCGCCGAATGGAGCAAGGCCAAGGACTTCTACCTGGTCATCACCAACGCCCCGGGCGAGGCCTCCTGGCCGATCACCGCCACCAACTTCGCGCTGCTGTCGAAGAAGCCCAAGAACGTCGCCAACAACCGCCACGCCCGCGAGTTCTTCGCCTGGGCCTACGCCAACGGCGCCCAGCAGGCCACCGACCTCGGCTACGTGCCGCTGCCGGCCCCGCTGGTCCAGCAGATCGAGGCCTACTGGGCCAAGTCGCTGACCAAGTAACCCTGCTCCCGACTGGCCGCGCGCACCCTACGGCGCGCGCGGCTGTTTCCGGCCCCCGACGGGGCGACCCTGCCGAGTACGACTGAATGCACAGTCCCGCCGCCAACGCCGATCCCGCGCCGCGATCCCTGGACGGGATCGGGGACTGGGTGTTCCGAAACATCGTCGCCCTTGCCGGCTGGTTCGTGCTGATCACGCTGGTGCTGGCCGCGTTCTCGATGTACTGGGGCGGCCGCGAGGCCTTCAACGAGTTCGGCTGGGGCTTCCTGACCTCGACCGAATGGGACCCGGTGCAGGAAAAATATGGCGCCCTGGTCGCCATCTACGGCACGGTGGTCACCACCGCCATCGCCATGATCATCGCGGTGCCGGTCAGCTTCGGCATCGCCCTCTTCCTGACCGAGGTGGCGCCGGCCTGGATCCGGCAGCCGCTCGGCGCCGCCATCGAACTGCTGGCCGGCATCCCCTCGATCATCTACGGCATGTGGGGCCTGTTCGTGCTGGCGCCGATCCTCGGCAACCACGTCTATCCCTGGATCGACGAGAACATCGGTCCCTGGCCGGTGCTGGGCGCCCTGTTCCGCGGCCCGCCGCTGGGCATCGGCATGCTCACCGCCGGCATCGTGCTGG
>CBFGOZ010000110.1:0-8410 GCA_965650505.1 uncultured Arenimonas sp.
GAAGCCGTGCTCGATGCGGCCGATGGTGTAGGGGAAGCTGCCGCCGCCGTGCGCCAGGCAGACCTTCAGTCGCGGGAAGCGTTCCAGCACGCCGCCGAAGATCAGCGCGCAGGCGGCGCGCGACTGTTCGGCCGGCATGCCCACCAGCCACGGCATCCAGTACTTGGGCATGGACTCGCTGCCCATCATGTCCCAGGGATGCACCAGGATCGCGGCGCCCAGGTCCTGCGCCGCCTCGAAGAAGGGCTGCAGCTCCGGGGCGTCGAGGTTCCATTCGCCGATGTGCGAGCCGATCTGCACGCCCTGCAGGTCCAGCTGCTCCATGCAGCGTTCCAGCTCCTGGACCGCCAGCCGCGGCGACTGCATCGGCACGGTGCCGATGCCGGCGTAGTGGCGCCGGTGTTCGCGGCAGGCCTCGGCCATGTGGTCGTTGAGCGCCTGGTGCAGCTCCAGCGCGTGCTGGGCCTTGGCCCAGTAGCTGAACATCACCGGCACCGTGCTGATCACCTGCACCTGCACGCCGAAGCGGGCGTAATCGGCGATGCGTTCGGCCGGGTCCCAGGTCTTGGACCATATCTCGCGGAAGAACTTGCCGTCCTTGTAGATGCGGGCGCGGCCGTCCTCGTGATGGATCACCGGGAAACGTGCGTCCCCGTACTTCTCGGCGAGGTTCGGCCAGGTCCGGGGCAGGTAATGGGCGTGGGTGTCGATCTTGAGCATGGAGTGGATTCTAGCCCTCCCGGGCTCAGGCCCCGAGCCAGCCGGCGAACGCGGCGTAGGCCGGGATGCCCAGCGCCAGGTTGAAGGGGAAGGTGAGGCCCAGCGACGCGGTGATGCAGCGGCCCGCGTCGGCCGCCGGCAGCGAGGCGCGCACCGAGGCCGGCGCGGCGATGTACGAGGCACTGGCCAGCATGGCCCCGAACACGGTGGCGCCCGCGGCCCCGAGGCCCAGTGCATGGCCCACGGCCACGCCGGCCAGTCCATGCAGCAGCGGCAGCACGGTCGCGTACACCACCAGGCGGGCCACGCCGCCACGCAGCTGCCGCAGCTGGTTGGCCGCCACCAGGCCCATGTCGAGCATGAACAGCATCAACATGCCCTGGAAAAGCTGGAAATACATCGCGTCCACCGCCTTCACCCCGTCCCGGCCGGCGATGGCACCGATCGCCAGCCCGCCCAGCAGCAGGATGGCCGTGCGGCCGGTCAGCACTTCGCGCACCTGCGGCCAGCTCGGCCGGCCGCCGCCCCGGGCCAGACCGATGCCCAGCAGGATGGCGGGGATCTCCAGCGCCACCACCAGCGCCACCAGCACCGCGGGCGAGCCTTCGCCATTGCGTTCGACGAACTGCTGGGCGGCGATGAAGGTCACCGCCGACACCGATCCGTAGTGCGCGGCGATGGCGCCGGCCTGCAGCGCATCGTCGCGCAGCCAGGTCCGGGCGAGCAGGTAGGCGGTGCCGGCCGTGGCGATTCCGGCGACCACGGTGACCGCCAGCAGCAGCCCGAGGTTGTCCGGAGCGCCCTGGTGCAGGGCCACGCCACCCTTGAGCCCGATCGCCAGCAGCAGGAAGATCGACAGGTAGGACTGGATGGCCGGGGGAACCTCCAGATCGCTGCGCAGTCCGCGGGCCAGCAGGCCCAGGCCGAAGGCCAGCACGACCGGCGAAAGCAGGTTCGCCGTCAACAGGTCCAGGGACAGTTCCATGGCCTAGGGGCCGTCGGTGTATCGGGCCGGGGCCGGGTTGAGGTGTCGGCAGGCGGTGCAGGTGCGCAGTTCGGCCGAGCGGTAGAAGCGGTCGAAGACCGCGCCGAACTGGGTTTCGATGTCTTCGAGCGTGAAGAACTCCGAGTACAGCGGGTGGTTGCACTTCTCGCAATACCACAGCAGCCCGTCCTTCTCGTGCGGAAGGCGCTTGCGCTCGATCACCAGGCCGATGCCGCCGGCCGAACGCTGCGGCGAGTGCGGCACGCGCGGCGGCAGGTAGAACACCTCGCCGGCCTTGATCGGGATGTCGCGCACCCTGCCGTCTTCCTGCACCTTCAGCACCATCTCGCCCTCGAGCTGGTAGAAGAACTCCGGGCCCTCGTCGTGGTGGTAGTCGGTGCGCTGGTTCGGGCCGCCCACGATCATGACGATGAAGTCGCCGTCGACGATGCACTTGTTGGCCACCGGCGGCTTCAGCAGGTGCCGGTGCGCCTCGATCCACTGCTGCAGGTTGAAGGCAGGCGTGAGCATGTCAGCGTGACTCCGGGAAGGCCGCCACGCACTTGAGCTCGATCGCGATCGGCGTGGGCAGGGCGGTGATGCCCAGTGTGGTGCGGCAGGGCGCCTTGTTGATGTCGGGGAAATATTCGGCCCAGACGCCGTTGTAGGCGTGGAAGTCGCGCTGCATGTCGGTCAGGTAGACGGTGATGTCCACCAGCCAGTCCCAGCGGCAGTGGCTGGCCTCGAGCACGGCGCGCACGTTCGCGAACACCGAGTGGCACTGGGTGACGATGTCGTAGTCGATCAGCCGGCCGGCGGCGTTGTAGACATTGCCCGGGATGGCGTTGCTGCCGGGCGTGCGCGGGCCGATGCCGGACAGGAACAGCAGGTTGCCTACGCGGCGCGCGTGCGGGTAGCGGCCGACCGGGTGCGGCGCGGTGCTGGCGTGGATGATCTCGCTCACGTCTCGTCCTTGAGCTTGCCGCGGATGTGCACCATCGCGAGGCGATAGGCCTCGGGCAGTTCGTCGGTGCAGTCCACGCCCATGCCCAGCTCGCGCACCCGGCCGTCGAGCAGGGAGTACACCCAGCCGTGCACGCTCAGCTTCTGGCCGCGCGCCCAGGCGTCCTGGACGATGGTGGTCTGGCAGACGTTGACCACCTGCTCGACCACGTTCAGCTCGCACAGCCGCGCGTGGCGCAGGGATTCCAGCTCGACCTCGGCCAGCATCGGCGCGTGCTTGTTCGCCACGTCGCCGACGTGGCGCAGCCAGTTGTCGGCCAGCCCGACCCGGGCGCCGGTGAGCGCGGCATGCACGCCGCCGCAGCCGTAGTGGCCGACCACCAGGATGTGCTCGACCTTCAGCACGTCCACCGCGAACTGGATGGTGCTCAGGCAGTTGAGATCGGTGTGTACGACCACGTTGGCGACGTTGCGGTGCACGAAGACCTCGCCCGGCTGCAGGCCGGTGATCTGGTTGGCCGGCACGCGCGAGTCCGAGCAGCCTATCCAGAGGTATTTCGGCGACTGCAGCTGGGACAGGCGTTTGAAGAACTGCGGGTCCTCGGCCCGCACCTTCGCGGCCCATTCGCGGTTCCGGTCCAGCAATTCCTTCAGGGGCATCGGATCATCCCAGGTCGATGGTGACGTTCTTGGCTTCGGTGAAGAACCGCAGTGCCTCCCAGCCGCCCTCGCGGCCGAGGCCGGACTGCTTGACGCCGCCGAAGGGCGTGCGCAGGTCGCGGTTCATCCAGGTGTTGACCCAGACCACGCCGGCCTCCAGCCGGTCGGCGAGGCGGTGGGCGCGGCCCAGGTCGGAGGTCCAGACGCTGGCGGCCAGCCCGTAGGGCGCGGCGTTGGCCAGCGCCAGCGCCTCGTCCTCGCCGTCGAAAGGCTGCAGCGTGACGACGGGCCCGAAGACCTCCTCGGTGTTGCTGCGGCAGTGCGGGCCCAGGCCTTCGATGATGGTAGGGGCTATGAACCAGCCATCGGCGCACCGCCCGGCGGGCCTGACCGGCTCGCCGCCGCAGAGCACGCGGCCGCCTTCGGCCTTCGCCAGGTCGATGCAGGCCATCACCTTGTCGAAATGCGGCTTCGAGACCACCGGGCCGGTGGTCGTGGCCGGGTCCGAGGGGTCGCCGACCACCAGGGCCCTGGCGCGCGCCACCAGCGCATCGCGGAACTGATCGTAGCAGGCGCGCTCGACCAGGATGCGCGAGCCGCACAGGCAGATCTGCCCGGAGTTGAGGAAAGCCGAACGCAAGACCGTTTCGAGCAGCTTCGCCTTCGGCGCGTCCGCGAACACCAGGGTGGGGTTCTTGCCGCCCAGCTCCAGTGAAGTCTTTTTAAGCGAACGGGCGCAGCTCTCCGCGATGCGGGTGCCGACCGCGGTGCTGCCCGTGAAACTGATCGCCTTGACCGCCGGATGGTCCACCAGCGCCTGGCCGACCGTTGCGCCGCGACCCTGCACGATGTTGAGCACCCCGGCCGGGAAACCGATCTCGCGGGCGAGTTCGCCCAGCATCCAGGCCGTCACCGGCGTCACTTCCGAAGGTTTGCCGACCACGCAGTTGCCGGCGGCCAGGGCCGGCGCGAACTTCCAGGTGAACAGGTAGAGCGGCAGGTTCCAGGGGCTGATGACGCCGACCACGCCCAGCGGCTGGCGCAGGGTGTAGTGCACGACGCCCGGCGTGGAATGCGATTCGCTGGCGAACTGGGTCGCGGCGGCGGCGAAAAAACGCAGGTTGCTGACCGCGCGCGGGATGTCGAGGCTGCGCGCGAGCGCCAGCGGCTTGCCGACGTCCCGGGATTCGGCGGCGGCGAAGTCCTCCAGGCGCGCCTCCAGCGCCGCGGCCAGGCGTTCGATCCAGGCGGCGCGCTCGCTGGCGGGCAGGGTGGACCAGGCCGGGAAGGCCCGCTGCGCGGCGGCGACCGCGGCGGCGACGTCGTCGTCGCTGCCGTCCGGGCATTGGGCGTAAACCGCTGCGGTGGCGGGCTCGAACACATCGAGCCAGGCGCCGCCGGACGCGGTCACCGCCTGGCCGCCGATCAGATGGGATAGCCGCAGGCTCATGCCGCCAAGCTTAACCGCCAGCGCACCCGTACGGACAGGTTCGGGCGTCCCTCAGTGCTGGCAGACCGGACACCAATAAAGCCGTCGGCCGCCCAATTCATGCCGCACCACGACGTCGCCGCAGCGCGGGCAGGGTTCGCCTTCGCGGTCGAAGACCTGGAACCGGAAACCGGTAGGGGTGTCGGTGAGGTAGTCCCCGCGCATGCCGGCGGCCGGCTCGATGCCGCGGGTGCGGTAGCTGGCGCGCGGGACATCCAGCAGCGCCTTCGCCAGGCGCTTGCGTTCGTCCGCGCCCAGGTCGGCCGGACGGCGGTTCGGGGCGATGCCTGCGCTGAACAGCACCTCCGATCGAAGGTAATTGCCCATGCCGGCCAGGAAGGCCTGGTCAAGCAGCAGCGCCACCAGGGAGCGCCCCTGGAAGCGCGGGTCCTTCAACCGCTTTTCGACCGCCGCCGGTTTCAGGGTCGGGTCCAGCACGTCCGGCCCGAGTTTGGCCAGGAAGGGATGGCGGTCGAGTTCGGCGGTTTTCCACATCTCGACCTCGGAGGCCGAGTACAGCAGGATGGCCCGCGTCCCGGTTTCCAGCGCCACGCGCAGCGAGCGGCCATTGTCCGGGCGCGCGCCCGCGTCGGCGACCTGCCAGACGCCGTAGAGCTGGTTGTGCGAATACAGGCTCAGCCCGTGGTCGAAATGCGTCAGCAGGGCCTTGCCGTGCGGCACGATCGCGGTGATGCGGCGCCCCACCAGGCTGCGCTGGAACTTCTTGAGTTCGGGGAAATGGAACCAGGCGGCGGCCAGCGGCTGGCCGACGACGGCGGCCGCGAGGCGGTCGGCGGCGCGGCGGATTTCAGGACCTTCGGGCATGGACACAGGATGGCGGCGGCTGCGTGCAGGCCGCGTGTGGAGCTCAGCCGCGCGCGGGCGGCACGGCCTGCGGTTCGTGGTATTCGAAGCCCAGCGACCCGTTCTCGACGCGCGCCACGCGGGCGTCCACCAGCACGGCCGGACCGGGCTCCTCGAAGAAGATCAGCTGCACGATCTCGGCCACGTCCAGCGCGCAATCGGCCGGGCGGAACAGGCCGCAGCCGCCTTCGGAAAGGTCTTTCACTTCGCCCACCCAGGCCTGGGCGCCGCGGATGACCATGACCCGGGCCGCGTAGGGCACCCGGTCGGAGAATCGGTGGTCGTTCGGATCCACGTGTCGGCCCTCAGAGCGAGCGGGTGCGGCCGCCGTCGACCGGCAGGTTGATGCCGTTGACGTAGCCGGCGGCAGGAGAGGCGAGGAAGGCGACCGCGGCGGCCACTTCCGACGGTTCCGCGAAACGCCCGGCCGGCACGGTGGCCAGCATGCCCCTGGCGACGTCGTCCGCGGACTTGCCGGTGGCGGCCGCGCGTTCGGCCAGGATCTGGTCCAGGCGCCGGGTACGGGTGTAGCCCGGCAGCACGTTGTTGACGGTGATGCCGAAGGGCCCGAGCTCGCTGGCCAGGGTCTTGGCCCAGCCGGCGACCGCGCCGCGGATGGTGTTGGAGACGCCCAGGTTGGCGATCGGCTCCTTCACCGAGGTCGAGATGATGTTGACGATGCGGCCCCAACCCGCGGCCTTCATGCCCGGCAGCACCGCCTGCACCAGCACCTGGCCGGCGACCAGGTGCTGGCGGAACACGCCGACGTAGTCCTCGGGCGCGGCGGAATGCGCCGGACCACCCGGCGGACCGGCGGTATTGTTCACCAGGAGGTGCACCGGGTACTTGGCGCAGAGCGCCGCGACGGCCTTGGCCAGGCCCGCGGCGTCGGAAACGTCGGTGGCGACGTGCCGGTGATGCTGGTCCGGGTGGATGCGGGGCAGGGCGGCGGCGACCTCGGCAAGGCGGTCGGCGCGCCGCGCCAGCACCGTGACGTCCGCACCCAGCGCGGCCAGGGCCTCCGCGGACGCGCGCCCGATGCCTTCGGAGCCGCCGCAGACCAGGGCATGTTTTCCGCGCAGGTCAGGGTTCATGGTCTTGGACTCCTTGTTCGCGCCGTTCCAGGCGTTCGCTCATCAGGGCGGAAATCTCGCGGTCGGCTTCGCGGGCGCTGGCGGCCAGTGCCGCAGCGGCGCCGCGCACATTGGCCGGCGGGTGGTTCTGGCTGAGCTTGAACTTGAGTTCGACCGCGGAAACGGCCAGGCGGAAACCGACGATGCCGCGGAGTTGGGCCACGTGCGCCGGGTTGTCGGGCTCGTAGCGCCAGTCGCTGCCGACGGCGGTTTCGTGCCGTTCGCTCAGGTCGGCGACGACCCCGGCCAGGAACTCCGCATCGTCGTGCACCTCGAGCCGGCCCGACAGGTGCGCGACTGCGTAGTTCCAGGTCGGTACCCGCGCCTGCGCCACCTTGTCGGCGTACCAGCCGGGCGAGACGTAGGCATGGGGGCCGTGCAGGATCGCCAGCGCCGTGCCGGCGTGCCGCCACTGCGGGTTCGCGCGCGACCAGTGGCCGCGCAGGGTGATCGCATCGCCCTCGCGACGGTAAAACACCGGCAGGTGGCTGACGAAGGGCGTGCCGTCGGCCACGGTGACCAGGGTGGCGAACGCATCGCGTGCGGCCAGCCGGTCCAGTTCGGCCAGTTCGGTCTCGGCGAAATGGCGCGGCGTGTACATCTCAGTCGCGGCCGGTCAGCGGGTTCTTGAGCGGCTGGATCATCTGCTCGCGCAGTTCCTCGTCGTCCTCGCCGCGCGGCGGCTCGATCTCCTCGAGGTCCAGGCCCCAGGCCTCGGCATCGTCGGCGTCCATGCCCTCCAGGGCGCGGAACTCGGCGTCCATCAGGGCGGCGCGGGCGACGTCCTCGCTTTCGTAGATGTTGATGCGGCCGTCGCAGTCGAACACCTCGGCCACGCCGCTGTCGAGCACGCGCAGGCGCGACCAGACCAGCATGCGCGGCAGCGCGGCCAGCCACCACTCTTCTCGGGAGGTATCGCCGTCGGATTCGGGAATCTGATTCATCGGAGCTTCCTTACTGCAGTGCGATCAGGACCAGCACCCCCGCCGACCCGGCCAGGGTCAGCCAGCCGCTGCCGGCGGTGATGCCGCCGAAAAAATCCAGGCTCTTGTCTTTGGCCATGCGGTGTTTCCAGCGCATAAGCCACCAGCTGTAGCCCCAGCCGCCGTCCTCGGTGCCGGGAGCGAAGGCGATGCCGCGGTCCAGCTGGTGCCGGTAGGCCAATACGCGGAAACCGAAGTGCGCCGGCCCGGCCGAGCCGGCCAGGCCCAGGAACAGGAACAGCAGCAGGGAGCCGGCGCCGGTGCCCATGCGGATATCAGAACGTCGCCTGGCCAGGCGCGCGCGGGTAGGGGATGGCGTCGCGGATGTTGGACAGGCCGCAGACATAGACCACCAGGCGCTCGAAGCCCAGGCCGAAGCCGGCGTGCGGCACGGTGCCATAACGGCGGAAGTCGCGGTACCAGCCGTAGTGTTCGGCGTCGAGGCCGAACTGGGCCATGCGCTTGTCCAGCACGTCCAGGCGCTCCTCTCGCTGGCTGCCGCCGATGATCTCGCCGATGCCCGGGGCGAGCACGTCCATCGCGGCGACGGTGCGGCCATCGTCGTTCAGGCGCATGTAGAAGGCCTTGATCTGCTCGGGGTAGTTCATCACCA
>CBFGOZ010000111.1:0-8397 GCA_965650505.1 uncultured Arenimonas sp.
CGCGGATATACTCCAAGGCCGCCCGGACCCGAACGAAACCCGTGATCGACGCCGAAGAGTTCAAGCGCCTCGCCGCCGAAGGACACAACCGCATCCCCGTGGTGCGCGAAGTGCTGTCCGACCTGGATACCCCCCTGTCGGTGTACCTGAAACTGGCGGACGGCCCCCACACCTACCTGTTCGAATCGGTCGAAGGCGGCGAAACCTGGGGCCGCTACTCCATCATCGGCCTGCCGGCCCGCCGCACCTACACCTTCCGCGGCCATGTGCTCGAAGTGCGCGAACACGGCGAACTGACCGAGACCCGCGAACTCGCCGACCCCCTGGCCGAAGTCGACCGCCTGCGCGAGTCCTTCACCGTGCCCCGCATGCCCGACCTGCCGGCGTTCACGGGCGGACTGGTGGGCTACTTCGGCTTCGAGACCATCGGCTGGATCGAACCGCGCCTGGCCGGTGGCGACAAGCCCGACCAGCTCGGCACCCCCGACGCCCTGCTGATGCTCAGCGAGGAAGTCGCGGTGTTCGACAACCTCAAGGGCCGCCTGTACCTGATCGTGCACGCCGACCCGACCGAACCGCAGGCCTATGCCCGCGCCGTGCGCCGGCTCGACGAACTGGTGTACCGCCTGCGCCACTCCGGCCGCAGCTATCCCGACGTGCTCGATCCCTCGCTGCTGAGCGAACAGGACTTCGTGTCGGGCTTCACCCGGGAAGGCTTCCTGGCCGCGGTGGAGAAGTCGAAGGAATACATCCGCGCCGGCGACATCTTCCAGGTGGTGCTGAGCCAGCGCATGAGCGTGCCCTTCCGCGCGCGGCCGGTGGACGTTTACCGGGCGCTGCGGGCCCTCAACCCCTCGCCCTACATGTATTTCCTCGACCTCGGCGCCACCCAGGTCGTGGGCAGCTCGCCCGAGATCCTGGTGCGCCTGCAGGGCGGCGAGATCACCGTGCGGCCGATCGCCGGCACCCGGCCGCGCGGCGCCAGCCACGAACAGGACCTGGCGCTGGAGGCCGAACTGCTGGCCGACCCGAAGGAGCGCGCCGAGCACTTGATGCTTATCGACCTCGGACGCAACGACGTCGGCCGCGTCGCCCGACCCGGCAGCGTGCGCGTGCCGGACCGTTTCATCATCGAGCGTTATTCGCACGTGATGCACATCGTCAGCGAAGTGCAGGGCCGGCTGCAGGACGGCGTCGGTTTCGCCGACGTCATCAAGGCCACCTTCCCGGCGGGCACGGTCAGCGGCGCGCCCAAGATCCGCGCCCTGGAAGTGATCCGCGAACTCGAGCCGGTGAAGCGCAACATCTATTCCGGCGCCGTCGGCTACCTCAACTGGTGGGGCGACGCCGACACCGCCATCGCCATCCGCACCGCGGTGATCCAGGACGGTCGCCTGCACGTGCAGGCGGGCGCCGGCATCGTGCACGACTCGGACCCGCAGAAGGAATGGGAGGAGACCCTGAACAAGGGGCGCGCCCTGTTCCGGGCAGTGGCGCAGGCGGCGGGCGGCCTGTAGGTTTCCAGGCGTGCCCCTGGACCTGCGCGCCCTCGCCGAACGCCTACGCCCGCGCAGCGCCGGCCTGCGCCTGTGGCTGGGCCTGAGTTATGGCCTGCTGGCCGTGGCCCTGGTCGGGGCGCTTTCCCTGCTGGTCGAACGCGCGGCGACGGAAAAGCTGCGCGAGGACATCGGCCTGCGCCTGGGCGGCACCGCGCGCGCCCTGGCCGACCGCATGGACGAAGGCCTGTACGAACGCCTGAACGACATGCGCGCCCTGGCCCTGCTGCCGGGCGTGGACGACGCGGCGCGGAACCAGGGCCTGCTGCGCGACCTGTTCGACATGATGCAGCTCAACTATCCCGACTACGCCTGGATCGGCGTCACCGATACCGAAGGCCGGGTGCAGGTGGCCAGCCGCGGCATGCTCGAGGGCATCAGCGTGGCGCAGCGCCCGTGGTTCCAGGCCGGGCGCAAGGAGCCCTACGTCGGCGACATCCACGAGGCGGCGCTGCTGGCCAAGCTGCTGCCGGTGCAGGGCGACGAGCCGCTGCGCCTGATCGACGTCGCCGCGCCCATCCACGACGACCACGGCGTGGTGATCGGGGTGATCGGCGCCCATCTGTCGTGGCAGTGGGCCGAGACGATGCGCCAGGGCCTGCTGCAGCCGCTGGCCCTCACCGACCCGGTCGAGATCCTGGTGGTGAACCATTACGGCGAAGTGGTGCTGGGACCCAAGGAGTGGCGCGGAAGGCGGCTGGAGATCCCGAGCGTACGCCGGGTCAAGCGCGGTGAAAGCAGCGCCGTGCTCGAGACCTGGCCGGACGGGAACGATTACCTCACCGGCTTCGCGCCCACCATCGGCCGCGACACCTTCGAGTCCCTGGGCTGGGCGGTGCTGGTGCGCAAGGACGTCCGCCTCGCCTTCGAACCGGTGGCGGAGCTTAGGCGGCAGATCTGGCTGGCGGCCCTGGCGCTGACCCTGATGTTCCTGCTGGCGGCGACGGTCATGGCGCGCCTGATCGGTGCCCCGCTGCGTGCCCTGGCCGGCGCGGCGCGGCGCATCCAGGCCGGCGAGCCGGACGCCCGGTTCCCGGCCGAGCGCGGCTATCGCGAAGCCCGGCAGCTGACCGCCGCGCTGCGCAACCTGGTCGACGACCTGACCCAGCACCAGTCCGAGCTGACCGCCCTCACCCAGCAGCTGGAACAGCGCGTGCGCGAGCGCACCCTGGAGCTGAGCGAGGCCAATGCCCAGCTGGAAGTGCTGGCCATGACCGACGCCTTGACCGGCCTGGCCAACCGCCGCCACTTCGGCGACCAGCTGGCGCGCGAGGTCATCCGCTGCGCCGAGGCCGGAAAGCCCATCGCCCTGGTCACGCTCGACATCGACCGCTTCAAGGCCATCAACGACCAGTACGGCCACCCGGCCGGCGATGCCGTGCTGCGGCGGGTGGCGATGCTGCTCGAAGAGCAGGTGCGCGGCGGCGACCTGCTGGCGCGGGTGGGCGGCGAGGAGTTCGCGGTGCTGGCGGTCGAGGCCGCGCTGTCCGAGGCCAGCCAGCTGGGCGAACGCCTGCGCGCCTGCATCGAGAACGCCGGCCCGATCTCGGTCGGCCGGGCGGCGGTGCCAGTGACCATCAGCGTCGGCGTGGCCGCGCTCTGGACCCGCCAGGGCGACCTGGTGAAGGCGCCGGAACGCCTGCTGGCGGCCGCCGACGATGCCCTCTACCGCGCGAAACGCAACGGCCGCAACCGGGTGGAAGTGGCGCCGCTGTAGGGCGGGCGGCCTTATACTCAGCGGCCCCACCGCGCCGGCACGTCCCCATGCTGTTGATGATCGACAACTACGACAGCTTCACCTACAACCTCGTGCAGTACTTCGGCGAGCTGGGGCAGGACGTGAAGGTCGTGCGCAACGACGCGCTGACGGTGGCGCAGATCGCCGCCCTACGGCCCGAGCGCATCGTCATCTCGCCCGGGCCGTGCACGCCCAACGAGGCCGGCGTGTCGCTGGAGGTGCTGGAGAAGCTGTCGGGCACGGTGCCGATCCTGGGCGTCTGCCTGGGGCACCAGAGCCTGGGCCAGGCCTTCGGCGGCGAAGTGGTGCGGGCGCGCACGATCATGCACGGCAAGACTTCGCCGATCCGCCACAAGGGCGTGGGCGTGTTCGCCGGGCTGCCCGATCCCTTCGAAGCCACGCGCTACCACTCGCTGGTGGTGCGACGGGAGTCGCTGCCCGACTGCCTGGAGGTGACGGCCTGGACCGAGAACGACGACGGCACGGTCGACGAGATCATGGGCCTGCGGCACCGCAGCCTGCCGGTCGAGGGCGTGCAGTTCCACCCCGAATCCATCCTCACCCAGCATGGCCACGACATGCTGCGCAACTTCCTCGCCCGCTGAGGCCGCCATGCCGATCACCCCGCAGGACGCGCTCCAGCGCATCATCGAGAACCGCGAGATCTTCCACGACGAGATGGTCGAGCTGATGCGGCAGATCATGCGCGGCGAAGTCTCGCCGGTGCTGACCGCCGCCATCCTGTCCGGCCTGCGGGTGAAGAAGGAAACCGTGGGCGAGATCGCCGGCGCGGCGCGGGTGATGCGTGAGTTCGCGGCCAAGGTGGTGGTGCCCGACGCGCACAACTTCGTCGACATCGTCGGCACCGGCGGAGATGGCGCCCACACCTTCAACATCTCCACCGCCAGCATGTTCGTGGTGGCCGCCGCCGGCGCCAAGGTCGCCAAACACGGCAACCGCAGCGTCTCGTCCAAGTCCGGCAGCGCCGACGTGCTCGAGGCCCTGGGCGCGGTGATCGAACTGCAGCCCGAGCAGGTCTCGGCCTGCATCGCCGAGACCGGCATGGGCTTCATGTTCGCGCCCATCCACCACCCGGCCATGAAGAACGTCGCCCCGGTGCGCAAGGAGCTGGGCGTGCGCACCATCTTCAACATCCTCGGCCCGCTGACCAACCCGGCCGGCGCGCCCAACATCCTGATGGGCGTCTTCCATCCCGACCTCGTCGGCATCCAGGTGCGCGTGCTGCAGCGGCTGGGCGCCAAGCGCGCGCTGGTGGTCTGGGGCCGCGACGGCATGGACGAGATCTCGCTGGGCGGCGCCACGATGGTCGGCGAGCTGCGCGGCGACGACGTGGTCGAGTACGAGATCCACCCCGAAGACTTCGGCATCTCGATGGCCGCCAGCCGCAACCTGCGGGTCGAGAATTCCGACGAGTCGATGGCGCTGCTGAAGGAGGCGCTGGACGGCAAGGACGGCCTGCCGCGCGAGATCGTCGCGCTCAACGCCGGCGCCGCGCTGTACGCGGCCGGCCGCGCGGTGTCGATCGCCGACGGCATCGACCAGGCCCGCAAGGCGATCGCCGCCGGCAAGGCCCGCGCCAAGCTCGACGCGTTCGTCGCCACCACCCGCCGGCTTGCCGGAAAGTAGGAACCATGTCCGCAGAAGGTTTCGCCCGCACCCCGCCGCCGCCGTATTACGCCGTGGTCTTCACCAGCCTGCGCCGCGACGGCGACAACGGGTACGGCGCCACCGCCGACCGGATGGCCGAGCTGGCGGCGCTGCAGCCCGGTTACCTCGGGGTCGAGAGCGTGCGCGACGCCAGCGGCCTGGGCATCACGGTCAGCTACTGGGAATCCGAAGCCCACATCCTGGCCTGGCGCCGCCACGCCGAGCACACGCTGGCCCGCGAACGTGGCCGCAGCGAATGGTACGAACACTTCGAACTGCGCGTCGCCAAAGTCGAACGCGCCTACGCCGGCCCGTGAATCCGGGGTCAGAGTGCATTTATCTGATAGATAAATGCACTCTGACCCCGGTTTTCCGATTCCAGGAAGAAGAATGAGCGACATCCTGCAGACCATCCTGCGCCGCAAGGCCGAAGAAATCGCCGAGCGCTCCGCGCGCGTTTCCCTGCGCGAGCTTTCGGCGCGCTGCGAGGGCCTGGCGCCGACCCGCGGCTTCGCCGCCGCGCTGCAGGCGAAGATCGCGGCCGGCCTGCCGGCGGTGATCGCCGAGGTCAAGAAGGCCAGCCCCAGCAAGGGCGTCATCCGGCCCGACTTCCGCCCCGCCGACATCGCCGCCAGCTACGAGCGCGGCGGCGCGGCCTGCCTGTCGGTGCTGACCGACGTCGACTTCTTCCAGGGCGCCGACGACTACCTGGTGCAGGCGCGCAACGCCTGTTCGCTGCCGGTGCTGCGCAAGGATTTCACCATCGACGCCTACCAGGTCTACGAGGCGCGCGCGCTGGGCGCCGACTGCATCCTGCTGATCGTGGCGGCCCTGGGCGACGCGGCGCTGGCCGAGCTCTCGCACCTGGCGATGCAGCTGGGCATGGACGTGCTGGTGGAAGTGCACGACATCGACGAGCTCGAGCGCGCGCTGCAGGTCGGTGCGCCCCTGGTGGGCATCAACAACCGCAGCCTGCGCAGCTTCGAGGTGAGCCTGCAGACCACGCTCGACCTGCGCAACGCGGTGCCGCGCGACCGCCTGCTGGTGACCGAAAGCGGCATCGCCACCGCGGCCGACGTGGCCCTGATGCGCGGAAACGGCGTGCATGCCTTCCTGGTCGGCGAGACCTTCATGCGCGCGCCCGATCCCGGCGCCGAGCTGGCCCGCCTGTTCGCATGAGCCCGCGCCCCGGCGCCACCGTGCTGTTCGATTTCGATGGCACGCTGGTGCGCGGCGACTGCGCGGCGGCCTGGCTGCGCGGCCAGCTGGACAGCCATCCGCTGCGCCGGCTCGCGGCGGGCCTGAGCTTTCCCTTCCTGGCTCCGGGCTTCGCCTGGTGGCGCAGCGCCTGGCTGCCGGCCAGCTTCTACACCTGGCTGGCCACGGTCGGCCGCACCCCGGAGGCGATCAGCGAAGCACGCGAGGACTTCCTGCTCGACTGCGCCGCCCGTCGCGACGAATTGCTGATCGCGCCGGCGGTGGCGCGCCTGCATGCGCACCTCGCGGCCGGCGACCACGTCGTCATCGTCACCGGCGCCGAGGCCGGCCTGGCCCGCGACCTGTGGCGTGCGCTGGGCCAGCCCGAGGTGCCGGTGGTCGGCTCCCGCGTGAGGGCGGCCTTCGGCGGCTACATCGGCGTCGAACACACGGTCGGACCGCGCAAGCTGGTGGCCCTGGCCCGGCACCAGATCCGTCCGCCCTTCGCGGCCGTCTACAGCGACAGCGCCCGCGACCTGCCGATCCTGTGCGAGACGGCCCGGCCGGTCCTGGTCTGCCCCGACGCGCGCAGCGTGGCGAAGGTGCACCGGCGCCTGCGCGGTGCCTTCGAACTGATGGCCTGAGCCGGGCCGGCATCCGCCGGGAATCGCCGGGTCCGCCCCCGGGTCGCGGGTTCAGTCGCCCAGGCGCTTGAGAAAACGCAGCGCGCTCTCGCCGAAGCCGCAGGCCCGGTAGAACTCGTGGGCCTCGTGGCGGTGGGTCGCCGAGGTCAGCTCGATGCGCGCGGCGCCGGCCTGGCGGGCGCGGTGCTCGGCCTCGCGCAGCAGCAGGCGGCCGACGCCGCGGCGCTGTTCGGCGTCGGACACCACCAGGGCGGTGATGCGGCAGGTGCGGGCGCCCAGCGGCAGGTAATACATCAGGTCCAGGGCCAGCAGGCCCACCAGGCAGCCGTGGCGGTCGGCGACCAGGATCTGCTGGTCGGGCTCTTCCTCCAGCGCGCGCAGCCGGGCGGCCGCTTCGGCGCGGTCGCAGGGGTACCCCAGGACGCCCAGCAGGGTGGCGACGCCGGCCGCGTCCTGGGCGGACGCGGGGCGGACCAGCAGCGATTCGCTACCGGCGCTGGCGCCCATGGCTCAGCGGGTGCCGTACACCACGATGGTCTTGCCGCGGGCGTGCAGCACGCCCTGTTCCTGCAGCTGCTTGAGCACGCGGCCGGCCATCTCGCGCGAGCAGCCGACGATGCGGGCCAGCTCCTGGCGCGAGACCCGGATCTGGGTGCCCTGCGGGTGCGACAGCGCGTCCGGTTCCTGGCACAGGTCGTTCAGGGTGCGGACGATGCGGCCGCTGACGTCCAGGAAGGCCAGGCGGCTGGCCTTGCGGCTGGTGTCGAGCAGGCGCTTGGACAGCTGCAGGCCGATCGCGTACAGGATGCGCGGGCACTCGGACTGCAGCGGGCCGGCGAACAGCTGGTGCAGGCGTTCGTAGTTGATCTCGGCCAGTTCGCAGGCGCTGCGGGTGCGCACGACCACGGCGCGGGCGTCGGCGGCGAAGAACAGGCCCATCTCGCCGATGAACTCGCCGGCGTTGACGTAGCCCAGGATCAGCTCGCGGCCGTCCGGCTCCTCGCTGACCACGCTGAGCGAGCCGCTGACCACGTAATAGAGCGAGGTGGCCGGAGTGCCCGGACGGAACACGTCGGTCCGCGAGGGGTAGCGGCGGCGATGGCAGTGGTCGAGGAAGCGGCCCATGGTGGCCGTATCCGGCGCGAGCGGGCTGTTGACGACCTTGTGCGGCTGCAGCGGCATCGGTGAACTCCTGTTCAGCGCCAAGGTGGTGCCTGGCCCCGGTGAGGCGTTCAGCTTAGGCCGTGACGCCGGCTCCGGCAATGGCGGCGAGGCCCCGACGGAGCCGAGGTTTCCCCCGGGGGCGGTTTGGCCGATAATGCGCCCCCTCGCTCCACCCCCCTCCGCACCGCAGGAACGCCCACGTGGTCAAGCCGCTTCCTCGCCTCCGGCTCCAGGGTTTCAACAACCTGACCAAGGCCCTGAGCTTCAACATCTACGACGTCTGCTACGCGGTGTCGGAGGAACAGCGCCAGCGCTACATCGAATACATCGATGAGGCCTACAACGCCGAGCGCCTGACCCAGATACTGACCGACGTGGCCGAGATCATCGGCGCCAACATCCTGAACGTGGCCCGCCAGGACTACGACCC
>CBFGOZ010000112.1:0-8265 GCA_965650505.1 uncultured Arenimonas sp.
GCGCGCGCCATCGCCCTGATGCAGAGCCTGCCCAAGGACGGGGACGGCAACCCGGACTGGGCCAAGGTGGACATGGAGGACTACGCCCGCAAGGTCGCCGAGCTCGGGCCGCCGGGCGAGGCCGCCGCGCCCGCCGGGCCGGTCGAGTTCGAGGCGCTGGACCTGGACGAGGCGCTGGAGCTGGTCGCCGAAAAGATCGAGGCGGCCAGCGAGATCGGCCCGGTGCTCGACACGATCCGCGACAGCGAGCAGGGCGGACAGCCCAAAGTGCTGATCGCACACAGCATGCTGCTGATGACCGCGGGCGACCCCTGGGGCGCCGCCGCCAACCTGCTGGTCGCGCACGAGCAGGACGAGGACGATCCGACGCCGCTGGTGAACCTGGCCGCGATCGCCAACGGCCACAACCTGCCGGCGGTGGCCCTGGCCCTGCTCGACGCCGCCGCCGAACTGGAGATCGGCGACGAGGATTCGCCGGTCGGCATTCGCGAACAGGCCGTCCTGCTCAACAACCGCGGCCATGCCCTGGTGCTGCTGCGCGATTACGACGCCGCCGAAGCGCCGCTGCGCGAGGCGCTGGCGCTGGCGCCGGAGCTGTCGGAGGCGGCGCGCAACCTCACCCACGTGCTGCTCAAGCAGGGAAAAACCGAAGAGGCGCAGGCGCTGGTGCCGCGAGCGGTCTGGCGCCTGCGCGGCAACCCCGCCAAGCCGGTGCCGGTGCAGGACCGCGACACCCCCAAGGCCACGCCGGAGCAGGCGCCGCCGACCGGCACGCCCGAGCAGATCGAGCAGTGGGTGAAGTCGCCCTTCCTCGAGCGCAACGACGCCAGCACCGCGCTGCCGCTGTGGATCGCGCTGGACCTGTCCAAGCGCGGCCAGATCGCCTGGCCCGAAGTGCTGTACCCGAAGGCCGACGCCAGCTACGCCAGCTACTTCCAGCGGGCCTCGGCCAACTACGTGGCGACGCGCGAGGCGGCGGAAGCGCTGCAGCAGGCCCAGGCCGGTCCGATACGCGACCTGGTGGTGCGGCGCATGACGCTGGGCGAGGTGATCCAGCAGATCATCCAGGTCAAGGCCACCACCCAGTGGGGCCTGGAGCCGATCGACACCGAGATGCATCCGCTCAAGGGCTGGAAGGAAAGCCTGATCCTGAACTCGCCCTTCGAGACCCGCTTCCAGGCCCTGGACGTGGCCCAGGCCGAGTACCAGATGGAGACCGCGGCCGACACGCTCTACGAGCGCTACCGCAAGCAGGCGGTGTGCCCGGTGGGCGCGAAGCCGGAGGAATGCTGCGCCATCCACCGGCGCGAGATGTACCGGAACATCGCCGACATGACGCCGATCGCGCGCGAGTACGAAGACCAGATGCGGGTCTTCTTCCGCGACGCCTACGGCCTGTCCACGGCCATCGCCAGCAACCTGCCGCCGGGCGGCTGGCACGACGTCGCGCGCATGGGCATCGAAGAGCAGGTGCTGCGCCACCACGTGCGCGCCCAGCAGGAGATCGCCTTCGCGTTCAGCCATGCCGCGCCCTCCGGCGGCGCCTGCTACGGCCCGCTGGGCGAGGCCGGTGCCGAGGTTCCCGAGGTCAAGGTCGACGTGCCGGCCTGCAGCGCTGCCTCGCAGTGGGGTTCGGGCAAATGGGCCTTCAGCGAGAACTTCTCGGTCGAGGCGACCTGCGGCAAGATCAAGTTCGTCGCCGAGGTGAACGTGATCGGCACCAAGAAGCTCAAGTTCGGCAAGGGCGGCGAACTGGGCGCCGACATCGGCATGCACGCCGAGGTCGAGCTGTCGATCGAGGGCACGGTGACGATCTTCGCCGGGCCCAAGGCCACGGTCGCGGGCAAGCTGGGCGAATACGGCGGCGACTTCGGGGTCAAGGACGGCATCTACGCCGTCATTGACCGCAACGGAGTGAAGGACGTCGGCATGCGCGTGGTGGTCGGCGGCGGCGTCGCGGCCGGGCCGCTGGGCGGCACCCACGACGTGGACACGATGGACTTCTCCTTCGTCTCCGCCCTCTGAAGCCAAACCCACTCCGGGGTCAGAGTCGATTTATCCAGATAAATCGACTCTGACCCCGGTTTTCAACCCCGGTTTTCAGTCGGGGCCGAAGAGGGCGGCGATGGCGTCCATGTGGGCGCGGCCGCGCTGCTTCTTCTCGGCGGTCTCGCGCTCGGGGTCGGTGCCGTCGCGCAGCAGGTCGCCGGGCGGCAGTTCGTCCAGGAAGCGGCTGGGCAGCAGGTGCTCGACCGCGCCCCAGCGCTTGATTTCGGCGCTGTGCGCCAGGTACAGGCGCTCCTTGGCGCGGGTGATGCCGACGTACATCAGGCGGCGCTCTTCCTCGAGCCGGTTCTCTTCCAGGCTGGCCTCGTGCGGCAGGTTGCCGTCTTCGCAGCCGACCACGAACACCACCTTGAACTCCAGACCCTTGGCCGCGTGCAGGCTCATCAGCCGCACCGCGTTGCCGGGTTCGCCGCGATCGGCGTTCGACAGCAGGGCCAGCTGCGCCGCCAGTTCGCCGGGACCGCCGCCGCGCGCGCTTTCGAACCAGGACGCCAGTTCGTCGATGTTGGCCTTGCGGCGCAGGTACGAAGCCTCGTCCTTGCACTGGCTGCGCACCATCGCCAGCAGGCCCGAACGCTCGGCCAGCTGCGGCACCAGTTCGGCCGGCGTCAGCCGCTCGGCGTCGTCGCGCAGGGCGTTGACGATGCGGTTGAACTCGTCCAGGCCGGCGGCGGCGCGCGGCGTCAGCTGCTTCAGGAAACCGATCTGGCCGGCCGCGTTGGACAGCGACAGGCCCGCGGTCTGCGCCATCGCCGCCAGCTTCTCCAGCGTGGTCGCGCCGACTTCGCGCTTGGGCGCGGCGATGGCGCGCAGGAAGGCGGCGTCGTCGTCGGGATTGGCCAGCACGCGCAGCCAGCTCAGCAGGTCCTTCACCTCGCCGCGGTCCAGGAAGGCGGTGCCGCCGGTCAGGTGGTAGGGAATGCGCAGCAGCTGCAGCGCCTTCTCCAGCGGCCGCGACTGGTGGTTGCCGCGGAACAGGATGGCGAACTCGCCCCAGGGGATTTCCTTGGCCTGGTGCAGGTAGTGGATCTCGGCGGCGACGCGCTCGGCCTCGTGTTCGTTGTTGCGGCAGGCCCAGACCCGCACCGGCTCGCCGTCGCCGTGCTGGCTCCAGAGCTGCTTGAGGTGGGCATGCGGGTTCTTCGCGATCAGGGTGTTGGCGCAGCGCAGGATGCGGCCCGAGCAGCGGTAGTTCTGCTCGAGCTTGATCACCTTCAGGTTCGGGTAGTCGCTGGCCAGCTGTTCGAGGTTCTCGGGCTGGGCGCCGCGCCAGGCGTAGATGCTCTGGTCGTCGTCGCCGACGCAGGTCATGTTGCCCTTGGGGCCGGCCAGCTGCTTAAGCAGCCGGTACTGGGCGCCATTGGTGTCCTGGCATTCGTCCACCAGCAGGTATCGCAGTCGCTCGCGCCAGCCGGCGGCGAGTTCGGGCTCGGCTTCCAGCAGCAGCAGGGGCAGCCGGATCAGGTCGTCGAAATCCACCGCGTTGAAGGCCTGCAGTCGGGCCTGGTAGCGCGCGTAGATGCCGGCGGCCTCGCGCTCGCGCGCCGAGCGCGCGGCCTCGGCGGCCTGTTCCGGCGTCAGCGCGGCGTTCTTGGCGGCGCTGATCAGGTTCTGCAGCGAATACAGCGCGTCGTTCTTCAGGCCCGGCGTGGCCAGGTCCTTGATGATCGCCATCTGGTCGTCGGCGTCGAAGATCGAGAAGCCGCGCCGCAGCTTGGCGCGCTCGTGCTCGATCTGCAGGAACCGCAGGCCCAGCGAATGGAAGGTGGTGACCGTCAGGCCCTCGGCGGCGTCGCCCTTGATGCGCTTGGCGACACGCTCGCGCATTTCCTTCGCCGCCTTGTTGGTGAACGTGATGGCGGCGATGTGCCGGGCCTCGTGCCGGCCGCTGGCGACCAGGTGGGCGATCTTTTCGGTGATCACCCGGGTCTTGCCGCTGCCCGCGCCGGCGAGCACGAGCAGGGGGCCGCCGACGTAGGCGACGGCTTCTTTCTGGGGAGGGTTGAGGCCGGACATGAGGGGCGGGATTGTAGCCGGCCGCCCCGCTAGAATGCCGCCATGCTGCAGATCAGCCCGACCCTGGCCATCCCCGACGACGAACTGGTCGAGCGTTTCGTGCGCTCCAGCGGCCCGGGCGGGCAGAACGTCAACAAGGTCGCCACCGCGGTCGAGCTGCGTTTCGACGTGGTCAATTCCCCGTCCCTGCCCGAACCGGTGCGTGCGCGCCTGCTGGCCCGGCGCGACCGCCGGCTCACCGACGAGGGCGTGCTGGTGCTCAGCGCCCAGCGTTTCCGCACCCAGGACCGCAACCGCGAGGATGCGCGCGAGCGCCTGGCCGCGCTGATCGCCGCGGCCCTGGTGGCGCCCAGGAAGCGCGTCGCCACCAAACCCACCAAGGGCTCGAAGGAGCGCCGGCTCGGCGCCAAGCGCGAGCGCGCGACGGTGAAGCGCCAGCGCAGCGCCAAGGCCTGGGACCGCGAATGACCCGGATCCCTGCACTGCCGCCGCAGGCGCCGCGTACCGGCAGCCGCTTCACGCGCTGGATTGGCCGCAGCGTGCTGCGCCTGGGCGGCTGGACCATCACCGGCGACTGGCCCGACCTGCCGCGCCTGGTGGTGATCGCCGCGCCGCATTCTTCCGGCTGGGACGCGGTCTGGGGCCTGGCCGCCAAGCTGGCGATGGGCGTGCGCATCACCTTCATCGCCAAGGCCGAGCTGTTCCGGGGCCCCCTGGGCTGGCTGCTGCGCCGGTTCGGCGGGCATCCGGTGGACCGCAGCGCCCCCGGCGGCATCGTCGACCAGACCGCGGCCGAGATCCGCGCGGCCGAACGCATGTGGTTCGTGCTTGCGCCCGAGGGCACCCGCCAGCGCGTCGAACACTGGAAGACCGGCTTCTGGAAGATCGCCCGCCGCGCCGACGTGCCGGTCTACTGCGCCTGGTTCCACTACCCGGAAAAAACCATCGGCCTGGGCCCGCTGGTCGACCTGACCGACGACCCGGTCGCCGACATGGCGCGTATCCGCGCCATCTACCGGCCCTACCTCGGCAAGAACCGCGGCACCACCTAACGCTCGGACGCGCCCGAATCGTAGTAGTCGCGGCGCTCGAACAGCCCGGGCTTGATCAGGTCGACGAAGGCGCGCGCCTGCGGGCTGAGGTATTTGCCCTTGCGCATCACCACGCCGTAGCTGCGCGGCGGGAAATAGTCGGCCAGGCTGCGCGCGACCAGCCGCTTCTGGTCGGCCTCGGTCAGGCAGATCGCGGTGACGATGCTGATGCCCAGGCCCATGGCGACGTACTGCTTGATCACCTCCCAGCCGCCCACCTCCAGCGCCACCGTGTAGGGCACGCGCCGCTGCTGGAACACCAGGTCCACCAGCCGGTAGGTGGTGAGGCGGCGCGGCGGCAGGATCAGGCCGTAGGGCGAGAGGTCCTCGAGCCGCAGGTCGGGCTTGTCCGCCAGCGGGTGCTCGGGCGGGCAGATCAGCATCGGGTCGAAGGAATAGACCGGGGCGTAGGCCAGGTCGGTCGGCACGTCCAGCATCGACCCGACGGCCAGGTCGACGCCGTCGGTGCGCAGCAGGCCCAGGCCGTCCTTGCCGGTGACGTTGTGCAGCACCAGCTGCACCTCCGGGTGCTGGGCCCGGAAGGCCTGAACCAGGGCCGGCAGCAGGTAGAGGATGGTCGAACTGCCGGCGGCGACGTGCAGTTCGCCGCCCTTGAGGCCCTTGAGCCGGCCCCGGAACTCCCCATCCAGCCCGTCCAGGCCTTCGACCAGGGGCCGGGCCAGGTCGTACAGCACCTGGCCCTCCCGGGTCAGGCTGAAGCGCCGGCCGATGCGTTCGAACAGGGCCTGGCCCAGCTCCCGCTCCAGGGCCTGCAGCTGCAGGGTCACGGCCGGCTGGCTGAGGAACAGGGCCTCGGCCGCCCGCGACACCGAACCCAGGCGCGCGACCTGGCAGAAGGCCCGGAGTGGCTTCAGTCGGTCGCCCTTGTAATAAAAACGGGCTGTCTGGGCGGGCATAAGCCTCTGTTCCTTATGTTGTATAAGATCAGCTCATAATAACTATCAAAACATTTGTTTTGTCAAAGCCGACCCCCGGGGCCTAGGGTCGAACTCCGAAACAACGGAGCACTCCCATGGCTGGCGACGCGGCGCGCATCCTCAATCCCCTGGAACTGACCGGTCCCCGGCTGGCCGGCCAGGAAGACCTGCTCACCCCGGCGGCCCTGGGCTTCCTGATCGACCTGCACCGGGCCTTCGAACCCGAGCGCCAGGCCCGGCTGGCCGCCCGCCGGCAGCGCCAGGCCCGTTTCGACGCGGGCGAGCTGCCCGACTTCCGCCCCGACACCCGCGCCATCCGCGAAGGCGACTGGACCGTGGCGCCGCTGCCCGAAGCCCTGCTCGACCGCCGCGTCGAGATCACCGGCCCGGTGGATCCGAAGATGGTCATCAACGCCCTGAACTCGGGCGCCAGCTGCTACATGGCCGACTTCGAGGACTCGACCTGCCCGACCTGGGAGAACCTGCTCACCGGCCAGCGCGCGCTGCGCAAGGCCGTGGCCGGCAGCCTGGACTGGATGGCGCCGGACGGCAGCAAGCACTACGTGCTCGACCCGACCTCCAAGACCGTGCTGATCGTGCGTCCGCGCGGCTGGCACCTGGACGAAAAGCACGTGATCGTCGACGGCCAGCGCCTCAGCGGCAGCCTGTTCGACTTCGGCCTGTTCGCCTTCCACAACGCCGTCGCGCTGCAGGCGCGGGACCGCGGCCCCTACTTCTACCTGCCCAAGCTGCAGTCCATGGAAGAGGCGGCGCTGTGGGACCGCGTGATCGCCTTCACCGAGGCGCGGCTGGGCCTGCCCGAGGGCGCGATCAAGGTGACGGTGCTGATCGAGACGCTGCCGGCCGTGTTCGAGATGCACGAGATCCTGCATGCGCTGCGCGGCCGCATCGCCGGCCTGAACTGCGGCCGCTGGGACTACATCTTTTCCTACCTCAAGACCTTCCGTAAGCACCGCGACCGCGTGCTGCCCGAACGCGGCCAGGTCGGCATGACCCAGCCCTTCCTGAAGGCGTACTCGGAGCTGCTGATCCAGACCTGCCACCGCCGCGGCGCGCACGCGATGGGCGGCATGGCGGCGCAGATCCCGATCGCCGGCGACCCGATCGCCAACGAGGAGGCCCTGGCGCGCGTGCGCGCCGACAAGCAGCGCGAAGCCGGCGCCGGCCACGACGGCACCTGGGTCGCGCACCCGGCTCTGATCCCGGTGGCGCGCGCCGTGTTCGACGAGAAGATGCCCGGCCCCCACCAGCAGGCCGTGCGCCGCGAGGACGTGGTGGTGGATCGCGACATGCTGATCCGCCCGAGCGTCGGGACCATCACCCGCAAGGGTTTCGACAACAACGTCGAGGTCTGCGTGCGCTACCTCGCCGCCTGGCTCGACGGCCAGGGCTGCGTGCCGATCCACTGGCTGATGGAGGACGCCGCCACCGCCGAGATCGGCCGCGCCCAGCTGTGGCAGTGGCTGCACAACGGCCAGCTGCACCTGGACGACGGCACGCCGGTGGACTTCTCGCTGTTCGACCGCGCGCTGCTGGCCCTGCCCTCGAAGCTGGCCGACCGGATGAAGCTGCCGGGCGGCGCGAAGATCAACGAGGCGATCGCGCTGCTCGACCAGCTGACGCACGCCACCGAGCTGGCCGAATTCCTGACGCTGCCGGCCTACGAGCGCCTCGCCTGAACCTGCCCCTCTCCCGCGGGGAGGGGGCGAAAGACCACGAACCCCACGTCACCCTGAAAGGATTCCCGCCATGACCACGACCCTCCCCACCGCCGAGCAGCTGAAGAAGACCTGGGCCACCGACCCGCGCTGGGCCGGCATCACCCGCGGCTACAGCGCCGAAGAAGTCGTGCGCCTGCGCGGCACCGTCGCGGTCGAACATTCGCTCGCGCGCCTGGGCGCCGAGAAGCTGTGGAAGTACCTGGGCGAGAAGCCCTTCGTGAACGCGCTCGGCGCCCTCACCGGCAACCAGGCCATGCAGCAGGTCAAGGCCGGCCTCAACGCCATCTATCTCTCGGGCTGGCAGGTCGCGGCCGACGCCAACGTGGCCGGCGAGATGTATCCCGACCAGTCGCTGTACCCGGCCAATTCGGTGCCGCTGGTGGTCAAGCGCATCAACAACACCCTGCTGCG
>CBFGOZ010000113.1:0-8159 GCA_965650505.1 uncultured Arenimonas sp.
CCAACTTCAGCTCGATCGCGATCCAGATCGGCGGCATCGGCGGCCTGGCCCCGGAGCGCCGCCAGGACCTGGCCAGGTTCGGCCTGCGCGCCGTGCTCGGCGGCACCCTGGCGACCTTCATGACCGCCACCATCGCGGGCGTGCTGACCACCATCGGCGGCTGATGCGGTGGGCGGCACGGTCGTCGTCGTCGGTTCCTACAACCAGGACCACGCCTGGTCCACCGACGCCCTGCCCGAACCGGGTGCCACGCGCCTGGGCAGCTATGCCAGCGGCCCCGGCGGCAAGGGTTTCAACCAGGCCATCGCCGCGGTGCGCGCCGGCGCCCCGACGGTGTTCATCACCGCCCTGGGCGACGACGCCGCGGCGGCCCACGCCCGCGCGCTGGCCCAGGCCGACGGCCTGGTGTTGCGGGCCGAGGTGTTCCGCGACCTGCCCTCCGGCACCGCCGGCATCTTCGTCGACGCGGCCGGCCGCAATGTCATCGTGGTCGCGCCGGGCGCGAATGCCGCGCTTTCCGAAACCTTCATCGACGCCCAGGCCACCGACTTCGCCCGCGCCGCGGTGGTGCTGGTGCAGCTGGAAGTCGCGCCCGATGCCGTGCTGAGGGCGCTGCAGGCCGGCAGCGCCGCCGGCGCCCTGGCCATGCTCAACCCGGCGCCGGCGAACGCTCCGACGAGCGACGCGCTGCTGGCCGCGGCCGACCTGCTGACGCCGAACGAAACCGAATTCGCGGCCCTGCTCGCCCGCCACGCGGGCCGCGAGGTGGACGCCGGCCGCCTGTGCGCGCTCGACGACGCCGCGCTGCACGCGCTGTGCCGTGAACTCACTCCACGCGCCACCGTCGTGCTGACGCTCGGCGCCGCCGGCGCCTTCGTCTCGCACGGCGAGGACCAGCGCGGCGACGTGCAGGACTTCTATCGCGTGCCGGCCGCCCGCGTCGCGCCGGTCGACACCACCGGCGCCGGCGACGCCTTCAGCGGTGCGCTGGCGGCCAGGCTGGCGTTGTACCCGGCCGCGCCCTTCGCCGGGGCCGTGGCCTACGCCACCCGCTACGCCGGCCGCTCCACCGAAAGCCGCGGCGCCGCGCTGGCCATGCCCCACGCCGCCGACCTCGCGGGCGACTGAAGGCAGCGGCGGCTACAATGCCGCCCATGCGCATCGGCCCCTACGCCATCGAACCGCGCGTGGTGCTGGCGCCCATGGCCGGCGTCACCGACAAGCCTTTCCGGATGCTATGCAAGCGCCTGGGCGCCGGCCTGTGCGTGTCGGAAATGACGACATCCGACCCGCGCCTGTGGAAGACCGAGAAGTCGCTGCACCGCATGGACCACGCCGGCGAGCCGGCGCCGATCAGCGTGCAGATCGCCGGCACCGTGCCGGACATCCTGGCCGAGGCGGCGAAATACAACGTCGACCACGGCGCGCAGATCATCGACATCAACATGGGCTGCCCGGCCAAGAAGGTCTGCAACGCCTGGGCGGGTTCGGCGCTGATGCGCGACGAGGCCCTGGTGGCGCGCATCCTTTCCGCCGTGGTGAAGGCGGTGGACGTACCGGTGACGCTGAAGATCCGCACCGGATGGAACGCGGAGAACCGCAACGCGCTGGCCATCGCCCGCATCGCGCAGGACAGCGGTATCGCCGCGCTGGCCGTGCATGGCCGCACCCGCGACCAGCAGTACACCGGCGTGGCCGAATACGACACCATCGCCGCGGTGAAGGCGGCGCTGTCCATCCCGGTGTTCGCCAACGGCGACATTGACTCGCCGCAGAAGGCCGCCTTCGTGCTCAGGCACACCGGCGCCGACGCGGTCCTGGTCGGCCGCGCCGCGCAGGGCCGGCCGTGGATCTTCCGCGAGATCGCCCACTACCTGGCCACCGGCGAAATCCTGCCGGAGCCCTCGCTGCACGAGGTGCGCGACGTGCTGCTGGGCCACCTCGAACACCTGCACGCCTTCTACGGCGAAGTGTCCGGCGTGCGCATCGCGCGCAAGCACCTGGGCTGGTACGCGAAGGACCGGCCGGAAAACGCCGAGTTCCGGCACGTGGTCAACCGCGCCGAAACCGCGCAGGACCAGCTGCGTTTGACGCGCGACTATTTCGACGCACTCGCCGCGGGCGTGCCCTGGGACGTGGCCGCTGCCGCCTGAAATTCCGTTGGGGAACCGACAAGTCCGGTTTGCGCATGGACCCGCGTTGATGGAAGGGCGGACGCGATCGCGCCGCGCCCACCCCACCGATCTTCCCCCGGAGACCGACATGTCCCTGTACAAACCTTCAGCACCGGCCACGCGGCCGATGCTCAAACGCCTGATCTTCGCCGCCGCGCTGTGCCTGGCCGCCGTCGCCCCCGCGATGGCCGCCGACTGGGTCGCGCGCCACGGCCTCACCGCCACTCAATACCAGGACGCCTTCACCGACTACACCGGCAAGGGCTTCCGCCTGGTGTCGGTGAGCGGCTACGACGGCGGTCGCGGCCAGGCCCGCTACGCGGCCGTCTGGAAAAAGCAGCCCGGCCCGGCCTGGGCCGCGCGCCACGGCCTGAACGCCGCGCAATACCAGGCCGCGTTCAATGAATTTTCCGAGAAGGGCTACCGCCTGAGCTACATCAACGGCTACGCCATCGGCAACACGGCCTACTACGCCGCCATCTGGACCAAGGCCGGCGGCCCGGCGATGTCGGCGCGCCACGGCCTGAACGCCGCGCAGTACCAGGCCGCGGTGAACGAGCACGTCGAGAAGGGGTTCGCGCTCACCCACGTCAGCGCCTACACCGTCGGCAACACACCCTACTTCGCCGCCATCTTCGAGAAGGGCGGCCCGGCCTGGCAGGCGCGCCACGGCCTCACCTCCGCGCAGTACCAGGCCGCCTTCGACCAGTTCGGGCGCCAGGGTTACCGGCTGAAGGTGGTCAGCGGCTACCGCGAGGGCGGCAGTGACCGCTACGCCGCGATCTGGACCAAGGCCGGCGGCCCGGCGATGAGCGCGCGCCACGGCATTCCGGCCGCGCACTACCAGTCGGTGTTCGACAACCACAGCTACCAGTCCTACGAGCCGGACTACATCGAGGCCTTCAACGGCGGCGATGGCGTGCGCTTCAACGGCATCTGGCGCAACACCGCCTTCAGCGGCAACGATCTGGCGCTGATCGATCGCAAGGTGCGCGCCTACATGCGCGCCAACGACGTGCCCGGCATGTCCATCGCGGTGATGCGCAACGGCAAGCTGGTCTACGCCGCCGGTTTCGGCGTCGCCGACAAGGACAGCGGCCTGCCGGTCAGCCCGCGCCACCGCTTCCGCATCGCCAGCGTGTCCAAGCCCATCACCCACGCCGCGGTGCTCAAGCTCGCCAACGACACCTCGCTGGACGTCGGCAACCGCGTGTTCGGCCCCAACAGCGTCCTGGGCGGCAGCTTCGAAACGCCCGACAGCAACCCGGACATCGAGGACATCACCGTCGACCACCTGATCCGGCACCGCGCCGGCTTCCGCCGCATCAACGCCGACGGCGAAGGCAGCGACCCGATGTTCGACTACACCGGCACCGACCACGCGGGGCTGATCACCTGGGCGCTGGAGAACTACCCGCTCGGCTACACGCCCGGCACCACGCCGGCCGGCCTGGAGAGCAGCGACATGTACTCCAACTTCGGCTACTGCCTGCTGGGCCGGGTGATCGAGGCCCGCAGCGGCAAGTCCTACGAAGCCTACGTGCGCGATGCCATCCTCAAGCCGGCCGGCGCCGGCGACATCGTGATCGGCGGCGACAAGCTGGCCGACCGCAAGGCCGACGAAGTGATCTATTACGGCGGCGGCGCGTATTCGAGCGTCAAGCCCGAGCGCTTCGACTCGCACGGCGGCTGGATCGCCCGCCCGCTCGACCTGCTGCGCTTCATGAAGCACGAAACCTGGCTGGGCACGCCCTACTCGCACTACGGCGAGATGAGCGGCACCACCTCGATCTACCGCCGCCGCAGCGACGGCTTCGGCCTGGCCGCGGCCAGCAATGCCAACAACGACAGCACCAAGGCGATGAACGACATGATGAACGCCATCGCCGACGAAGTGACCTGGCCGGCGGTCAACCACTTCTGATCGCTGCACGACGGCACTGCGGTGCCTTGGATTGCCCACGCCGCCGGACGCGAGTCCGGCGGCGTTGTGTTCAGAGCTGGTACCAGACCGCCAGCCCCACCGACACCAGGATGATCAGCGGCAGCCAGCGCAGGCTCTGGCCGTCGCCGGGGCGGATGGTGTCGTTGTAGTGGCCGCGCGGTGCCGAGCGCGGATTGACGTGGTGTGGCGGGTGCGCGGGCAGGTCCATGCCGCCGGTGGTGCGCGGCGCGGCGGCGGCTTTCGGGATCGGCGGCGGCGTGGTGCGCGGCAGCTTGCCGCCGGCATTGGCCACCAGCTTGGCCAGCAGCGGCGAGCCCTGCTGTTCCCAGTGCTGGCGCATCTCGGGCGACAGCCGCGCCAGGCCGGCCTCGACCTTGCGCCGGATCTCCGGCGGCAGGCCCGAAAGATCGATGCCCTGCGGAAGGTTCTGGCTCATTCGGTGGCCCCGGCGTCCGGCGAGGTCCATATCCTGCGCCAGACCGCCGGCAGCCGTCGAGCCGCGTCGAAGGGCGGGCGCAGCTGCTGCACCGGCACTTCGCGCCAGCCGGCGCCGTCGCTTTCGGCCACCGCGAACCGGAAGATGTAGTCGGGTTCGACGCCCATGCGCAGGTCCGACAGCACCAGGGTTCCGTCCCGGGTTTCGGCCTTCATGAAGCCACGGTTGAACCAACGAAGCCGCCGTACCGCATCCAGTCCGCCAACCCCCTCGAGCGCCCGGACATCCGACGGGTATTCGCGGAACCGGATGGGCCCTTCGTCCGCCAGCACCGAATACTCGCCTTCCAGGTAGCCCCGGGGCGTCATCACCACCACGCGCCAAAGCAGGGTGTTGAAGGGCATCGGTACCGAGAAGCGCGGCGCGTCCTGCAGGCCGCGTTCCGCCAGCGCCTGTTCGGCCGCGCGCTCGACCAGGGCCTTGGCCAGCAGCGACCAGCCCAGGTAGGCGGTGCTGAGCGCCAGCCCCGCCACCAGCGCGGTCTGCGCCGCCGGCCGCCACTGTTTCGCCCAGGCCAGGCCGCAGGCCAGCAGCAGCGGCAGCGTGTACAGCGGGTCGATGATGAACAGGCTCGACCACATCACCGGCGACGGCGGCAGCGGCCACAGCAGCTGGGTGCCGTAGACCGTGAGCGCATCGAGCAGCGGATGCGTGACCAAGGCCAGGGTGATGGCCCAGTACCAGCGCCGGGGCGCTTCGGTGACACGACCGCCGCGGCTGCGGAAGAAGGCCCAGACCAGGGCCGCCAGCGGCACCAGCACCAGCAGCGAGTGCGAGGCCGACCGGTGCCAGGTCATGTTGCGCACCGGGTCCACCTGCATCGCCCAGAGCGCGATCGCATCGAGGTCGGGCAGCGTGCCCAGGGCCGCGCCGGCCAACAGGGCCGCGCGGCGATGGCGGGCGGGAGCGATGGCGGCGGCGACCGCGCCGCCGAGCACGAGCTGGGTCAGGGAATCCATGCGCCCATGCTAGCCGAGCCCCCGGTGACCGCCACGTGGTGACCCCACCCTGTCGGGCCGCGGCGCTCAGGCCGCTTCGGGTGCCGCCAGCGGCACGGCCGCGCCCGACAGATACCGCTCGCGTTTGCGCGGCCGCACCCGGGCCAGGTCGAGTTCGATCAGCCCGTCCACCGCATTGTTGAAATCCGGATCCACCCCGAAGGCCAGGAAACGCGCGCCACCCGGTTCGCACAGCTCGGTGTACTGCTTGTACAGCGTCGGCACCCGCGCCCCGAGCGCGCCCAGGTTGGCCTTCAGCACCCGGAACGCCGTGTCGGCATCGATCTCGCCGAAGGCGGGCGGCGTGGCCAGGAAACGGAAGGGCCGGTTCGCCGCCACCACGTTCTCGCGGCAGCCGAAATAGCGGTCGTAATACGCCACCAGCTGCTCGCGCGCGGCGATCGGCAGGTCGGCGCTGATCGACACCGGCCCGAACAGGTAGCGCACGCCCGGATGCGCCCGCAGGTAGGCGCCGATGCCCAGCCACAGGTAGTCCAGGCTGCGCGTGCCCTGGTAGGCCGGCGCCACGAAGCTGCGGCCCAGCTCCATGCCCTGCGCCAGGCGCCCGAGCATCGAACACGGATAGCGGAACAGCGTGGTGGTGTAGAAACCCTCCCGCCCATGTTCGGCCAGGATGCGTTCGCCCGGCGCCACCCGGTAGGCGCCGGCGATCTCCAGCGCCTCGGGGTCCCACAGCACGATGTGGTCGTAGTGCGCGTCGAACCGGTCCAGGTCCAGCCGCTGGCCGGTGCCCTCGCCCACCGCGCGGAAAGTCAGTTCGCGCAGGCGGCCGATCTCGCGCAGCAGCGGCGAATCGGCGGAAAGCCGGCCGGCGTGGATGCGCTTGCCGTCGGGCGTGTCGCCCAGGCGCGGCAGCCGCGCCAGCTCCTGCAGCAGCAGGCGCCGGTCGACCGCATGGACCAGCGGCTCGGGCCCGGCCGGCCGCGTCTCGCGGCGCGAGCCGATCGCATACAGCGCCTGCCGCACCGAAGCCAGTGCCTTCTCCGGCCCCGCGGCCTCGGGCAGCAGACCCGGCCGGCCGATGCGCAGTTCGATGCGGCAGCCGCGGCGCGCGAAGATCTCGCGCGGCAGCAGGGCGGTGCCGGCCGGCTTGTACAGCGCCGATGCTCCATAGAACAACGCCGAGTTGCGCGCCCCCACCCGCACCGGCAGCACCGGCGCGCCGGTGGCCTTCGCGAACCTGACGAAGCCCTGCCGCCAGCGCCCGTCGCGGATGCCCGCCAGCCCCAGCCGCGACACCTCGCCGGCCGGGAACACGATGACGCACTCCTCGCGCTGCAGCGCTTCTTCCACCGCCGCCAGGCTGTCGGGCGTGGGCCGGCCGCCGAGGATGCGCAGCGGCAGCAGGTGCTCGCGCAGCGGCGCGATGCCGGCCAGCACGTCGTTGGCCAGGATGCGCACGTCGCGGCGGATGCCCAGCACGAAGTGCAGCAGGGCCAGCGCGTCCAGCGCGCCGGAGGGATGGTTGGCGACGATCAGCAGCCGCCCGGTCTGGGGAATGCGCTCGCGCTCGACCTGGTCCACCGTGTAGCGCACGTCCAGGTGCTCCAGCGCCGCCTCGATGAAGGCCCGCCCGCACAGGTGCCCGTTCGCGGCCAGGAAGGCGCCGGCTTGGTCGAGCTTCGCGAACCGGCCCAGCCCGCGCAGCAGCGGGCGCAGCAAACCGGCGCGCGACCCCCGGAACCAGTGCGGGTAACGTTCGGTGAGCTGGCGCTCGAGGTCCAACATGCGGCGGATCCCGTCGACGGCGATGCCGCGAAGGGTGGCGGGGCCGGCTTTCAGCGCCGTGACCCGCAGGCGTCAGCGGCGTTACCCGGAAACGTCAGGCCGGTGACAGGCCGGGCGCGGGGCCCGGCCTGCCGGTGCTTCAGCGGGCGGCGACGGCCTCGACGAAGTCGATCACCAGGGCGACCCGGCGGTTGGCCAGGCCCTCTTCGCCCCAGGCGCCGGGGCGGATCTGGCGGTTGCTGTCTTCGCCATAACCCACGGCGCGCACCTGGTCGGCGGACAGGCCCTGGGTGACCAGGAAGTCGCGCACGGCCTCGGCGCGGCGCTGGGCCAGGCGCTTGTTGTAGCCGGCCGAACCGGCGGCATCGGTAAAGCCTTCCACGGTGACGACAACGCCCTCGTGGTGGGCGGACAGGGTCTTGGCGAAATCGGCCAGCATCGGCTTGTCGACCTCGCGCAGGGTGGCGTCGTCGTAGCCGAAGTGTGCGGTGGTTTCAACGTGCAGGCGGCCCTCGAACTGGGCGATGCGGGCGTCGTATTGGCCGAAGCGGGCTTCCATGGTGGCCTGGAGCTCGTTCAGGCGGCTGTCCAGGCGCTGGTCGGCGGCACGCAGCTCGGACACGGTGGCGTCGAACTCGTCGCGTTTGACGTAGCTGGCGCAGCCGGTGAAGGACACCGCCAGGGTGGCGGCAAGCAGGGGACGCAGGCTGGATTTCAGTGATGCCATGCGGGGTACCTCCTCATGGGTTTTGCGGGGGGAGGCCCGACCCTACCCCCATCGCTTCCCCGGGCCAACC
>CBFGOZ010000114.1:0-8077 GCA_965650505.1 uncultured Arenimonas sp.
CGACCAGGCCCGCACCGACGACCGGGTGACCGTCACCCAAGGCGACTCTATACTCGCCGGCACCGGCTTGCGTGCTGACATGAAGGCCAAGCGCTACCAGCTGCTGAACGACGTCAAAGGACGATATGCGCCCCGCCGCCCGTGATCTTCTCCTGCTGCTGTCCCTGCTCGCCGCCGCGCCGGTGCTGGCCAAGTCCACCGACCGCGACCAGCCGATGGACCTCAACGCCGACAGCTCCGACTCGCTGATGCAGGACAACGGCATGTCGGTGCTGGAAGGCAATGTCACCATCCGCCAGGGCACGCTGGAGGTCGACGCCGACCGCGCCGAAGTCCATCGCGTCAACGGCGACATCGACCGCATCGTGCTGATCGGCTCGCCGGCGCGCCTGCGCCAGGTGTCCGACGCCGGCGAGCCGATGGACGCCCGGGCCCAGCGCATCGTCTACACGCCGCCCACCGAGAACATGGTGCTCACCGGCGGCGTCGAGATCAGCCAGCCGCGCGGCACCCTGCGCGGCGAGACCGTGAAGTACGACATCAACACCGGCCGCCTCAACGGCGGCGGCGACGGCCAGCGCGTCTCCATGCGGATCCTGCCCAAGACGGCCCCGGCCGACTGATGCTGACCGCCGCGGGACTGGCCAAGAGCTACAAGTCGCGCCAGGTCGTGCGCGACTTCGGGCTGTCGCTGCGGCCCGGCGAAGTGGTCGGCCTGCTGGGCCCGAACGGCGCCGGCAAGACCACCTGCTTCTACATGATCGTCGGCCTGGTCGGCGCCGACCACGGCCAGATCCTGCTCGACGGCAAGGACATCACCGCGCTGCCGATGCACGAACGCGCGCGCCGTGGCCTGGGTTACCTGCCGCAGGAAGCCTCGGTGTTCCGCAAGCTCAGCGTCGCCGAGAACATCGGCGCGGTGCTGGAACTGCGCGGCGACCTGGATGCGCGCGGCCGCGCGGCCCAGCTGTCGGCCCTGCTCGAGGAGCTGCAGGTCGGGCATGTCGCCGGCCAGTCCGGCGCCAGCCTCTCCGGCGGAGAGCGGCGCCGGGTCGAGATCGCCCGCGCGCTGGCCGCGAACCCGCGCTTCATGCTGCTGGACGAACCCTTCGCCGGCGTCGACCCGATCTCGGTCGGCGAGATCCAGAAGATCGTGCGCCACCTCAAGCAGCGCGGCATCGGTGTACTTATTACCGACCACAACGTGCGCGAGACCTTGGGAATCTGCGACCGGGCGTATATCCTCAACGCTGGCACGGTACTTGCCCAGGGTTCGCCCGACGCGGTGCTGGCCAACCCCGACGTGCGTCGCGTCTACCTCGGCGACTCTTTCCGCCTGTAGTAGCCCGGCGCGCCCGCCCCCGCGGAGCGCCATGAAGCCCACCCTCCAGACCCGGCTCGGACAACAGCTCTCCCTGACGCCCCAGCTGCGCCAGGCGATCCGGCTGCTGCAGCTGTCGGCGATCGAGCTCGAGGCCGAACTCACCCTGGCGGTCGAATCCAACCCGCTGCTGGAGCGCGAGGAGGAAGCCGAGCGCGACTACGCCCCGGAGGCCGCCGCCGGCGACAAGCCGACCGAGCCGGAACCCGTCGAATCCAGCGCCGACAGCCCGGACAGCGACGATTTCGGCCCGGGCGAAGCGCCCGAATGGCAGGAGTCGGTCGGCAGCTACGAACGCCGCGGCCAGGGCGAGGACGAGCCGGACGAACTGACCGCCGCCGCCCCGGTGGACCTGCATGCGCACCTGCTCTGGCAGCTGCAGCTCAGCCACCTGGGTCCGCGCGACCTGGCGATCGGCCAGGCCCTGATCGAGGCGATCAACGACGACGGTTACCTGGACTGCCCGCTGGAGGACATCCAGGCCGCGCTCGCGCCGCACATCACGGCCGAACCGGCCGAGATCGAGACCGTGCTGCACATCATCCAGCACTTCGACCCGGTCGGCGCCGGCGCCCGCAGCCTGTCCGAGTGCCTGTGCGTGCAGCTGAGCCTGCTCAGCCCCGACACCCCGGGCCTGGCCCTGGCCCGCGAGGTCTGCCGCCGGCACCTGGACGCCCTGGCGCGGCTGGGCGCGGCCCGCCTGGCGGCCCAGCTCGGCGAGTCCCAGGCGGACATGGACGTGGCGGTCGGCCTGCTGCGCTCGCTGGATCCCAAGCCCGGCGCCCAGGTCAGCAGCGGCGAGGCGGAATACATCAGCCCGGACGCCATCGCCTACCGCCAGGGGGGCGTCTGGAAGGTCACGCTGGCGGCCGGCAGCCAGCCGCGCCTGGCGATCAACCGCCATTACGAACGCCTGATCGGCAAGGCCAGCCGCGAGGACGACAGCTATCTCAAGGGACAGCTGCAGGAGGCCCGCTGGCTGATCAAGAGCCTCGAGACCCGCGCCGACACCCTGGTGCGCGTGGCCCGGGCCATCGTCCGCCAGCAGAGCGCCTTCCTGGACCATGGCCACGAGGCCATGCGCCCGCTGACCCTGCGGGAGGTGGCCGAGGAGCTGGGCCTTCACGAATCCACCATCTCCCGCGCCACCACCCGCAAATACCTGCGCACCCCCCGCGGCACCTTCGAATTCAAGCACTTCTTCAGCTCGGGCATCGCGACCGAGTTCGGCGGATCGGCCTCGGCCACCGCCATCCAGGCCATGTTGCGCAAGCTGATCGAGGCCGAGAACCCCCGCTCCCCGCTGTCCGACCAGCGCCTGGCCGAGATCCTGAAGGCCGAGGGCATCCCCGTGGCCCGGCGAACCGTGGCAAAATACCGCGAAGCGATGAACATCTCCGCCTCCAACGAGCGGCAGCGGCTGGGTTGAGGCCCGCATCCATGGCGAACGCCAGCCCCATCCTGCCTCCGGGCGAAACCCCTCTGCTTTTTGACGCGGGTCACGCGCCGTTGCGCTGGCCCGTGTTTAGCTGTGCGTGACCCAAACAGGAGGATCGTGATCATGCGGATCGACATCAGCGGCCACCAGATCGACGTCACCCCGGCCCTGCGCGACTACGTGCAGGACAAGTTCGCGCGCGTCGCGCGCCATTACGACCACCACCTGGATGCCCGCGTCATCCTTTCGGTCGACAAGCTCGACCAGAAGGCCGAAGCCACCCTCTCCACCTCCGGCAAGACCCTGTTCGCCGACGCGGTCGCGCCGGACATGTACGCCGCCATCGACCTGCTCTCGGACAAGCTCGACCGCCTGCTGGTGAAGCAGAAGGAAAAGATGACCGACCACCACCGCGGCGAATCCGCCGCGCGCTCGGACAGTTTCGGCTGAGCCATGCACCTGCTCGACCTGCTCACCCCGGCCCGCGTGCGGGCCAACGCCGCCGTCACCGGCAAGAAGCGCCTGCTCGAACAGCTGGCGGTCCTGCTTGCCGACGGCGGCGCCGAGGGTGAGCGCGGCATCTACGACAGCCTGTGCAGCCGCGAGCGGCTGGGCAGCACCGGCCTGGGCCATGGCGTCGCCATCCCGCACGGGCGCAGCGCCCGGGCGGCGGCGGCCACCGGCGCCTTCCTGCGCCTGGGCGAACCGGTGGATTTCGGCGCGCCCGACGGCCAGCCGGTGGACCTGGTGTTCGCCCTGGTGGTGCCCGAACACTATGCCCAGCAGCACCTGATGCTGCTGGCGAGCCTGGCCGAGATGTTCGGCGACGCGGACTTCCGCGACCGCCTGCGCCAGGCGCCCGATTCGGCCGCGCTCTACGCGCTGCTGGCGGACTGGCAGGCCAGCCACCCGGCGGCCGCCTGAGATGGCCGACCGCCTGCGCGCCCGCGAGCTGTTCGACGAGCTGGGCGAGCGGCTCGAGCTGCGCTGGCTGGCCGGCCAGCGCGGCGGCGAGCGCGTGCTCGAGCGTGGCGAACACCTCTCGCGCCGGCCCTCGCTGGCCGGTTACCTCAACGTCATCCATCCCAACAAGGTCCAGATCATCGGTTCGGCCGAGCTGTCCTGGCTGGACGGGCTGGATGCGCGCACGCGCTGGGAAGTGCTGCAGAAGGTGATGGAGTCGCGGCCGCTGGCGATGGTCATCACCCAGAACCAGACCTGCCCGGCCGACCTGCGCGACGCGGTCGAGGAATCCGACACGCCGCTGTGGGTGTCGCCGCGCCGCGGCTATGAACTGCTGAACCTGCTGCAGTACCACCTGGCGCGCTCGCTGGCGCCGCGGGTGACGCTGCACGGCGTGTTCATGGAGATCTACTCGATCGGCGTGCTGATCACCGGCGACTCCGGCCTGGGCAAGAGCGAGCTGGCGCTGGAGCTGATCAGCCGCGGCCACCGGCTGGTCGCCGACGACGCGCCCGAGTTCACCCAGATCGCTCCGGACGTGCTCGACGGCACCTGCCCCGACCTGCTGCAGGACCTGCTGGAAGTGCGCGGCCTTGGCGTGATGAACATCCGCCAGATGTTCGGCGACACCGCGGTGAAGAAGAACAAGTACCTGCGCCTGGTCGTGCACCTGGTGCGGGCGCAGGAACCTTCGCTGGAGGCGATGGCGCGCATCACCGGCGAATCCGGCAGCCGCAAGGTGCTCGACCTCGAAGTCCCCGTGGTCGAACTGCCGGTGGCCGCAGGCCGCAACCTGGCGGTGCTGGCCGAAGCGGCGGTGCGCCTGCACCTGCTGCGCAGCAAGGGCATGGACCCGGCCGCCGCCTTCCTGGCGCGGCACAGCGAATTCCTCCAGCAGGGCGAACCCTCGTGAACGACAGCACCCGGCCCCTGCTCATCGTCGTCAGCGGCATGTCCGGATCGGGCAAGTCGGTGGCGCTCAACACGCTGGAAGACCTGGACTTCTTCTGCACCGACAACCTGCCCGCCGAACTGCTGCCGCGCTTCGTGCGCAGCGTCGCCGGCGAGGAGTCGGGGCGCACCCGGCTGGCGGTGGGCATCGACGTGCGCAACCGCACGCCGGACCTGGCGCGCATCCCGCAGTGGCTGTCGGAAGTCGGTGCCCTGGGCTTCGACCACAAGCTGGTGTATTTCGACACCCGCGACGAGGTGCTGCTCAAGCGCTATTCCGACACCCGGCGCAAGCACCCGCTCAGCCACGGCGGCCTGCCGCTGGCCGACGCCATCCGGCTCGAGCGCGAACGCATGCGGCCGCTGCAGGCCATCGCCGACCTGGTGATGGACACTTCCGAACTGAACGTGCACCAGATGCGCCGGCAGGTGATCACCGCGCTGGGCATCGGCGCCAGCCAGGGCCTGTCGCTGCTGTTCGAGTCCTTCGCCTACAAGCGCGGCCTGCCGGCGGACGCCGACTTCATCTTCGACGCCCGCGCCCTGCCCAACCCGCACTGGGACGCGCGCCTGCGGCCGCTGTCGGGCCGCGACGCGGCGGTGCGCGAGCACCTGGAACAGGACCCGGTGGTGCGCGCCTACGCCGAACAGGTCACCACCTTCCTCGACGCCTGGATCCCTCGCTTCGAGGCCGAGACCCGCAGCTACCTAACGGTGGCCTTCGGCTGCACTGGCGGCCGGCACCGATCGGTCTACCTGGCCGAGCGCCTGGCGACGCACTTCCGCGACCAGGGCCGCGAAGGCGTGCTCAGCTTCCATCGCGAACTGGAATAAGCCGGGCTAGGCGCCGCGGGCCAGCCAGGCCTCGATGCCAGCGCGGTCGTGCGCGCGCAGCAGGCTGCGGGCGCGCCGGCGCAGGCTGGCCAGGTCGCAGTCGCGCACCGCCCGGCGCACCTCCAGCAGCGTGGCCGGATGCAGGCTGAAGTCGCGCAGGCCCAGGGCCAGCAGCAGGGGCACGTTGTCGGCCTCGCCGGCCATCTCGCCGCAGACCGCCACCGGGATGCCGTTGCGGCGGCCGTAGGCGAACAGTTCGCCCAGCAGCCGGAGCACGGACGGATGCCGCGGCGTGTACAGCGAGGCCAGCGCCTCGTGGTTGCGGTCCACCGCCAGCAGGTACTGCACCAGGTCGTTGGTGCCGACCGAAACGAAATCCACCAGGTCGACGAAGTCCGGCAGCGCCAGTGCGGCCGCCGGCACCTCGATCATCGCGCCCAGCTCCAGGCGCTCGCCGGCCTGCAGCCCGTCGGCCGCCAGCGAGGCGCGCGCCGCCTCGACCAGGGCGCAGACCGCCAGCATCTCCTCGCGGCAGCAGACCATCGGCACCAGGGCGCGCACCGGCCCGTAGGCCGCGGCGCGCAGGATGGCGCGCAGCTGGGTCAGGAACAGGCCCTCGTGCGCCAGCGACAGCCGGACGCCGCGCAGGCCGAGCGCCGGATTGGGTTCGCTGCGCAGGGCCAGCCCGGTGTGGTCGGCCTTGTCGGCGCCGAGGTCGAGCGTGCGGATGGTGACCACGCGCCCGGCCATGCCCAGCACCAGGTCGCGATAGGCCAGGAACTGTTCGTCCTCGGTCGGCAGCTCGCGCCGCTGCAGGAAAAGGAATTCGGTGCGGTACAGGCCGATGCCGTCGGCGCCCAGCGCATGCGCCTCGGCAACGTCCTCGCGCGACTCGGCGTTGGCGTACAGGCGGATGTCGACGCCGTCCTTCGTGCGCGTCGGCTGCCGGCGCAGGCGCGAGAGCTGGGCCTGTTCCCGGCCGATCTGGGCCTGGCGCCGGTGGTAGCGCTGCAGGTCGCCGGCATCGGGCTCGAGCACGATCTCGCCGGCGGCCGCATCGACCATCATCGCGTCACCGTCGTTGGCGTGCACCAGCGCTTCGGCCGCACCGACCAGCAGGGGAAGGTGCAGGCTGCGCGCCAGGATGGCGCTGTGCGACAGCGGACTGCCGGTGGCCGCGACCACCGCCACAACCCCCTGCGACTGCAGTTCGGCCAGCTCCGAGGGCGATACGGCATCACAGACCAGGATCTCGCCCGACAGGCCGCGGGCGCCGTCGTCGCCGCGCCGGTGCAGGGCGGCGTGCACGCGGCCGATGACGTGGTCGAGGTCTTCTCGGCGGCTGCGGAAATAATCGTCCTGCATGCCCTCGAACACCGAGGCCAGGCGGTCGCGCTGGAGCTTCAGGGCGTAGTCGGCGCTGTAGCGGCCGGTACTGACCAGGTCGTCCAGGCCGTGCAGCAGCTCCGGGTCGTCCAGGATCATCACGTGCAGGTCGAGGAACTCGCCCACTTCCTGGGCCAGGGCGCCGTGCAGGCGTTCGCGCAGGCCGTGCAGTTCGGCGCGCGCCGCGTCCAGCGCGCGGTGCAGGCGCAGGATCTCGTCGGGCACGGCCTCGGCGTCGATGCGCCGCTCCTCCACCGCCAGGGCCTGCGGCAGGCGCACTCGCACGCGTCCCAGCGCGATCCCGCGCGACGCCCCCTGGCCGCGCAGGGCGCGCCGCATTATTCGTCCTCGTCGAAGCGGCGTTCGAACAGGGCGGTGGCGGCCGCGGCGGCGGCCGCTTCGTCATCGCCGTCGACCCTGAGCACCAGGGTCGCGCCGGGTGCGGCGGCCAGCAGCAGCACGCCCATGATCGACTTGGCGTTCACTTCGCGGCCGCGGCCGACCAGGGTGGCCTGGGCCTTGAACCCGGACAGCAGCTGCACGAGTTTCGCCGCGGCCCGTGCGTGCAGGCCCAGGCGGTTGGTCACCTGCAGTTCGCGTTCAAGCATCGTCGATCACCACGCCATTGCGCGCGCCGGCGGCGGCCGTGCGGGCGAGTTCGTCCAGGGGTTGTTCGGGATAGTTCTGCACGCGCAGCAGCATGGGCAGGGACAGGCCGCTGACGCGGTGGCTCGGGGTGCCCAGGCGGGACAGTTTCTCGGCGATGCGGGCCGGGGTGGCGCCGTACAGGTCCACCAGCATCAGCACGCCGTCGCCGGCATCCACCTTGCGCAGGGCGGCGCTGGCCGCGGGCAGCTGGGCATCGGGGTCGCCGTCCCAGTCGGCCTCGAAGGCCTCGGTGGGCAGGGGCAGCGGGCCCAGCAGCCGGCGCGCCGCGCCCAGCAGCGGGGTACCGACGCCTTGGTGGCTCAGGAGGAGGATGCCCACGGACATGCCCAAACCTTACCAGACCCCCCGTTTTCCGTCTTGGCCCTTTGTGGGCCAAGCAGGTCCAATGCTCGTTCGCGGACGATCCGGCGTGCGCCGTCCCGCACACAAGGGGGTCCCCGCCCGCTCGGGCGTAA
>CBFGOZ010000115.1:0-7949 GCA_965650505.1 uncultured Arenimonas sp.
GCGATCGACACCGCCCATGGCCCGTTCACCCTGGTCACCTACCGCGACCGCGTCAGCCGCGACCTGCACTTCGCCCTGGTGCACGGCCAGCCGACGGCCGAGAAGCCGACCCTGGTGCGCGTGCACGTCAAGAACCCGCTGTCGGACGTGCTGGCCTGGCAGCGGCCCGACTTCGGCGTCAGCGCCGGCCAGGCCCTGGCGGCCGTGGCCGCGGCGGGCGAGGGCGTGGTGGTGGTGCTGTCGGAGCCGGTCAGCCCCGACGACCTGCTGGCCCGCATCACCGAAACCGACCCCGCCGACGCCCCCAAGACCCGGGAATGGCGCCGCAACGGCGCCGGCGCCCAGATCCTGGCCGACCTGGGCCTGGGCAAGCTGCGGGTGCTGGGCACCCCGCGCCGCCAGGTCGGCCTGGCCGGCTACGGCCTGGAAGTCGTCGAATACCTCAGCCCCTGACCAAAATCCGGGGTCAGAGTCGATTTATCTTCGCGACGCCCGGACCCTCCGCCCGGTGGGCCGCCGAAGATAAAACGAAGCAGACCCCGGCTTCCGCGGGCGCGGGGTAAACTGGCGCACCTTTTGCCCCGGTCGTCCCCATGAACCACTACGAAGGCGACGTGCAGAGCCCCGGCTCGGCCCGCTACGCCGTCATCGCCAGCCGCTGGAACCCGCGCATCACCGACACCCTGGTGGACGGCGCCCGCCGCGCCTTCCTGGCCAACGGCGTGCCGGCCGAGAACGTGGACGTGATCCGCGTGCCCGGCGCCTGGGAACTGCCCGTGGCCGCCGCCAACGCCATTGACCGCATCGGCTACGCCGGCGTCGTGGCCCTGGGCTGCGTGGTGCGCGGCGACACCCGCCACTTCGAGCAGGTGGCCGACGAATGCGCCCGCGGCCTGATGCGCGTGGCCCTGGACACCGGCGTGCCGGTCGCCAACGGCGTGCTGGCCGTCGACGACTACGCCCACGCCGAGGCCCGCGCCGGCGGCAACCACGGCAACAAGGGCGAAGAAGCCGCCCTGGTCATCATCGAGATGGCGAACCTGATCGGAAAACTCGCATGAAGCATCCCCGTCCCGACGGCGTCGACCCGCACGCCCGCTCCCGCGCCCGCCGCCGCGCCCTGCAGGCCGTCTACGCCTGGCAGCTGTCGAACACCGCCATCCACAAGGTGATCGACCAGTTCCGCAACGAGCAGGACATGGAAGTGGCCGACCTCGAATATTTCGAGGACCTGGTGCGCGGCGTCGAAGCAAACCTCGCCACGCTGGACGAAGCGCTGGCCAATTTCCTGGACCGCGACATCGCCCAGGTGGACCCGATCGAGCGCGCCGTGCTGCGCATCGCCGCCTACGAACTGCGCCACCGCCTGGACGTGCCCTACCGCGTGGTGATCAACGAGGCCATCGAAACCACCAAGCGCTTCGGCAGCGAACACGGCCACACCTACGTCAACGGCGTGCTCGACCACGCCGCGGCGGAATGGCGCAAGGCCGAGGCGCAGGCGCAGCGCAAGCCCTGATGCCGGGCGAGTTCGCCCTGATCGAACGCATCCGAGCGCGAGTGCGCGCCCGGCCCGACGTGGCCCTGGGCATCGGCGACGATGCCGCGGTGTTGAACGTCCCCGCGGGCCACCAGCTCGTGATCACCAGCGATACCCTGGTGGCCGGGGTGCATTTCCCGCCTGAAACCGCGCCGGCCGACATCGGCTGGAAAAGCCTCGCGGTGAACCTGAGCGACCTCGCCGCGATGGCCGCCACGCCCGCGTGGTGCACGCTGGCCCTGACCCTGCCGGAAGCCGACGACGCGTGGCTGGACGCCTTCCTCGACGGCTTCTTCGAACTGGCCGACGAACACGGCATCAGCCTTGTCGGCGGCGACACCACCCACGGCCCGCTGAGCATCACGATCACCGCGCACGGCCTGGTGCCGGAAGGTGAGGCCCTGCGCCGCGATGGCGCCAGGGCCGGCGACGAGGTCTGGGTCACGGGCACCCTGGGCGACGCCGCCGGCGCCCTGCAGCAGTGGCGCGCCCGCGGCCCGGCCAGCGCCAAGCTGCGCCACCGCCTGGACCGCCCCACGCCGCGCATCGAAGCGGGCCTGGCCCTGCGCGGACTGGCCACCGCGGGCATCGACATCAGCGACGGCCTGGCCGCCGATCTCGGCCACGTGCTCACGGCCAGCGGCCTGGGCGCCCGCATCGACCTGGGCCGCCTGCCCACCTCGCGCACCCTGGCCGAGCACTTCGACGAAGCCGCGCGCTGGCCCCTGCAGCTGTCCGGCGGCGACGACTACGAACTCTGCTTCACCGCCCCCGCGTCCGCCGCCTTCGCGATCGAACAGGCGCTGTCGGAACGCGGCGTCACCGCCACGGTCATCGGCCAGCTCGAACCACAACCCGGCCTGCGCTGCACCACGCCCGACGGCGCCGACTACGCGCCCCCGCGCGCCGGCTACCAGCATTTCCAGGGAGTGCACTGATGCCCATGCTGCCGGTCGGCACCCGCCGCAAGCTGATGAAACACCCGCTGGGCTGGATCGCCGCCGGCTTCGGCGCGGGTTTTTCGCCCAAGGCCCCGGGCACGGTAGGCAGCCTGGCCGCCCTGCTGCCCTGGTGGTTCCTGATGAAGGACCTGCCGCTGCCGGCCTACCTGGCCGTGCTGGCCGCGGGCTTCGGCATCGGCGTGTGGGCGGCGCACTGGGTGATCACCCGCACCGGCATCGAAGACCCGTCCCTGGTGGTCTGGGACGAATACATCGGCATGTGGATCGCCCTGCTGATGGCGCCGGCCGGCTGGCCCTGGATGCTCGCGGCCTTCGTGCTGTTCCGCATTTTCGACATCGCCAAACCCTGGCCGGTGAGCTGGGCGGACCAGAAGGTGCATGGCGGCTTCGGGGCCATGCTCGATGACGCGATCGCCGGCGCCTACGCGCTGGCCGTGCTGCAGCTGATCGTCTTTTTCCTACCCCGCTGAGCGGCTGAATCGCCGGGTCGGCCGCGATGGCGGCCGCCAGACTTCGTGCCCAGAGAGGCGCACGAATGTCCCTTCCCTTGTTCCGCACCGAGGCCCTGCAGGCACGCCGGCACAGCTGGCTGGGCGAAGTCGTGCTCGACCAGCCTGTGTCGGCAAATGCGCTGGCCATCGGCGTGCTGCTGGCCTGCGCCGGCGTCGTCTGGCTGCTTGCCTGCGGCGACTACACGCGGCGCACGCGCGTGGCCGGGCAGCTGGTGCCGACATTGGGGCTGGCCACGGTGGTCGCGCCGGTGTCGGGCGTGGTCGCCGAACTGCCGGTGCAGGAAGGCCAGCGCCTGCTGCCGGGCGACGTCCTGGCGCAGGTGGTCGTGCCGGGGGCAACACGTGATTCCGGCAATACCCGCGACTCCGTTGACCGATCGGTGCAGGCCCGCAGCGAAGGCGCGCGCAACGGCCATCGTGCCCAGCGCCAGCGTCTTCGAGCGCAGACCGCAGGGTTTGAACAGCAGATGGTGCTGGTCGAGGCGGAGCTCGGCCAGATCGAGGCGGAGCTGGTCACGCGTCGGCACCAGCATCACCTCGCGAAACAGGCGCTGCAGAAGTTCAGGCGACTGCATACGCAGCGCTATGTCACCGACCTGCAGCTGCAGCAGCAGGAAAACCAGGCCCTGGACCTGTTGGGCGCCGTGCAGTCGCTGCAGCGACAGCGCTCGGCGGCCAGCCAGAAGCGGGCGCAGCTGCAGCAGGCCCTTCGGGAGATCCCGCAGGAGCTGGCGGCATCCGAGGCCGCGGAGCTGCGCGAGCTGTCCGCGCTGGAACAGGAGCGCATAGAGCTGCGGGCACGCGGCGAAGCGGTGGTGACGGCGCCGATCGCGGGCGCGGTCGGCGTGCTGTTCGTGCACGCGGGCCAGGCCGTGCAGGCCGGACAGCCGCTGCTGGCCCTGCTGCCGGCATCGAGCCAGCTGGAGGCGCACTTGGTCGTGCCCGGTGCAGCCATAGGTTTCATCGCGCCGGGCGATGAGGTGCTGCTGCGTTATGCCGCCTATCCGTACCAGAAGTTCGGACAGCACCGCGGGCGCGTCGCGCGCATCAGCCGCAATGCGCTGGCCGCGGGCGAGGGCGGCGGTGAACCGACCTATCGCGTGGTCGTGGCCCTGGAGCGGCAGAGCGTGCACGCCGTGGGAACCGAGCGCCCGCTGCGGCCGGGACTGGTGCTGGAGGCCGACATCCTGGGCGAGCGGCGCCGTTTGTGGGAATGGCTGGTCGAACCGCTGCAGACGCTGCGTGGACAGCTGGCGACGGGAGGAAAGGGTCGGGGCGACGTGTCGGCGGATGGCGCTGGCGGGATTGAGGCTTCCGCTCGTCCGGAAGTGGCGTATGTCTCGATGCAGCCGAAGCCGGTTCGCGCGAGCTTGCAGCCGCGCGGTCTTCAGGTCGCCGCGACGCTGCCACTCCTGCGGAACACTTGGTTGGCCACGAAGGATCTCCGTCTTGCCGCCTACCTGGGTAGGCGCGCTGAGGTGGGCCCGCCCGCAATCAGCGGGTTTTCAAGGAGGGATGTGCCATGCGTGAACTGAGCCATGTCGAGCTGGAAATGGTGGAAGGCGGCAACCCGGTGGTCGTCGCCGGCCTGGTGATCGGCGGCGCGCTGCTGATCGGTGGCCTGGTGGTGGTGGCCTACGGCGTCAGCCAGGGCTGCAGCGGCTCGGTCGAGGTCAGCAAGGAAGCGATCAAGGTCGAAGTCACCTGCCCGCCGAAGACGAACTGAGCACACCGGCGTTGGCTGCACGCAGCCAACGCCCTTCCAGGAGGCGAGATGAAGATGATGTTCCGAAACTGTCCTGAACTTCTGGGCCTGATGCTCGGCCTGAGCGACGCCCTGTTCCGCGCGGTGGCTGCCTTCGCTTTCGATCCGGGCGAGGCGCGGATCTACGGCGCCTTGCTGCTCGGCAACGTGCACCACCACAACGAGGTCCGTGCCTTCGGCCTGCCGACCATGGCCTGGTTCGGCATCGCCGCGGTGGTGTTCGCCGCTTTCTATGCCGGCGTCCGCATCGCCGAGTACGGCGCGCGCCCCGGGAATTCGGGGTTCCTGCTCTGCCGCGCGCTGCTGGGGGCCGTCGCCGGCGTGCTGACACTGAACGTGATCGAGTCGCTGGTCACCGCCAAGGTGACGAACTACGTCGGCTGGGTGCTGGGTGGACGCTTCACCGCCATCAACTTCGGCGACCTCTTGACCTGGCTTTGCCTGGTCCTGTTCGTGCCGGCTTTCGTCGCTGCGTTGGCACAGTACTTCTCGGACCGCCCGCGCATCGGATGAAACCCATCCTGCAAGCGGAGGCGGCGGAGTGCGGCCTGGCCTGCCTGGCGATGGTGGCCACGCATCACGGCCACCGCTGCAGCCTGGCGGAGCTTCGCCAGCGGTTTGGCCTGTCGCTCAAGGGCGCCAGCCTGGCGCGCCTGGCCGAGATCGCGCGGGGTCTCGGGCTGCAGCCACGACCGCTGCGCCTGGAGCTCAAGGACCTCGAAAAGCTGCGTCTGCCCTGCGTCCTGCATTGGGATATGAACCACTTCGTCGTATTGACCCGCCTTGCGCGACGCGGCGCGACGGTGTTCGATCCGGGGTTCGGTGAGCGCCTGCTCCGCCTGGACGAACTGTCCACGCACTTCACCGGCGTGGCGCTCGAGCTTGCTCCCGGGCATGATTTCGTGCGTCGCCCGCCACCGCCGGCGATCAGTCTTCGGCAGCTGACAGGCCGCATTCGCGGGTTGGGTGGGGCGCTGGCCCAGCTGCTCGGCCTGTCGCTGGCCCTGCAGGTCCTCGTCGTGCTCGCCCCCTTCTACCTGCAGTGGGTCATCGACCAGGCGCTGGTGTCCGCGGATCGTGGCCTGCTGACGCTGCTGGCGTTGGCGTTCGGCGGCCTGCTTCTGCTGCAGGTGGCGACCGGTTGGGTGCGCGGTGCGGCGGTCCTGCACCTGTCGTCCCGCCTGGGGCAGCAATGGACCGGCAATGTGTTCGCACACTTGCTGCGGCTGCCGCTCGCGTTCTTCGAACGTCGGCAGCTGGCCGATGTGGTGTCCCGGCTGGGCTCCGTGCAGGCTATCCAGCGTTCGCTCACGACCAGCGCGGTCGAGGCGGTGGTCGATGGCGCCATGGCCCTGGTCACGCTGGCGATGATGCTGGCCTACAGCCCGCGGCTGGCGGCGCTGACCGGCCTGGCGGTTCTGGTCTATCTCGCGATGCGCGCCGCCACGTATGGCCGACTGCGCCGCGGCACCGAACGACAGCTGGTGGCGGCGGCGCAGCAGCAGGGCCACTTGCTGGAAACGCTGCGTGGCATGCAGAGCCTGAAGGTCTCCGGCCAAGAGGCGACGCGACAGTCCGCCTACGCCAATCTGCTGGCGCGCACGCTCAACGCCGAACTGGGGCTCGCGCGGCTGGGGCTCGGGCTGTCGGGCGCGAACCTGGCGGTGTTCGGGCTGGAGCGGCTGTTGGTCGTATGGTTCGGCGCCGGCCTCGTGCTGGACGGGTTGTTCTCGGTGGGCATGCTGGTGGCTTACCTGGCCTACAAGGACCAGTTCTCCCAGCGGGTCGCCGGGCTGATCGACAAGGGGCTGGAGTTCCGGATGCTGCGGCTGCATGGCGAACGGCTGGCGGACGTCGTGCTGGCACCACCGGAGTCGGATGACGCAGATGCGCAGCTCGCCGAAACGCCCGGCGAGCGCGGACTGCGGGTCGATGCGCTGGGATTCCGCTACGCCGAAGGCGAACCCTGGGTCCTGCGCGAGTGCGGCTTCAGCATCGCCGCCGGCGAATGCGTGGCGATCGTCGGCCCTTCGGGCTGCGGCAAGACCACCCTGCTCAAGCTGATGCTGGGCCTGCTGCCGGCCAGCGAAGGCGAGGTGCGCGTGGACGGCCGGCCGCTCGCGGCGATCGGGTTGCGCGAGTTCCGCGCCACGGTGGGCGCAGTGATGCAGGACGACACCCTGTTCGCCGGGTCGATTGCCGACAACATCGCCCTGGGCGAAGTCGACCCGGACGCGACACGCATCGAAGCGGCGGCGCGGCTGGCGGCCGTGCACGACGAAATCGCGGCCATGCCCATGGCCTACCACAGCCTGATCGGCGACATGGGCAACAGCCTGTCGGGCGGACAGCGGCAGCGCGTGATCCTGGCGCGGGCGCTATACCGGCAGCCGCGTTTCCTGTTCCTGGACGAAGCCACCAGCCACCTCGACGTCGAACGCGAACGGCAGGTCAACGACGCCGTGCGGCGGCTCCGCATCACGCGGGTGATCATCGCCCACCGGCCGGAGACGATCGCGTCGGCAGACCGGGTGCTGGTGATGCACGAGGGCCGGATCGTCGCCGATCACCGGGTCGAGCGCTGTGCCGCGGCGGTCGATCCGGACTCGGCGCCCGAGGCCACGACCCTCACGGTCTGATCAATCGTTCTTGCCCAACACATCTTGCACCTGGGCCTTGAGCGCCGGCACCACCTCGCCCTCGAACCACGGGTTGTGCATGAACCACCCGACGTTGCGCGGGCTGGGGTGGGGCAGGGGGAACACGGCGGGCGCGTACTCGCGCCAGGCCTGCACGGTCTCGGTCAGCGTCTTCTTGCGGCGTTCGCCCAGGAAATACGCCTGCGCGTATTGGCCGATGGCCAGCACGGTGGTTACTTGCGGCAGCAGGGGCAGCAGGCGCGGGTGCCAGGTGGCGCGGCATTCGGGGCGGGGCGGCAGGTCGCCGCTGGCGCCGCGGCCGGGGTAGCAGAAGCCCATCGGCACGATGGCGATCTTCGTCTCGTCGTAGAAGGCGGCCTTGTCCAGGCCCAGCCAGCCGCGCAGGCGCACGCCGCTGGCGTCGTCCCAGGGTATGCCGCTGCCGTGCACCAGGGTGCCCGGGGCCTGGCCGACGATCAGCAGTTTCGCGGTGGCGCTGGCGCGCAGCACCGGGCGCGGGCCCAGGGGCAG
>CBFGOZ010000116.1:0-7938 GCA_965650505.1 uncultured Arenimonas sp.
CTGCTGCGTGCCGGCCTCGCTGCCGCGATGCCCGCCCGCGCTGGCACGGACCTGGAGGCGATGCCGGCCGAACTGGAGACCCGGTTCGCCCTGAGCGCCCTGCCACCCGCGCTGCGCGAAGGCGCCACGGTCTACCTGCTCGATCCGGCCTCGGGCTACCGGCTGGCGAGGAAAGGAAGCAACGGCCAGGAATGCCTGGTGCAGCGCACCGTCTGGGAACTGGGCGACTTCCGCGACGATATTTATTTCCCGCTCTGCTACGACGCCGCCGGTGCCGGCACCTATCTGCGGGTGATCCGCGATGCCGCCACGCTGCGCGCCGAAGGTCTCGGCCCGGCCGAACTGAAGGCGACCATCACCCGGCGCTGGCAGGACAAGACCTACGCCGTGCCGCAGCGCCCCGGGCTGTCCTACATGGTCGGTCCGATCATGCGCACCGCCGGTCCGCCCGACCTGCAGGTGCATACGATGGCGATGCCGCACCTGATGTTCTACGCCCCGCACGCACGCAACGAGGACATCGCCGCGGCGCCCGACCTGGCCGATCCGGCGACCCTGCGTTATCCCTTCGTCGACCGCCAGGGCATCGACGAGCAGAGCTACTTCATCCAGATGATGGGCGAGGCGGAGAAGGCCGGCATCCTGGCGGCGGAGGCGGAGCTGGTGGACGCCCTGTGCAGCTACCGCAAGGTCCTGTGCCTGGAAAAGCACGCAGCGCACTGACCGTGCCGGTTCAGGCCGCCAGCCCGCTCCAGTCGCCGCGGGCCAGCGCTTCACGCTGGCCCGCGACATCGCGGCCCGCGTCGACCGCGCCGACCACGGCATCGGCCAGTTCCGGATGGCCCAGCAGCAGGGCGCCGGCCACCCGGCCCTCGCGCAGCACCAGCTTGCGGTAGCGGCTGTCGTCTTCGAACACGAAGGCCTCGTCGCCGTCCGCGGCTTCGAAGCGGCCGATCGAGGTCAGGTCCACGCCCGCCACCTTCAGCGCCACCGGCACCGGCTTGGGCGCGTACACCGCATCGGCGCCGAGTGCGTTCAGCGCGGCGATGCGGCCCTGTTCCACCGCCACCGCCCACAGGCCCGGCACCTGGCCGGGCGCGCCGCGCCACTCGGCGGCGTCGCCGGCGGCGTAGACGTGTTCGATCGAGCTGCGCATGCGCTCGTCCACCTGCACGCCGCGGCCGGTCTGAGCGCCGGCGTCGGCGGCCAGCATCAGGTTGGGTGCGATGCCGGCGGCGACCAGCAGCAGGTCGGCCTCGATCAGCTCGCCGCTCTTCAGGCGCAGCTGGCGCAGCCGCGGTTCGCCCAGCGCCGCGGCGACTTCCTGGCCGAAGCCCAGCGCCAGGCCCAGGCCTTCGAGATAAGTCCTAAGGTGCTGGCTGGCGCGCGCGTCGAGCTGGCGCGACAGCAGCTGGTCGGAACGGTCGAGCACGCGCACGCGCAGTCCCAGGCGCATCAGGCCGTAGGCCGCCTCCAGGCCCAGCAGGCCGCCGCCGGCGACCACGGCCTGGCGCGCGTCGTGCTGCTGCACGTAGTCGCGGATGGCCATCGCGTCGTCGGCCTCGCGCAGGGTGAAGCAGCCCGGGCGGGCGAAGCCTTCGATCGGCGGCACGAAGCTGCGGCTGCCGGCGGTCAGGATCAGGCGGTCGTAGGGCAGGGTTTCGCCGGTGGCCAGCTCGACCTTGCGCGCGACCGCGTCGATGCGCCGCACCCGGGTGTTGAGCCAGGTGCTGATGTTGCGCTCGTCGTACCACGCCTCCGGCATCAGCAGCAGGCCCTGCATGGCGGTGCGGCCGTAGATGAGCTTGGTGATGGCCATGCGGTTGTAGAGCGGATGCCGCTCGGCGCCGACCAGGTGCAGTTCGCCGGTCTTCCAGTGCCGGCGGATCACGTCGGCGGCGGTGACGCCGGCGATGCCGTTGCCGACGATGACGATGCGCTCGATGCCGGGGTCGATCGCCATCGGCTCGGTATCGGCGGACGCCGCCGCCATGCCCGGGTCCAGGTGCAGCCCGACGGGGCCGGACACCCGGGCGCTGCAGGCCAGGCGCACGCCCTCGCCGTAGCCGAGCCGGCGCAGTGTGTCGCGCTCGCGGTCGCTGCAGGGGCTGAGGTTCTCCGCGCCGCTCAGCACCGCCACCGGGTCCGCGCCGCAGGCGCCCATGCGGCAGCCGGCGTTGATGGCGCAGTCGTTGGCTTCCAGCAGGTCGAGCAGGGTGCCGCCGGGCGTGGCGACCAGCTGTTTGGCGCCGGGGTCCAGCGTGACCACGGGCTGGTCGGCGGTGGAATGCAGGGCCAGCGCCCGGGTCGCCACCTGGGTGCGCGGCGCCTGGGCATAGGTCTGGGCCAGGAACAGCGGTTCCTTGGCGAAGCCGCGGACGATCCAGTGCAGCGACAGCGCGAACACCAGCGCGCGCAGCACCCAGGCCAGCGCTTCCACCGGCAGCGCGGCGCCCAGCTGGGCGATGGTTTCGAAAAGCGTGACCGACGCGAACCAGTAATAGAGGTTCAGCGCGACCGCGCCGAACACCACCGTGATGCGCTGCGCGCTCTGCCGGAACAGCGACTCGGCCAGCCAGTAGGCGCCGACGCCGACCAGGCAGTACAGGCCGTTGTGCAGCAGCTGCACGACGAAATCGCCGCCCGCCGGCGCGGTGAAATAGGCCAGCACCAGGCCGGGCAGGGCGCCCGCCACCAGGCGGCGGTCGGTGCCCAGGCCCGGGTCGTCGTCGTAGAGGTCGGCCAGCCAGGCCACCTGCGGATTGAAGTCGTAGCAGTTGCGGGTGCAGCCGACACAGGGCTGGCAGTGGCTGTTCGGGACCAGCTTCAGCGGCTCCTGCCCGTACAGCCGCTGCACCGGCAGCAGTGGGCAGAAGCTGCCGCACCAGCCGCTCTTGCCCTTGAACACCAGGCCGCCCAGCAGGGCCAGCCCCAGCGCGCCGCCGACCAGGGCCGCCAGCGCGCCGGCGTCGGTGTCGAACAGCACCCGCCGCGCCGAGACCGCCAGGAACAGCGCCAGCAGCCCGGCCAGCACCGCGTACCTGCGCGCCGCGGCGGGCAGCGTGAGGCCGCGCGAGAGCCCGAACAGACGCGGCAGCTGGTTGGTCGCCGCCAGCGGGCACAGGTTGCGCCACAGGCCGGGCAGGGTCAGGAACACCAGCGGCAGCAGCGGCACCGCCAGGCCCCAGAACAGCTGCAGCGCCAGCGCCGGCTGTGCGAAACACAGCCACAGCAGGCCGCCCACCGCCGCCAGGCTCAGCAGCCGCAGCGCATGCCAGGCCGGGATCGGCAGCCGGCGCCGCTGCTCGAGGTAGTTCGGGAAGACCGGGCGGCTGCCGTCGGCCATGGCCGGCTCAGCGGCCCTGGGCCAGGAAGCGGGTGGTGTCGCGCAGGCGCAGCGAGACGATGCGGCCCAGGTCGAGCAGCAGGTCGCGGGCCAGGGCCGGTTCCCGCGCCGAGAACACCAGGAATTTCTCCCGGCTGAAGCGGAACACCTCGCCCTCGGTCAGCGCGCGGATGCTGGTCGAACGCGGCTGGTGGTCGAGGAAGGACTGTTCGCCGACCACCGATCCGGCGCGGATCACCGCCAGCTGGCGCGGCGCCGCGCGGCCGCGCGGCATCAGCACCTCCAGCTCGCCGCGGCCGACGAAGTAGAGCGCGTCGTCCGCCTCGCCCTCGCGGATCAGCAGTTCGCCGGCGGCGAAGCGGCGCGAGGTGGTGTGCGTCAGCAGGCGCTGCCACTGCGCGTCGCTGGCGTTGCGCAGCAGGCACATCGCCGCGTCGGCCGGCGCCGCGCGGATGGTCGGGTACTGGAAAAACGCCGATGCGTCCATCACCCCTCCCCAGGGCCGCGGTCGCGTGCGGGCATCTTAGAGCGTATCGGCCTCCGGCGGGGGCGGATCAGGCCAGGCTGCGGGGCGCGTGCTGGTCGCGGGGCGGCGCTGGCGTCGCGGCGTCCTCCAGCACGCTGCGGTTGCGGCCGCCGCGTTTGGCGGCGTACAGCGCCGCGTCGGCGCGGCTGAACAGCAGTTCCAGTGAATAGCCGGCGCCCGGATCGGCGTGGGCGATGCCCAGGCTCAGGCTCAATGCGGCCAGCCGCGGGTCTTCGGCGACCGCCCGCTGCTGGGTCGCTGTGCGGATCCTCTCGGCCAGGGCCAGGGCCGGCTCGCGGCCGAGGTCGGCGCAGGCGATAAGGAATTCGTCGCCGCCGAAGCGTCCGAACAGGTCTTCGCTGCGCAGGTTCTCGCGCACGATGCCGGCGACGAACTTCAGCGCGGCGTCGCCGGCGAGGTGGCCGTGGCCGTCGTTGATCTGCTTGAAGTGGTCCAGGTCGAAGACCATCAGCGCCACCGGTTTGCCGTAGTGCGCGGCGTGCAGCAGCGATTCCTCGAGCTCGCGCGCGAAGGCGGCGCGGGTCAGCGCGCCGGTCAGCGTGTCCTGCACCGCGGCCTGCCGCAGCTGCGCCGCCTGCTCCTGCAGGGCGCTGTGGGCGCTGCGGAGCTGGCGCTGGTGGCGCGCCAGCCGTTCGGCTTCCTCGTGCAGCCGTTCCGCCTTGGCCTGGCTGCGGCGCCAGGCCCACACCAGCGCGACCGCCAGCGGCAGCAGCAGCCAGGGCCAGCGCGGAGCGGGCGCGCCGGCCGGCGCGGGCGGCGGGGGCGAGGCGGGCTGCGCCGGGTCCGCGGCCGCGGGGACTGCGGCCGGAGCGGCCGCCGCCGCGGGTGTCGCGGCGGGCGGCGGCGCGACGCCGGCGGCGATGCGTTCGCGGTAGCGGTCGGCCTGGTCCCGCCAGGTCCGCTCCAGCGCCGTGTCGCCGCGGCGCAGGTAGAGGTCGGCGGCGGCGAGGGCGGCCTCGCGGCCCAGGCGGTCGTCGCCGCTGCGGTTGGCCAGCGCGCCGGCCTCTTCGAGCAGGGGCAGGGCGAGGTCGTCGCGCGAACGGCCGATATGTTCATTGGCCAGGGCCATCAGCGCGGCGCCCAGGTCGCCGCTCCCGCCGCCGCGGCGCGCCTGTTCCAGGCGGGCCTCGGCGGGCGAAGCCGGCGCGGACGCCGGCGTGGACGCCGTCTCGGGCGCGATGCCGGGCTGCACCGGCGTGGGTGCCGGACGTGGCGGCGGCAGTCCCGGCCGCGGCGGGGGCGGATGCCCGGGCGGCGGCGGGTGGCCCGGCGGCGGCGGGCGCTGGCCGGGCGATTGCGCCAGCACCGGCGCGACGGCGCCGAGTGCCATGGCCAGCAGGATCGGGATCACCAGCAGCACAAGCCGGAACGTCGGAGTCATGGCGCGGTCGGGCGGACGGACTGGCGCCGACGCTAGCACAGGCGCCGCCGGGTTCAGCCGGCCGGCGCGGGGGAAGGCACCGGAGCCGCGTTCTCCTGCTGCTGCAGGCTCCACATCCGCGCATAGTGGCCGCGGGCGGCGAGCAGCTGCTCGTGGGTGCCGCGCTCAAGCACGCGGCCCTGGTCGAGCACCAGGATCTCGTCGGCGTCCATCACCGTGGACAGGCGGTGGGCGATGACCAGGGTGGTGCGGCCGACGGCTATGCGGTCAAGTTCGTCCTGGATGGCCTGTTCGCTGGCGGAATCGAGCGCCGAGGTGGCTTCGTCGAAGATCAGCACGGCCGGGTTCTTCAGCAGGGCGCGGGCGATCGCCACGCGCTGCTTCTCGCCGCCGCTGAGCTTGAGCCCACGTTCGCCGACTTCGGTGTCGTAGCCGTCGGGCAGGGTGAGGATGAAGTCGTGGATGTGGGCCGAGCGCGCCGCCGCCTCGACCTCGGCATCGGTCGCGGCCGGGCGGCCGTAGCGGATGTTGTAGCGGATGGTGTCGTTGAACAGTACGGTGTCCTGCGGGACGATGCCGATCGCCGAGCGCACGCTGTCCTGCTGCAGCTCGCGCAGGTCCTGGCCGTCGATGCGGATGCTGCCGGCGCCGATCTCGTAGAAGCGGTAGAGCAGGCGCGAGAGCGTGGATTTGCCGCTGCCCGAGTGCCCGACCACGGCCAGGGTTCCGCCGGGCGGTATCGAGAAGCTGACGCCGTGCAGGATCTCGCGCCGGCCGTCGTAGCCGAAGCGCACGTCCTCGAAGTCCACCCGCGGCTGGTGCGTCACCAGGGCGCGGGCATCGGGGCGGTCGCGCACCTCCTGGGCCTCGTCCATCAGGCCGAACAGGCGCTCGATGTTGGTGATGGCCTGCTTCACCTCGCGGTAGACCATGCCCAGGAAGTTCAGCGGCGCCGACAGCTGCAGCAGGTAGGCGTTCACCAGCACCAGGTCGCCGATGGTCATGCTGCCGGCGGCCACGCCGGCGGCGGCGCGCCACATCAGGGCGGTGATGCCGATGGCGATGATCGCGCTCTGGCCCAGGTTAAGCACCGCCAGCGACTTGAGGCTCTTGACCGAGGCATTCTCCATTTCCTGCAGGTGTTCGTCGTAGCGGCGCGCCTCGTGTTCCTCGTTGTTGAAGTACTTCACCGTCTCGTAGTTGAGCAGCGAATCCACGCCGCGGGCGCTGGCGCGGGTGTCGGCCTCGACCGCGGCGCGGTAGAAGCGGGTGCGCCATTCGGTGACGCGGAAGGTCCAGGCCACGTAGACGGCGATGGTGGCCAGGGTGATCACCGCGAAGCCCCAGTCGTAGGCCCAGACCAGCACGGCGGTGACCAGGGTGATCTCGAGCAGGGTCGGCAGGATGGTGTAGATGGTCCAGTCGAGCAGGTCGGAGATGGCGGTGCCGCCGCGTTCGACGTCGCGGGCGACGCCGCCGGTGCGGCGGTTGAGGTGGAAGCGCAGGCTCAGCGCATGCAGGTGCCGGAACACGCGCAGCATCACCGTGCGCGAACTGCGCGCCATCACCCGCGCGAACACGATCGTGCGCAGCTCGGTGAACAGGGTCACCGACAGCCGCGCGGCGCCGTAGGCGAGCAGCAGCGCCACCGGCAGCACCAGCAGCGAAGGTTCGACATCCAGTCCGTCCACCAGGCGCTTGAGCACCAGGGGCACGCCGAGGTTCGCGAACTTGGCCAGCACCAGGCAGGCCATCGCCAGCACGATCCGGCCCCAGTAGGGACGAAGGAAGGGCAGCAGTTCGCGCAGCACCGCGCCCAGGCTGCGCTCGGCGACGGGCGGGGATTCGGAGTGGCTGGCCGGGGCGTCGGACATCGGATCGATTACCTGGTGGCGTAGGGCCGCGGTTCAAGCGCGGGCCGGTAGGGGCTTGTATGCTTGCACGGTTTTCCGCGCCGGGTTCCCATGATCTCCCATCTCAACATTTCCCGCGCCCGGCTGGCCTTCATCCTGGGCGGGCTGGCCATGTTCGGGCCGTTCTCGATCGACACCGTTTTCCCGGCCTTCGTGGTGATGGCGCGGGACCTGGGCGTGGGCAAGGTGGCGATGCAGCAGACGATCAGCGTCTACCTGATCGGCTACGCGGCGATGAGCCTGTTCCATGGCCCGATCTCGGACGCCATCGGCCGCAAGAAGGTGCTGCTGGCCGGCATCGTGGTGTTCACGCTCGCGTCCGTCGGCGCCGCCCTGGCCAACGACATGACCACGATGCTGGTCTACCGCGCGCTGCAGGGCCTGTCGGCCGGCGTGGGCCTGATCGTCGGCCGCGCGGTGGTGCGCGACTGCCTGCAGGGCGACGACGCGCAGCGGCTGATGAGCCAGATCTCGATGATCTTCGGCATCGCGCCGGCGATCGCGCCGGTGATCGGCGGCTGGATCCTGGGCTTCTCGGAGTGGCACGGCATCTTCTGGTTCCTGGCGGCGTTCGGCGTGCTGCTGCTGGGCCTGACCGCCTGGGGCCTGCCGGAAAGCCATCCGGTCGAGAACCGCGTGCCCCTGCGCGCCGGCACGCTGGCGCGCGACTACGGGTCGATGCTGTCGAACCGGAAGTTCCGGCTGCTGGCGCTGGCGGGCACCTTCAACTTCGGCGCGCTGTTCCTGTACA
>CBFGOZ010000117.1:0-7905 GCA_965650505.1 uncultured Arenimonas sp.
ACATGGCCCCGGACTACCACCAGCTGGAGTTCGACCTGCGGCTGTACCTGACGCACCTGGAAGCGGGGCAGGGCTGAAGGCCCGGAAAAAAGAAGGCCTGCGACTGTGCGCAGGCCTTCACCGGAATCATGGTGGCCGAGGACGGAATCGAACCGCCGACACGGGGATTTTCAATCCCCTGCTCTACCAACTGAGCTACTCGGCCAGAGACTGGCTTGAAACGCATCCGGGCGGGGCCGGAGCGAGCGCGAGATTCTAGCGGAACCGGCCCGGGCGAGGCAAGCCGACTCCGGGCCGGACCCGGTGCGGCGCCGGGGACGCGCAGCAGGGCCGGAATGTTCATGCCCGGTAGGGTCTGCAGGGCGTAGGTTCCAGGCGACCCCACCGGCGGCCTGGCCGCCCATGCCCCAGGAGCCGCGCCATGAAGACGTGCCTGATCGCCCTGTCCGCCACCGTGCTGGTCGCCTGCAGCCTCCTGTCCGGCCCGACCAAGGCAGCCGATCCCAAAGATCCCGCACGCTTGGCGCTAGCGATCAAGCACGCGGGCGCGCCGGTCGACCATGTCACCTACTTCCCGCGCAAGCGGAGCCGTTCGGCCTTCGCCAATTCCTGGGAGCTGCTGGGGGAGCACGAGATCCTGTTCTGGAACGGCAAGGAAAAGGCCTGGCTGGTGGACCTGCGCCCCAGCGCGGCCTGCCGAACGCTCGACAAGCAGTTCAAGATCGCCATCAGCGGCGGTTTCGCCGACCTCAAGGTCAATGGCTACGTGCACAGCCCGAATGGGGGCATCTGCCGGATCAACCAGATCCGCCCGGTGAACGTCGAGGCGATGCGCATGGACGAAAGGGCTGCCGGCGAACCCGCCCAGTCCTGACCGCGACGGCGGAGACGCCGGGACGAATCCCGCGCCGCAAGCGCGGGATTCGTCGTTTCAGGCCTCGGGTGCGACGTAGCCGGCCGGCTTCTCGGCGCCGCCGCCGAACAGGAACTTTTCCATCTCGGTCTCCAGGAAGGCCCGGTGTTTCGGGTCCATGGGCGAGAGGCGGTTCTCGTTGATCAGCATGGTCTGGTGCGCCAGCCACTGCTGCCAGGCCTCGCGGCCGATGTGTTCGAACACGCGCTTGCCCAGGGCGCCGGGCCAGGGCACGAAGGCCAGGCCCTCGGTTTCGCGCTGCAGCTTTTCGCAGAAGACGGTGCGGCTCATGGTTCCAGGCTTCCCAGCAGTTTTTTCACGGGGGCCGGCAGGCCCAGATCGGACAGGCGTTCGAAAGGCTGCCAGCGCAGGTCGCTATTGTCGCCCACCGCGGGCGGGGAGTTGGGCACGCGCCAGCTCATCGGTTCGATGTGCAGGCGGTAGTGGCTGAACGTGTGTTCGATCAGCGGCAGCGCTTCGGCGGCGTCGAAGTCGGCGCCGGCGTGGCGCGACAGGAAGGCGCGGGCCTCGTCGTGGTCGCCGGCCTCGGGCAGGGACCACAGGCCCGACCAGACGCCGGTCGGCGGGCGCCGGGCCAGCAACACCTGGCCCTCGGCATCGCGCACCAGCAGCATCAGGGTGCGGCGCTGTGGCAGGGGTTTGCCGGGCTTGGCTTCCGGCAGCTGCTCGACGCGGCCCTCGATGCGCGCGACGCAGTCGTCCTGCAGCGGGCAGAGCACGCAGGCCGGGTCGTGGCGGGTGCACAGGGTGGCGCCGAAATCCATGATCGCCTGGGTGTAGTCGGCCAGGCGCTCGTCGGGCAGATGCTGCTGCGCGATCTCCCACAGCTTCTTCTCGACCGGGCCGCTGCCGGGATAACCGGCGATGCCGTGGAAACGCGCCAGCGTGCGCTTCACGTTGCCGTCTAGGATGGCGTGGCGGTCGCCATGCGCCTGCGCCAGGATCGCGCCGGCCGTGCTGCGGCCGATGCCGGGCAGGGCGGCGAGTTTCGCGAAATCGCGCGGCAGTTCGCCGCCGTGTTCGGCCACGCAGACTTGGGCTGCCTTGTGCAGGTTGCGGGCCCGGGCGTAATAGCCCAGGCCGGCCCACAGCGCCAGCACGCGGTCGGTGTCGGCGGCGGCGAGGTCGGGCAGGGTGGGCAGCGCGTCCAGGAAGCGCGCGTAGTACGGAATCACGGTCTGCACCTGGGTCTGCTGCAGCATGATCTCCGCCAGCCAGACGCGGTAGGGCGTGCGCGGATGCTGCCAGGGCAGGTCGTGGCGGCCGTCGCTGTCGAACCAATGCAGAAGCCGGGACGCGAAGGTCTTCATGGCTCCCCTTCCGGGTCTGCGTCCGCTTCGCTTTCTGTAGCCTCATCGTCTTCGATCCGGATGCGCACGCCTTCCAGCGTCACGCCGCCAACCACCATGCTCGGCGTCTCGACGGTCGCGCGCAGCGGCGGCAGCGGGCTGGCGTCCGTCCTGTCGAGCCAGGCCAGGAGTTCCGGAACCGCCAGTTCCGCTTCGGCCCGCGTCTGGTCGCGGACCAGGGTCAGCGACAGCGGCGCGCTGAAGTCCGCGGCGCCGGAATAGCCGAGCGTGAAGTCCACCGGTGCGATGGACTCCGCCAGCGGCGAGGGCAGCACCGGCCAGTCCGCGGGCCAGGCGGGCAGGCGGCCCTCCAAGGCCATTCCGATGGATTCGCCGAACGAGGCGGTGCCCGAGGCATCCACGTCCGGCAGCGGCGACTGCGAGCGCAGCCGCAGCGTCTTCAGCGCCAGCGCGGCGGTATCGCCGGTGGCGTCGAACCGGCCGGCCGCGCCCAGCGTCACCGGCGCTTCGAGCTCTCCGTCGCGCAGGCGGCCTTCCAGCGCCAAGTCGAAGTCCGAGGCCAGGCCGGCGCTGTCCAGGCCCAGCGGGCCCTCGAACAGCAGGAAAAGGCTGCCGCGTTCGAACTGGCCCGAAACCTGGGCTTCCGCGCGCTCGCCGGGCACCAGGCTCGGCAGCGTCAGCCCCAGCATGTCCAGCGCCCAGCCCTCGCCGAGCACGGTGCCATCGACGATGCGCAGGCCGTCGGTGAAGGTCGGCAATTCGAACGGCGCCTCCGGCCGCGTCGCCTGCCAGGCCGCCAGCGCGGCCAGGTCCAGCACCGGTCGCTCAAGTTCGACGCGGGTGATCACCAGCGCAGTGTCCCCCGTCAGCGTGGACCAGGGCAGGGAGACTTCGGCGCGTTCGGCGTGCAGCAGCGGTGTGCCGGCGCCGGGCTGGCGCGCGCTCAGCTTCGGCAGCACCAGACGCGGCTCCGGGCGCAGCGCGTATTCGGGCGTGCCGTCAATCGACAGCTCGAGCCCGAGCGCGGCGCCGGCGCGGTCGAGCACGAGGACGGTCAGGCGCTCCGGCTCCAGCTGGCGGTTCAACCACCACGCGCCGATCAGCAGCAGGACCGCGAAGGCGGCGAGGAACTTGGGCCAGCGGCGTTTGCGCGCCGGTGCCGTCACCCGGCCCCCAGGGTTCCGGGCAGCAGGGCGTCCACGAAACCCTCGGGATCGAACACGCGCAGGTCCTCGGGTTTTTCGCCCAGGCCGATGAAGCGGATCGGGATGCCGAACTCGCGGGCCAGCGCGAACACCACGCCACCCTTGGCGGTGCCGTCGAGCTTGGTCACCACCAGGCCGGTCACGCGCACCGCGGCGTGGAACTGGCGCAGCTGGTTGAGCGCGTTCTGGCCGGTGGTGCCGTCGATCACCAGCAGCACCTCGTGCGGCGCGCGCTCGTCCACCTTGGCGATGACGCGGCGGATCTTGCCCAGTTCCGCCATCAGGCCCTGCTGGGTGTGCAGGCGGCCGGCGGTGTCGGCGATCAGGATGTCGATGCCGCGCGCCTTGGCGGCCTGCACGCCGTCGTAGGCCACCGAGGCGGCGTCGGCGTCCTGGCCCTGGGCGATCACGGCGACGTTGTTGCGTTCACCCCAGATCTTGAGCTGCTCGACCGCGGCGGCCCGGAAGGTGTCACCGGCCGCGAGCATCAGCGAGTGGCCGTCGAGCTGGAAGCGGCGCGCCAGCTTGCCGATGGTGGTGGTCTTGCCGACGCCGTTGACGCCGACGGTGAGGATGACGAAGGGCTTGGCTTCCGGATCGATCTGCAGTGGCTTGGCCACCGGCTTGAGCATCGCCAGCAGGTCGTGGCGCAGGGCGGTGAGCAGGGCCTGGGCGTCGGCGAAGTCGCGGGCCTTCATGCGCTTGCGCATGCGCTCGACGATCTCGGTGGTGGCCGGCACGCCGACGTCGGCGCCGATCAGGGCGGTCTCGATCTCGTCCAGCAGGTCTTCGTCGAGCTTGGGGTTGCGCGAGAACAGCCCGCCCAGGCTGCGCGCGAACAGGCTGCCGCCCAGCACGCCCTTCATGGCCTCGCGGCCCTGGGCCAGTTCGGCCTCGGCGCGGGCAGCCTTCTCCTCCTGGTGCACGGTGAAGGCGCGGGCCAGGTCCTCGGGGCTGAAACCGGAGCGCGCGGGCGCCGCGGCCGGCTTGGCCGGCTCGGGTTTGTCGGGCTTTTTCTTCAGGAAATCGAACATCGTGCGGGTTTCGCGGAGAATGCGCCGATGTTACCACCCGGCCCCCGGACTCCCCGATGAACCCACGCCCGCCCGGCAGCGTCCGCATCATCGCCGGCACCCTGCGCGGCTCGAAGCTGCCGGTGCCCGACCGCCCCGGCCTGCGCCCCAGCGCCGACCGCGTGCGCGAGACGCTGTTCAACTGGCTGCAGCCGATGCTGCCGGGCGCCCGGGTGCTGGACCTGTTCGCCGGCACCGGGGCGCTGGGCTTCGAGGCCTGTTCGCGCGGGGCCGCGGCGACCGTCCTGGTCGAGCGCGACCCGGCGCTGGCCGAGGGCCTGCGCGCCAGTGCCGCCCGGCTCAAGGTCGGCGGCCTGCGCGTGGTCACCGCCGACGCGCTGGCCTGGCTGCAGCAGCCGCCCACCGAAACTTTCGACCTGGTGTTCCTGGATCCGCCCTTCGATGCCGGCCTGTGGGAGGAAGCGGCCCGTCGGCTCGGTCCCTGGCTGGCGCCGGACGCCTGGATCTACGTCGAATCGGCGCTGAAAAGCGCCCCGGTGCTGCCGCCGGGCTGGCGCCTGCACCGCGAGGGCCAGACCCGCGAGGTCCGCTATGCGCTGTTCCGGTCCGGAAACGGTGCGGCCCCGGAATCCGCTGCTACAATCGCCGGCGAACCCAATCCGCGGGGCAACCCTTCGGCATGAGCCTGGCCCGAAACCGTGTCGCGCTGTATCCCGGCACCTTCGACCCGATCACCAACGGCCACATCGACCTGGTCGCGCGGGCTTCGACCCTGTTCGAGAAGGTGGTCGTGGGGGTCGCCGAGAGCCCCGGCAAGGGCCCGGCCCTGCCGCTGGACGAGCGGGTCACGCTTGCCCGCACCGCCCTGGCCGGCTTCGCCAACATCGAGGTGCTCGGCTTCCACTCGCTGCTGGCCCACTTCGTGCACGAGGTCGGTGCCGGCGTGCTGCTGCGCGGGCTGCGCGCGGTCTCGGATTTCGAATACGAATTCCAGCTGGCCAGCATGAACCGGCACCTGATCCCCGACGTCGAGACCCTGTTCCTGACCCCGGCGGAACAGCACAGCTTCATTTCTTCCAGCCTGGTGCGAGAGGTCGCCCGGCTCGGCGGCGACGTGTCCGGGTTCGTGCACCCGGCCGTCGCCCAGGCCCTTTCGTCCCGCTGGAAGCGTACGTAAGACCCACTCACAGAAGAGGTACGACCCATGAACCGCGCTCTAGTCCCGCTTGCCCTGCTGCTCTCGCTGTCCCTGCTCGCCGGCTGCCAGAAGGCCGAAGAGCCGCCGCCGGCGCCGACCGTGCTGACCGCGCCGACGGGCACCGACGACATGGCCTGGAAGGAATACCTGGGCAAGGTGGTCGGCCAGAACCAGGCCGGCGTCACCGACCGCACCTTCCCCTACTACCTGCCGGCCAACAGCGCCGAGCCGGCCGAGGGCGACCAGGACGGCAAGTCCCAGTACGACCGCCAGCTCGAGAACGTCACCGCCGTCGTGCAGCGCACCGTGCTGCCGGGCAACATGCTGGCCTTCGGTTCGCCGGACAGCGCCAAGATGGCCGACCTGATCACCGCCGCCTTCACCGGCGCCGAGCCCGACGCCCTGAAGGGCTCGCAGGTGCTGTTCATCGGCAAGACCGAGGATTCCGCCCGCGTGCAGGCCGCCGTCGAGGCCGCCGGCGCCAAGTACATCTTCGTCGAAGCCAAGTGAGCTGCCGCCCGCGCCCCGGCCGCGCGCCGGGGCGCAGGGCAACACCATGTCCCTGCTGATCAACCAGCTCTGCATCAACTGCGACGTCTGCGCCCCGGCCTGTCCGAACGACGCGATCAGCCAGGGCGAGACCATCTACGTCATCGACCCGCGCCGCTGCACCGAATGCGTGGGCCATTTCGATGAACCCCAGTGCGTGGTGGTCTGCCCGGTCGAATGCATCGACCTGGATGGCGACAACCCCGAGTCCCGCGAGCAACTGCTCGCCAAGTACCACGTGCTGATGCAAGGGAAGACCGCCGCATGATCCGTCGCCTGCTGCTCGTCCTGCTGCTGCTTTCGCCCCTCGTCTCCGCCGAGGCGCCGCGCCGCGGCGATCGGCCGGTGCAGGCGGCCATCGCCAGCGCCAACGCCTACGCCACCGACGCCGGTCTCGAAGTGCTGGCGCAGGGCGGCAATGCCTTCGACGCCGCGATCGCGGTCAGCGCGACCCTGGGCCTGGTGGAGCCGGAAAGCTCAGGCCTGGGCGGCGGTGCCTTCATGCTGCTGCGCACCGCGAAGGACGGCCGCGACGTGTTCGTGGATGCCCGCGAACGCGCGCCGCTGGCCGCCACCCGGGACATGTTCCTGGACGCGCAGGGCAATGCGGTGCGCCTGCGTTCGATCGACGGCGCGCTGGCCGCGGCCATTCCCGGTCTTCCTGCCGGCCTCGAACACCTGGCCAGGCGTTATGGCCGGCTGCCGCTGTCGAAGTCGCTGGCGCCGGCGATCCGGCTGGCGCGCGAGGGCTGGAGCTTCGGCCCGAAGAACGCGGCGATGCTCGGCTACCGCGCCGAGGTGCTGGCCAAGGACCGCGCCGCGGCGGCGCTGTTCCTGCGCGCCGGCAAGGTGCCGGCGGTCGGCACCCGCATGCGCAACGAGGACTACGCCCGGACGCTGGAACTGCTGGCGCGCCGCGGCGCCGACGGCTTCTATCGCGGCGACTACGCCCGGCGCATGGTGGCCGGCGTGCGCGCCGCGGGCGGCATCTGGAGCGAGCGCGACCTGGCCGAGTACCGCGTGGTCGAACGCGAACCGATCCGCATCCGCCACCGAGGCTTCGAGATCGTCACCGCGCCGCCGCCGTCCTCGGGCGGGGTGGCGCTGGCGACCATCCTGCACATCCTGGAAGGCTACGAGTATCCGAAGCTCGAGGCCGTGCCGCGCTACCACCTGACCATCGAGGCCATGCGCCGCGCCTACCGCGACCGCGCCGCCTACCTGGGCGACCCGGATTTCGTGGACGTGCCGGTGCCGCTGCTGACCAGCCGCGAATACGCCGCCGGCCTGCGCGCCGGCATCCACCCCGAACGCGCCACGCCCAGCGACCTGCTGCCCAGCGCCACGCTCTCGCCTTCGGGCCCGGACACCAGCCACTTCTCGATCATCGACGCCGAGGGCAACCTGGTGGCGATCACGCAGACGGTGAACCTGCCCTACGGCAATGCCGTCGTGGTGCCGGGAACGGGCTTCCTGCTCAACAACGAGATGGACGACTTCTCGGTGAAGCCGGGCGTGCCCAATGCCTACGGCCTGGTCGGCGAAGACGCCAATGCGATCGCGCCCGGCAAGCGCCCGCTGTCGTCGATGACCCCGACCTTCCTGGTCGGCCCGGACCGCATCGCCGCGATCGGCACGCCGGGCGGCAGCCGCATCGTCACCATGGTGCTGCTGG
>CBFGOZ010000118.1:0-7898 GCA_965650505.1 uncultured Arenimonas sp.
AGGGCACGTTGAAGTCCGCCTGAGCCGTCCCCATCCGATCCACCCACGGCCCTGACCGGGCCGCCACCGGTTGTCGCCCATGCTGCAGTATTCGACCTGGAAGTACGCCGTCGCCGCCCTGGTGATCGTGCTGTCGCTGTTCTACTCGCTGCCCAACATCTATCCGCAGGATCCCTCGGTGCAGGTCGTGGCCAACCGGGGCAACGTGGTCGACGATGCGCTCGCGCAGCGCGTCCGCGGACTGCTGCAGGCGGCCGAGGTGCCGTTCAAGTCGGTGGCCGTTGACCGCAGCAGCCTCCTGGTCCGGACCGGTTCGGAAGAACAGCAGGCCGCGGTGGCGGAAACGCTGCGCCCGGCGCTGGGCACCGGCTACACGGTGGCGCTGAACCTGGCCTCCACCGTGCCGGACTGGCTGACCGTGATGAAGGCCCGGCCGATGGCCATGGGCCTGGACCTGCAGGGCGGCGTGCAGTTCATGCTGGAAGTGGACCAGCAGGCGGCCATCGACAAGCGCATCAACGGTTTCGTGGACGAAGTCTCCAGCGTGCTGCGCGCCGGCAAGTTCGCCTACACCTCGGTCTCGCGCACCGCCGACGGCGTGCAGGTGGAGCTGAAGGACGCGGCGGATGCGGCGGCGGTTCGCGCCGCGATCACCCGCGAGGCGCCCGAGCTGGCGCTGTCGAGCGAGTCGGCGAACCCGCGGCAGATCGTCGCCCGGATCACCCCGGCCGAGATCAAGGCCATCATGGACGGCGCGATCGACCAGAACCGCACCACCCTCGAGAACCGCGTCGATCCGGGTGGCGTGAAGGAAGAGGTGATCCAGCGCCAGGGCGAGGACCGCATCGTGGTCGAGCTGCCGGGCGAGCAGGACACCGCCACCGCCCGCAACCTGATCGGCGCCACCGCGACGCTCGAATACCGCCACGTGATCGACCTCGGCCCGCGCGCGGCGCAGGCCGCCGCCACCGGCATCGTGCCGCCGGACGCGCGCCTTTACTTCATGCGCGAGCTGGGGCTGGACGGCAAGCCGCGCCCGATCCTGCTGTCGCGCCGCGTCATCGTGTCGGGCGAGCAGCTGGTCAACGCCACCTCGCTGCTCGATCCGCAGACCGGTTCGCCGGCGGTGTCGATCGAGCTCAACCGCCTCGGCGGCGACCGCATGGAGGCGCATACGCGCGAGAACGTCGGCCAGCTGATGGCCGCGGTCTACATCGAGACCATCCCGGAGACGAAGATCGTCGACGGCAAGGAAGTGCGCACCTCGCGCGTCAGCGAGGAGGTGATCAACGCCGCCACCCTGCAGGGCGTGTTCGGCCGCAACTTCCAGACCACCGGCCTGGACAGCATGGAGGAGGCCACCAGCCTGGCCCGCCTGCTGCGCGCCGGTTCGCTTGCTGCGCCGATGGTGATCATCCAGGAGCGCATCATCGGCCCGAGCCTGGGCGCCGAGAACATCGAGCGCGGCCTGACCGCGGTGTTCTGGTCCTTCGCCTTCGTGCTGCTGTTCTTCCTGGTCTATTACAAGATGTTCGGCATCGTCACCAACCTGGCGCTGCTGCTGAACCTGTTGATGGTGATCGCGGTGATGTCGGTGTTCGGCTTCACGCTGACCTTGCCCGGCCTGGCCGGCATCGCGCTGACGGTGGGCATGTCGGTGGACGCCAACGTGCTGATCAACGAACGAATCCGCGAGGAGCTGCGCAACGGCAACACGCCGCTGGCCAGCATCGCCAACGGCTACGACAAGGCCTCGGGCACCATCGCCGACGCCAACGTCACGGCGCTGCTGGCGGGCATCGCGATGGCGGTGTTCGGCTCGGGCCCGATCCGCGGCTTCGGCATCACGCTGATCATCGGCATCCTGACCTCGATGTACACCGCGGTCTCGGTGTCGCGCGGCATCGCCACCCTGATCTACGGCAAGCGCAAGAAGCTCGCCAAGGTCTCGATCTAACCGATTTCCAGGAGGCGACGTGGAACTGTTCCCGTCCAACAGCAAGATCAACTTCATGAAGGTCCGGGTCGCGGCCCTGGTCGTGTTCGCGGCCCTGGCCGTGGCCGCGATCGGCGCGCTCGCCACCAAGGGCTTCAACTACGCGCTCGACTTCACCGGCGGCACCGTGGTCGAGATCGAGTTCCAGAAGCCCATCGACGTCGAGGGCGTGCGTTCGCGCCTGGACGCGGCGGGTTACGAAAGCCCGGTGGTGCAGACCTTCGGCGCCGGCACCGACATCGTCATCCGGCTGCAGCCGCCGAAGGCCGTGGAAGGCGATGGCCCGGCCGAGGCCGCGCCCAGCGAGCAGACCGGCACGGCGATCCTGCAGGCGGCCCAGACGCCGGACAATCCGGGCCGGGTGCTGCGCAGCGATTTCGTCGGCCCGCAGATCGGCAGCGAGCTGGCGCTCAACGGCATGTACGCGGCGATCTTCGTCGCCATCGGTTTCCTGGCCTACATCGCCATCCGCTTCGAGTACAAGTTCGCGATCGCGGCGGTGGCCTCCACGCTCGGCGACATCCTGCTGGTCTGCGGCTGGTTCGCGCTCAGCCAGCACGAGTTCGACCTGACGGTGCTGGCCGGCATCCTGTCGGTGATGGGTTTCTCGATCAACGACAAGATCGTGGTGTTCGACCGCGTGCGCGAGAACTTCCGCCTGCTCAGCAAGCTCGAGCCCAAGGAAGTGCTGAACCGGTCGGTCAACCAGACGCTGTCGCGCACCATCATCACCTCGTTCGTGGCCTTCCTGACGGTGCTGGCGCTGTATCTGTACGGCGGTCAGTCGCTGCAGGGCATGGCGCTGTCGCAGATGATCGGCATCGTGATCGGCACGATCTCGTCGATCCTGGTCGCCTGCCCGCTGCTGCTGGCGCTGGGCGTCACCAAGCAGGACCTGATGCCCAAGGCCCGCGACGACCTAGAAGCCGAACTCGCGCGCCGGCCTTGACGCTTCGCCGCCGCTTCATGCAAAAGGCCCGCTCCGGCGGGCCTTTTTCTTGCGCGCGGCTTTTGGATCTGGCGCCGGTGACACCGGAGAGGCCAGGGTCTCTTTCTGCTCAGCAGAGCCTTTATTTCGCAGAAAGAGACCCTGGCCTCGCCGGCGCCCCCGGTACCCGCGGCAAGGTTTCGTCACGGAAAGCGTGGTGCGAGGCGGGCGCGATGCTTGCGCCTGTGGCCTTGGGCTATCGGGTGCGGGATCTTTTCTGCAGGGCACGTTGGGCTAAACCGGGCGCGCCTTCGATGCCGGGCATGCCTCCCGCGGCGCGTCCCTTCGGACACTTGTTGGGTTGGCGGGGCGAGGTTGTGTCGCAGGCGGGTCCGTGAATCGTGGGCCTTCGTCCGGGTTGGGGAACGGCGCCACGCGCCGTTCTTGATCTGGCTCTGTCTGTTCGCTGTTCGCCCTTCGCCGCGCAGCGGCGAGCCCTCGTCACCCGTTTGCGGAAATGGCACCGGACGCGTTCAGGGGAACGCGCCCCACGGGAGGCGCGCTGCCGACAAGGGGAGCGCGCGTTTTAGCAAACGACAAGGCGCAGGAAAGATTCCGCATGCGGAAGCCCGCGAAGTGTACGCGCAAGCAAAACGCCGATGCCGCTCAGGAACTCCAATCAGCAATCCGGGCGACCCGCACCGGAAGTGCCGGGGAAGCGAAGGTCTCTTTTCGCGAAATAAAAGGCTTCACTGAGCGAAAAGAGACCTTCGCTTCCCCGGTGCTTGCCGGCGCCGGACTCCCAGGCCGCGAGCATGAAAAAGCCGCCCTGAGGCGGCTTTCCCGTAACAGCTTCGGAGCGATGAAGTCAGACCGAGAACGCCGCCGCGTAGTTGGACGAGACGATCGCCTTCTGCAGCGAATCGCTGATCTTGAGGTTGCCCGCGACGATCTGCCCCGACATCAGCAGCTTGTCGCCACCGCCGCGGAAATCGCAGACCCGGCCGCCGGCCTCGCGGACCAGCAGCAGGCCCGCGGCGATGTCCCAGGGCTTCACCCCGGCTTCGAAGTAGGCGTCGGCACGACCGCAGGCCACGTAGGCCAGGTCCAGCGCCGCCGAACCCGTGCGCCGGATGTCCTCGGCCTCGAGCAGCAGCTTGTTGATGCACTCGAGCTGGGCCGGCACCCGCGCCCGCTCGCGCGGCGGGAAACCGGTGATCAGCAGCGCCCCGCCCAGGTCCTTGCGCTCGGCCACCCGGATCTTCTTGTCGTTGAGCACCGCGCCGGCACCGCGCGAAGCGGTGAACAGCTCGTTGCGCAGCGGATCGAAGATCACCCCATGGATCGGCTCGCCGCCCTCGCACAGCGCGATCGACACGCAGAAGTGCGGCAGGCCCCGGAGGAAATTCGAGGTGCCGTCCAGCGGATCGATGACGAAGGTGTAGCGGCCCGAGCCCATGGCGCCCGATTCCTCGCCGAGCACGGCGTAGTCGGGGAAGGCGCGGCGCAGCTCGCGTATGATCTCCGCCTCGGCCTGGGAATCGACCTCGCTGGCGTAGTCCTGCTTCGACTTCTCGAAGACGTTCAGGGCGTCTAGCTTGCCCATGTGCCGAAGGATCAGGTTGCCGGCCGAACGGGCCGCCTTGACCATGACGTTGACGACAGGTTTTTGCATGGATCCCGTCCGATGACCGCTGGATTGTGTGAAGAACAAGGGGCCGGTCGAGCCGGCGCGGCGCAAAGGATAGCAGGTTGGCCCGAGCCAGGCCTCTAGAACCCCATGAATACCCTTACGAACCTTCGAATCGTGCTCGTCGGCACCCAGCATCCGGGCAACATCGGCTCGGCCGCCCGGGCCATGAAGACCATGGGCCTGAGCGCCCTGCACCTGGTCGCGCCCGAGCGTTTCCCGGACCCGGAGGCCATCGCGCTGGCCGCCGGCGCCGACGACCTGCTGGCCGCCGCGCCGGTGCATGCCGACCTGGACGCGGCCCTGGCCGGCTGCCATTTCGTGCTGGGCACCAGCGCCCGGCGCCGGCACGTGCCCCTGCCCGAGATGACGCCCGGCGAGGCCGCCCGCCAGCTGGTCGAGGCCGCCGCGCGCGGCCCCGTGGCCCTGCTGTTCGGCCGCGAGCGCACCGGGCTGGAGAACGAGGAGCTGCAGCGCTGCCACGCCTCGGTGGGCATTCCGACCAACCCGGACTTCAGCTCGCTCAACCTGGCCGCGGCGGTGCAGGTGCTGTCCTACGAACTGCGGCTGGCGACCCTGGCGGCGGCCCCCGGCGGGCTGCCCTCCGGCCGGCCCATGCCGCCGCCGGACCAGGAGCCCCCGGCGACCGTGGACGAACTGGAGCGCTATTTCGGCCACCTGGCCCAGGCCCTGGACGACATCGACTTCCACAAGGGCCGGGCCCCGGAGATGGTGATGGCGCGCCTGCGGCGCCTCTACCTGCGGGCCGGGCTCGACAGCCGCGAGGTGAAGATCCTGCGCGGCATCCTGTCCGAGGCCCAGCGCATGGCGCGCCTGGCCCGGGGTGGAGGAGCCTAGCGCCGCCGGGGCGGGGCGCATACAGTAGGCCGGCCTGATCCAAGCCGCCCCCGAGCCTTCTGTGACGTCAACGTTTCCCAGCGCAGTACCCGGCGGTTTGCGACGTCTGAGCTTCCTCCTGTTTTTCCTGGCCGCCGGCCTGGCCCAGGCCGCCGACGGCGTGCTGGTGCTGGGCCGCATCAGCGACGACCCGCGCCGCCACTACGAGCAGCTGCAGCCGCTGCTCGACTACGTGGTGCCGCGCATGAAGTCGGTCGGCATCACCGAGGGCCGGGTGCTGATGGCGCGCGACCCGCAGCAGATGATGAGCTACCTGCGCCGGGGCAAGGTCGACTGGGTCACCGAGACCCCCGGCACCGGCCTGCTGCTGGCCGACCGCGCCGGCGCCCGGCCCCTGCTGCTGACCGAACGCAGCGGCGCCCGCGAATACCGCAGCGTCATCTTCACCCGGCGCGACAGCGGCATCACCAGCCTGCCCCAGCTGCTGGGCAAGACCATCGCCTTCCAGTCGCCGTCCTCGACCAGCGCCTACCTGGTGCCGGCCATGGCCCTGCGCGAACAGCGGCTGCCGATGAGCCTGATGGTGTCGCCGCTGGAGGATGCCGATGCCGGCAGCGTCGGCTACGTGTTCGCCAACACCGATGCGAACCTGGCGGCCTGGGTGCACAAGGAGCTGGTGGACGCCGGCGGTTTCAGCGACCAGGACTGGGCCTCGCTGCAGCGCGTGTCCGAAGCCTTCCGCCGCGACCTGGTGGTGATCCACACCACCGAGCCGGTGCCGCGCGCGATGGAGCTGGTCAGCGGCGGCATGCCGCCTGCGGTCGCCGAGCGCCTGAAGCAGGTGCTGCTGGGCGCCAGCAACGACCCGCAGGCGCGCGATGCGCTGCGGCAGTTCTTCCGCACCACCGGTTTCTACGAGGCCGACGCGGCCACCCAGGCGCGGCTGGAGCAGCTGCGCCGGGGCGCGCGCGACGTGCGCGAGGCGCTGGAATGAGGCTGCCTTTCCGCCTGGGCCTGCGCGGGGAACTGCTGCTGCTGATGGCGGCGGTGCTGGGCGTGGTCGTCGGGCTGTTCGCGGCGCTGTGGTGGCACGAGAAGCGCAGCAACGCCGACGTGCGCGAACTCAGCGCCGGGGCGATGCGCGAACTGGCGCGCGAGGGCCTGCTGAGCCGCGGCCAGACCCTGTCGAGCCAGCTCGCCGACGCCGCCACCAATCCCCTGTATTACCTCGACCTGGCCAAGCTGGGCGAACTCGCGCGCGCCACCCTGCGCCAGCCCGACGTGGTCTACGTGGTCATCCACGACGCCAACGGCCAGGTGGTGCACGACGGCTCCGGCGACATCCCGGCCTTCGGCCAGCCGATGTCCGACCCGATGGCCTACGAGGCGCTCAACGCCCAGGGCGTGCACGGGCAGTGGAGCGAGAAACTGCTCGACGTCGCCAGCCCTATCCGCATCGGCGATCAGCGCATCGGCGGCGTGCGCGTCGGCCTGTCGCGCGACAACGCCAACCGGCGCGAGGTCGAGATGCTCGGTCCGCTGGGCGAACGCCTGCAGGCCGCCAGCAACGAACACCTGGCCTGGCTGCTGGCCCTGCTGGCCGCCCTGGTGGCGATCGCGATCGGCGCGATGGTGCTGCTGCAGCGGCGCATCGTCCAGCCGATCTCCGGCCTGGCCGTGGCCGCCGCGCGGATCGAGCAGGGCCGCTACGCCGACGTGCGCCTGCATTCGGACCGGCAGGACGAGATCGGCGAGCTGGTGCGCGCGTTCTCGCGCATGAGCGAATCGGTGGCGCGCCACGACCGCGACATCCGCCGCATGGCCTACACCGACTCGCTGACCGGCCTGAGCAACCGCCTGGCCTTCCGCGAGGCGCTGGACGAGCGCCTGATGACCCTGCAGGCCAGCAGCGGCGAACTGGCCCTGCTGTTCGTCGACCTGGACGACTTCAAGCGCGTCAACGACACTCTCGGCCACGAGGCCGGCGACGAGGTGCTGGGCCAGCTGTCGATGCGCATCCGGATGGCGGTCGAACGCCTGGACGGGATGGGCAGCGAGATCGCGCGATTCGGTGGCGACGAGTTCATCGTGCTGTTCATGGCCGAGGACATCCGCACCAGCTCCGGCCGGCTGGCCGAGACCCTGATCGAGGAGATCCAGCGGCCGCTGGTGCTGCGCGGGCGCCAGGTGTTCCTCGGCGCGTCGGTCGGCATCACCCTGTTCCCCTTCGACGCCGCCAGCGCCGGCCAGCTGCTCAAGAACGCCGACATCGCGATGTACCAGGCCAAGGTCGCCGGCAAGGGCTGCTACCGCTTCTACAGCAAGGCCATGGACCAGGCGGTCGAGCGCCGCGTGCAGCTGGAGGAGGAACTGCGCGGCGCCTGGGACCGCGGCGAACTGAGCCTGCACTACCAGCCGATCTACCG
>CBFGOZ010000119.1:0-7886 GCA_965650505.1 uncultured Arenimonas sp.
CCGGATGAAGGCCGAAGGCCGGCGCATCGTCTCGCTGACCGCCTACGACGCTGGCTTCGCCCGCAGCGTCGACGAGGCCGGCATCGATCTGGTGCTGGTCGGCGACTCGCTGGGCATGGTCTGCCAGGGCCGCGACAGCACGCTGCCGGTCACGGTCGACGACATCGTCTATCACACCCGCTGCGTGGCCGCCGGGCTGTCCACGGCCTTCCTGGTGTCCGATCTGCCTTTCCAGGCCGACGCCACGCCGGAGCGCGCGCTCGAGGCCTCCACGCGCTGCCTTCAGGCCGGCGCCGCGATGGTCAAGCTCGAGGGCGCGGGCCACAAGCTCGAGGTCATCCGCTTCCTCGCCGAACGCGAGATCCCGGTCTGCGCCCATCTCGGGCTGACGCCGCAGTCGGTGCTGCGCTTGGGCGGCTACAAGGTGCAGGGCCGCGAGGAAGCGGCCGCCAAGAAGCTGCTAGCCGACGCCAGGGCGGTCGCCGACGCGGGCGCCGACCTGCTGGTGCTCGAATGCGTGCCCTCGACCCTGGCTGCCGAGATCACCGCGGCCGTGGCCATCCCGACCATCGGCATCGGTGCCGGCCCGTCCTGCGACGGCCAGATCCTGGTCCTGCACGACATGCTGGGTTTGAACAGCGGCCACCGCCGGCCGCGTTTCGTCAAGGATTTCCTGGCCGAGGGCGGCTCGATCCTCGGCGCCTTCCAGGCCTACGCCGCCGCCGTGCGCAGCGGTGAATTCCCCGCCCCCGAACACGGATACTGATTCCCCATGCAGACCCACACCACGCTGGCCGCGCTGCGCGCCCAGGTCAGGCAATGGCGGCGCGAAGGCGCCAGCGTCGGCTTCGTGCCCACCATGGGCAACCTGCACGCCGGCCACCACGCCCTGGTCGACCTCGCGCGCCGCCACGCCGACCGCGTGGTCGCCAGCATCTTCGTCAACCCCACCCAGTTCGGCCCGAACGAGGATTACGCGCGATACCCGCGCACGCCCGAGAGCGACATCAACGGCCTGGCCGAGCGCGGCTGCGACGCGCTGTTCCTGCCGCCGGTGGAGCAGATGTATCCCTTCGGCACCATGGCCTGCGTGCAGATGCACGTGCCCGGCATCACCGACATCCTTGACGGCCTGCACCGGCCAGGCCATTTCAACGGCGTGGCGCAGGTGGTCGCGCGCCTGTTCAACATGGTGCAGCCGGACCTGGCCGTGTTCGGGCGCAAGGACTACCAGCAACTGCAGGTGATCCGCTACATGACCAAGGAGATGAGCTTCCCGGTCGAGATCATCCCGGCCCCGACCCTGCGCGAGGCCGACGGCCTGGCGATGAGCTCGCGCAACCAGTACCTGCAGGGCGAGGAGCGCCAGACCGCGACGCGCATCCACCAGACCCTGCTGTTCATGCGCGACGCCGCCCGCCAGGGGCTGCCGATCGCCGGCATCGAGGACGAGGCGACCGCGCGGCTGGAGGCTGCCGGCTTCAGCGTCGACTACACCGAGGTGCGCCGCAGCGACCTGTCGCGGCCCAAGGCCCCGGACGAGCCGGGGCTGCTGGCCCTGATCGCGGCCCGCCTCGGCCGCACCCGGCTGATCGACAATCTGGAATTCGACGGCGGCTGAGCGCCGCACGACGCCGCCCGAACAGGACGTCCATGCTTACGCAGACCCACTGGCAGCAGTTGACCCGACAGGCGCAGCGCTGCGCCGCGCGCCCGATCGGCGGGCTGGCGGCGGACCTGGCGGCCAGGAGCCGCGCGTATTCCTTCCGGGTGGGGCCGCTGTACGCGAACTTCGCGCGCCAGCGTTTCGACGACGAGGCGCTGGCGCTGCTTCAGGCCATGGCCGCCGACGCCGGCGTGGTGCCGGCGATCCGCGCCCTGTTCGACGGCGCCCTGGTGAACCCGACCGAGGCCCGCGCGGCGCTGCACACCGCGCTGCGCAGCGACCTGGGCACCAGCGAAGCTTCCCGGGCCGCGCACCGCCAGGCCCTGGCCGCGCGGTCCGCCATGGACCGCCTGCACGCCGGGCTGGCCGCCAGCGGCGTCACCGACGTCGTCAACGTCGGCATCGGCGGTTCCGACCTCGGGCCGCGGCTGGCGGTGGACGCGCTGAAGGATTTCCACGACGGCCGGTTCCGGCTGCATTTCCTGACCAACGTCGACGGCAGCGCGGCCCAGCACATGCTCCGCGCGCTGGACCCGACCCGCACCGCCGCGGTCCTGGTCTCCAAGACCTTCGGCACCCAGGAAACTCTGCTCAACGGCCAGCTGCTGCGCGACTGGATGCACGGCGACGAAAGGCTGTTCGCCGTCAGCGCCAACGGCGCGCGCGCCGAAGCCTTCGGCGTGGCGCCTGAGCGGGTGCTGCCGATGTGGGACTGGGTCGGCGGCCGCTATTCCCTCTGGTCGGCGGTGGGCTTCTCGCTGCAGCTGGCGATCGGGCGCGATGGCTACTCCGGCCTGCTGGCCGGCGCCGCCGAGATGGATGCGCACGTGCTGCAGGCGCCGCCCGAGTGCAACCTCGCGGTCCTGCACGCCCTGGCCGCGGTGTGGAACCGCAACGGCCTCGGCCACGCCAGCCAGGCGGTGTTGCCCTACGACGAACGCCTGGCGCTGCTGCCGTCGTACCTGCAGCAGCTGGTGATGGAAAGCCTGGGCAAACGGGTCCGCGGCGACGGCTCCGCGGTGCCGTGCGCGACGGTGCCGGTGCTGTGGGGCGGGGCGGGCACCAATGCCCAGCACAGCTTCTTCCAATCCCTGCACCAGGGCACGGACACGGTGCCGGCGGATTTCATCGGCGTGGTGCGCCCGGCGCACCCGCACGCCGCCAACCACCAGGCCCTGCTTTCGAACCTGCTGGCGCAGGCCGAGGCGCTGGCCAATGGCGCGCCCTCGGCCGACCCGCACCGGAACTACCCCGGCGGCCGCCCATCGACGATGATCCTGCTCGACGAGCTGACCCCGCACTCCCTGGGCGCCCTGCTGGCGCTGTACGAGCACAGCGTCTACGTGCAGTCGGTGCTGTGGGGCATCAATGCCTTCGACCAGTGGGGCGTGGAGCTGGGCAAACGCATCGCCGGCGAACTGCTGCCGGCCGTTTCCGGAGACCACGAGCCGGAGGATGCGGTGACCCGGACCCTGGTGGAGGAGATCCGGGCCCGCCGCTAGCGCCGCGCCTCAGCCCGGGTGCCGTGCCAGCGCCCAGGCCACGTGCTCACGCACCAGGGCACTCGGGTGGTCGCGGCGGGACGCCAGCGCGGCCAGCACCTCGGGCGATGTCCGGGCATTGCCCAACGCAACGGCGAGGTTGCGCAGCCAGCCCTCGTAACCGGCGCGACGGATCGCCGAGCCTTCGGTGTTGCGCAGGAAGGTCTGCTCGTCCCAGGCAAACAGCTCCACCAGGCTGGCCTGGTCAAGGCCGTGGCGCACCCGGAAGTCGGGCTCCGCGCTGCGCACCGCGAACTTGTTCCAGGGGCATGCCAGCTGGCAGTCGTCGCAGCCGAAGACGCGGTTGCCGACCAGCGGGCGCAGGTCTTCCGGTATGGCGTCCTTCAGTTCGATGGTCAGGTAGCTGATGCAGCGGCGCGCATCCACGCGGTAGGGCGCGACGATGGCGCCGGTGGGGCAGACCGTGATGCAGCGCGTGCAGGTGCCGCAGTGCGCGCTGGCCGGGACCGACACCGGCAGCGGCAGGTCGGTGTAGATCTCGCCCAGGAAGAACCAGCTACCGGCGTCCTTGTTGATCAGGCAGCTGTGTTTGCCGATCCAGCCCAGGCCGGCGTCGCGCGCCAGGGCGCGTTCCAGCACCGGCGCCGAGTCGACGAAGGCCCGGTAGCCGAAGGGGCCGATCTCCGCGGCGATGCGGTCGCAGAGTTTCTGCAGCCGGTTGCGCAGCACCTTGTGGTAGTCGCGACCCAGCGCGTAACGAGCGACGTAGGCGCGCCCGCTGTCGTCCAGGGTTGCCCAGGCGGCCGCGTCGTCGCCGGTGCCGTAGTCCATGCGCACCGAGATCACCCGCAGGGTGCCGGGCACCAATTCGTCCGGGCGCGAACGTTTGTCGCCGTGCCGGGCCATGTAGTCCATGGCGCCGTGCTGGCCCTGCGCCAGCCAGTCGCGCAGGTGGGCTTCGTCCTCGCCCAGTTCGATGCCGGCGAAGCCGACCTGCTGGAAGCCCAGCTCACGGCCCCAGGTCTGGATCTGTTTCGCGAGGGTGGCCGGGTCGTGCATGCGCGCAAGTATAGAATCACCGGCATGAGCGAACTGCTGCCGCTGTACCGGCCGGCCCAGGTGCGGGCCATGGACGACCACGCCATCCAGGTGCTGGGCGTTCCGGCGTACGAATTGATGACCCGCGCCGGTGCCGCCGCCTGGCGCCTGGTGCAGCAGCGCTGGCCCTCGGCCCGGCGCATCGGGGTCGCCTGCGGGCCGGGCAACAACGGCGGCGACGGCTACGTGCTGGCGCGCCTCGCGCGCGCCGCCGGCTGCACGGTGAACGTGGTGTCGCCGCCGGGCGCCACGCCGCGCAGCGAAGAGGCCCGCCAGGCGCTGGTCGAATGGCGCGCGGCCGGCGGCAGCGTCGCCGCCTTCGATGGCCTGCTGCCCGAAGCCGATCTGTGGGTGGATGCGCTCTACGGTACCGGCCTCACCCGTGCCCCGTCCGAAGCGGCGCAGGCGATGATCGAGCGCATCAATGCCAGTCGCGCGCCGGTGCTTTCGCTGGACGTGCCCTCGGGCCTGGACGCCGATACCGGCCACGCCGCCGGCATCGCCGTGCGCGCCAGCATCACCCTCAGCTTCATCGGCGCCAAACGCGGCCTGTACACCGGCATGGCGCGCGATTTCGACGGCGAAGTCCTGCTCGACCGGCTCGACCTGAAGATCGGCGCCTTCGACGAGTTCATCCCCGCCGCCTGGCTTTGCCGCCCGGAAGGCCTGACGCGCTGGCTGACGCCGCGCCATGCCAATGCCCACAAGGGCGAACACGGCCACGTGCTGTGCATCGGCGGTGAAGTCGGCATGGGCGGTGCGGTGCGCCTGTGCGCGGAGGGCGCCCTTCGCACGGGCGTCGGCCTGGCCAGCGTCGCCACCCGCAGCGCCGGGGTTGCCGCCCTGGTCGCGGCGCGGCCGGAGGCGATGACGCACGCGGTCGAGGACGCCGCCGCGCTCGCGCCGCTGCTGGATCGCGCCACGGTGCTGGCGGTGGGCCCAGGCCTGGGGCAGGGCGAGTGGGGCCGCAGCCTTTATCGCGCCGCGCTCGCCGCCGACAAGCCGCTGGTGCTGGATGCCGACGCGCTCAACCTGCTGGCCGAAGAGCCGCATCCGGTGCCGGGCGCGGTGATCACGCCGCATCCGGGCGAGGCCGCGCGCCTGCTGGGCAAGGACAAGAACGAAGTGCAGGCCGACCGCTACGGTGCCGCCGAGGCGCTGGCGCAGAAGTTCCGCTGCGTGGTCGTGCTCAAGGGCGCAGGCACGGTGGTGGCGGCGCCGGGCGAGATTCCCGCGGTGATCGGCGCCGGCAATCCGGGCATGGCCACCGGCGGCATGGGCGACGTGCTCTCGGGGGTGATCGCGGCGCTGCAGGCCCAGCACCTGCCGGTGTTCCAGGCGGCCGTCGCGGGGGCGCTGCTGCACGCGGCCGCCGGCGACGCCGCGGCCCGTGTCGGCGGCGAACGCGGGCTGCTGCCGTCGGACCTGTTTCCGCATCTGCGCCGCATGGCCAACCCGGAATGAGCGCGGTCCTGCACCTGGCCGATCCCGACGCCACCGAGGCCCTGGCACGGGCGCTGGCGCGCTCCGCGCCGGAGCGCGCGGTCGTGTTCCTGGAAGGGGATTTGGGGGCCGGCAAGTCGACGCTGGCGCGGGCCTGGCTGCGCGCGCTCGGCGTCACCGGTGCGATCAAGAGCCCGACCTACACCCTGGTCGAGCGTTACCCGCTGCCAGCCGGCGAAGCGGTGCACCTGGACCTCTACCGCCTGGCCGCAGCCGCCGAGCTGGATTTCCTCGGCCTGGACGAGCTCGCGGCCGACGCCAGCCTCTGGCTGGTGGAATGGGCCGAGCGCGGGCGCGACGGCCTGCCCGGCCCGGACCTGGTCGTCCACCTGTCCGCGCCGGGCGAGGGACGCCGGGCCGAGCTCCGGGCTTCCTCCGTGGCCGGACAGGCCTGGCTGGACCGCTGGGCCCGGGGCCCGGAATGACGCCTTCTCCGGGCCTCTGCTTGGGCGAATTCTAGGAAGGTCGGGCAGGCTACGGATTCCAAAGGAAATTTCTTGCTTTTCCCGGAATCCGGTGGTTCAATCCCGCCCATGCGCCGGAATCCCGCCTTCGTGCTGATCGCCTCGACCCTGCTGGGTCTGATGGCGTTTGGCGCCCAGGCCGCCCAGCTCAAGGGCCTGAGCCTGGTCGAAAGCGACTCAGGCACCCGCGCCGTGCTCGACCTGACCGGTCCGGTCGACTACAAGGTTTTCACCCTCGCCAACCCCGATCGCCTGGTGCTGGACCTGTCCGGCAGTTCGCTGGCGGGCGGCTACAAGGCGCCGGCCCCGAACGGCGTGGTCGCCGGCGTGCGCACCGGCAAGCCGGCCGAGTCCGACCTCCGCGTCGTGTTCGACCTGGGCCGCGAAGTGAAGCCGCGCAGCCGCCTCGAGCGCGAGGGCAACAGTGCGCGCCTGGTGCTGGAACTGTTCACCGAAACCGCCACGGTCGCCGGCAAGCCGGCGCCGGCGCGCACCGTGCAGGACGTCATCGGCAGCGGCGACCGCAAGCTGATCATCGCCATCGACGCCGGCCACGGCGGCAAGGACCCGGGTGCCATCGGCCCGAGCCGCAAGTACGAGAAGGACATCACCCTGGCGGTGGCGCGCGAACTCGCCGCGCAGATCAACGCCGACCCGGGCATGCAGGCTTTCCTTGTGCGCGACCGCGATGTGTTCATCCCGCTCGAGCAGCGCTACATGATCGCCCGCGAAGCGCAGGCCGATCTTTTCATCTCCGTGCACGCCGACGCCGCGCACAACCGCGCCGCCAGCGGCGCTTCGGTGTACGTGCTGTCGCTGCGCGGTGCCTCCTCGGAGGCCGCGCGCTGGCTGGCCGACCAGGAAAACGCGGCCGACCTGGTCGGCGGCGTCGAGCTGGATGCACGCGACAAGAACCTCGCGGCGGTGCTGCTGGACCTGTCGCAGAACGCCACCATGCGCGTCTCCGACGACGTGGCCAGCGAAGTGCTGTCGGCGCTCAAGCAGGTCGGCAAGGCGCACAAGCCGCAGATCGAGCGCGCCAACTTCGTGGTGCTGCGTTCGCCCGACGTGCCTTCGATGCTGGTCGAAACCGGCTTCATCTCCAACCCCGGCGAAGAGGCCAGGCTGAGCGATCCGGCCTACCGCAGCCGCATGGCCGCCGCCATCGTCAGCGGGGTGCGCAGCTATTTCGCCAACCAGGCGCCCCCGGGCACTTGGTATGCCGCCCGCCAGGGCCAGTTCGTCGGCAGCCGCCAGCACGTGGTCAGCCGCGGCGAGACCCTGAGCCTGATCGCCGCCCGCCACGGCGTGCCGATGCAGAGCATCCGCGCCGCCAACAAGCTGCAGGGCGACACGGTGCGCATCGGCGAACGCCTGACGATCCCGGCGGCCACGGCCACCGCCGTCGCCTCGCTGCCCGAGTAGGCCCGGCCCCGCTGCTATCATCCGGTCTCGCCAGTCCGAGACCCGCCAGGCCGTGCCGATCCAGCAGCTTCCCGACACCCTCGTCAACCAGATCGCCGCCGGCGAGGTGGTCGAACGGCCCGCGTCGGTGGTGAAGGAACTGGTGGAGAACGCGCTGGATGCCGGCGCCACCCGCGTCGACATCGACCTGGAGGAGGGCGGCATCCGCCTGATCCGGATCCGCGACGA
>CBFGOZ010000120.1:0-7724 GCA_965650505.1 uncultured Arenimonas sp.
CTCGAACACGGTGGTGAAGTTCACGCCCGACCGTCCGCTGCCCGCGGCCCTGGTCCGCAAGCTGGTGCTGGCGCGGATGGAAGAAATCCGGGCGGCAGGGTAGCTGGCCACTGGCCGCCGAAGGCCCGATCCCCGGCCGGCCGTTGACGGGTCGCCAGATAGCTGACTAAAGTCAGCTACATGATCAGCCCCGAAGCCCGCTTCCGTCGATTCGCCCGCGCGGTCACCAGCGAGGTGGGCGCGCTCGAGGACTCGTTCCTCGGCCGGGGCCGGAGCCTCGGGGCGGCGCGCGTGCTCAACGCCATCGGCCGCGGCATGACCGACGTCGCCGCCGTCAGGGAATACCTGCGGATCGATTCCGGCCTGCTCAGCCGCCTGCTGCGCGGGCTGGAGGCGGAGAAGCTGATCGAGCTGTCCCCGGATGGCCAGGACGGACGGCGCCGCATCGCCGCACTCACCCGTGCGGGCAAGCGCGAGTTCCTCGCCTACGAGAAACTTTCCGATGAACGGGCCAGGCAGCTGATCGAATCGATCAAGGCCCGCGACCACCTGCTGATGGCGCTCGACGCGGTCGCGACCGCGCTGACCGTCGAACAGACGGTGATCGAACGCGTCAGCCCGGACTCCGACGTCGCCCGGTATTGCCTCGGGCAGTACTACGACGAACTCAATGCCCGCTTCGAGCAGGGCTTCGAGGTGGGGCGCTCGCGCGACCCGGACCGGGCGAAGATGACGCCGCCGCGGGGCGGATTCCTGGTGGTCTTGTCCGACGGACTCCCGATCGGCTGCGGGGCGCTCTGCGGCGACGGCTCCCACGTGGCGGAAGTGAAGCGGGTCTGGGTCGCCCCCTGCGCGCGCGGCCTGGGCGTGGCCCAGCGCCTGATGGGCGCCATCGAGGACCTGGCCCGTGAGTACGGCGTGCGCGAACTGCGGCTCGACACCAACAAGGCGCTGAAGGAAGCCGCCCGGTTCTACCTGGGGCTGGGCTGGACGCCCATCCCGCGGTTCAACGACGACCCCTACGCGGACCTCTTCTTCGCCAAAGCCCTCGCGAAAGAAGCGGCCAAAAGCCCGGACGCCTGAGACTGGGGTCGCGGAGTCCGGCATTGCTCGCGGCTTCCCGCCGGGCCGAACGTTTGTTAGCGGCTGTTGCCAGGGCAGCGGCGCTGGACATTCCCGGGCGCCTGACCCCGTTCTCCTTGAGCTTGCCGCGCCCCTAAAAGACACTCCCCGGGCGTCCCCCATCTTCCCCGAGGCCCGAATGCTCCGTCCCGCCCTGCTTGCCCTGGCGCTTGCCGCCGCCGCCAACGCCGCCCATGCCGGCGAGTGCGAAGACAACTTCAAGAAGTCCGGCAATGCCTTCACCGGCGTCGACTTCTCCAGCGTGGTCACCGTGCCCGACCAGTCCGTCGCCGACGCCGTCCGCCAGATGCGCGGCATCATGATCGCCGAGAAGATGGACGTGCTTTCCGAGGACGTCGAGACCGGCACCCTGCTGGTCGAGCAGCGCTCCACCAACACCACCCGCCCCATCCCGACCCTGATCAGCGTGTTCGACGAAGGCGGCGCCGCCGCGGTCGAGATGACGGTGAAGACCGAAAAGGGCCAGTTCGCCAAGCAGGAAAACATCCGCAGCTACATGTGCACCCTGCTGGGCAAGCTGCAGGGCGGCGACGCCGGCCGCCAGGCCGCGGCCAAGGGCGCGGCCACCCAGAACGTGGACGACGTGACCGAGCAGGACGTCTACGTGTTCTCGCGCCGCATCGCCCGCGAAGGCCAGGCCAATGCCGCCGCCGTGGTGGCGCGCCACACCGGCCGGCGCTATGCGCTCAAGGGCAAGGTCTCGTCGATCCAGCAGGTGGACGGCGACACCATCGTCGGCTTCGACATCCCCGAAACCAGCGAGGCCTTCATCAAGCTGCCCGGCGACAACGCCCCGCGCACCGGCGTGGCCTGCGTGTTCAAGCCCAACCAGCAGGCGCTGGTGCTGACCTTCCGCCGCGGCGAGACCGCGCGCTTCGAAGGCCGTTTCGCCGAATACGACAACATCCTGCACCAGGTCTGGCTGGACGGCTGCAAGCCCGCCCGCCGCCGCTGACCGCGCTTCCGGGCTCCGCCCCACGACGCCCCCGGTTCCGCGAGGAACCGGGGGCGTTCCGTTTGTCTGCCCGGCGACGCCACGCGCCCGAAACCGGGCCGTAATGTGAACCACGTCACATTATTTGTGTGAAGAAGGCCTCCTAATCGCCGGCGGAAACAGGCCGCGTCCGCGGCTGGCAGGCAAACAGGGGCCGCCATGACACCCGTGTACATCGCTGAAAGCGAGCTCGACGCGCAGCTGGTCCAGGACCTGCTGGTCAGCGCCGGCATCACCGCCCATGTGTTCGGGCCGAACGTGGCGGGCGCGATCCCGGAGGTGCCGGCCACCGGCCAGATCCGGGTCGTGGTCGAGGACGACGAGGCCGACCTGGCCCGGGTGCTGATCCAGGACTGGCAGACCGGGGATGCCTTCGACGACGAGGACAGCGACCTCTACGTCGACAGCCTGCCGCTGACCCAGGACGACTGAACCGGCCCGCGCCGGCCCTGCCGGAGGCCATGGCCTGCCGTTATGCTCCCCAAGGCCGGGCCGCCTTCACGCGCCGCCCGTCCATCCGACCCGGGAGCGCTGCATGGACCGCCGACACTTCCTCGCCGCCAGCGGACTGGCCGCCGCCTCGCCGCTGATCGCCGGCAATACCGCGGCGGCCGAAAGCGCCACCGCCGGTGACGCCCTGTTCCAGCGCATCGACTTCGCCTCCGACGGCCTTGGCCTGGGCCCGCGCGAATACGCCGCGCGCCTGCAGCAGGTGCTGGCGCAGGCGGAGCTTCAGCCGGATTACTACTCGCTGGGCGGCGTGGTCGCCGGGATCGAAGAACAGTTCGCCGAAATGCTGGGGAAGGAGGCGGCGCTGTTCCTGCCCACCGGCACCCTGGCCAATCACGTCGCGGTGCGCACCCTGGCCGGCAGCCGCCGGCGCGTGCTGGTGCAGGCCGAAAGCCATCTCTACAACGACAGCGGCGACGCAGCCCAGGCGCTGAGCGGCCTGAACCTGATCCCGCTGGCGCCGGGCCAGGCCACACTGACCTTGGACGAAGTCAAACAATGGGTCGAGCGTTCGGGCGGCGGACGGGTGGAAACCCGGGTCGGCGTGATCGCGATCGAAAGCCCGGTGCGGCGCCGCGACCACGCCATGGCCGACCTGGGCGAGATGCGCCGCATCAGCGCCTGGGCGCGCGAGCGCGGCATCCGCCTGCACCTGGACGGCGCGCGGCTGTTCAACCTGCCGCTGCACACGGGCAAAAAGCTGCCGGAGATCGCGGCGCTGTTCGACACCGTCTACGTGTCGCTGTGGAAACACTTCAACGGCATGACCGGGGCGGTGCTGGCGGGCGACAAGGCGGTCATCGAGGGACTGTTCCATGTGCGGCGCATGTTCGGCGGCTCGCTGCCGCAGGCCTGGCCGCAGCTGGCCCTGGTGCCGGGCGACGCCCGCAGCTACGAACGCGACTACGCCCGGGCCTGGCGCGCGGCCGACGCGGTGATCGAACGGCTGGAGGCGAACGGGCGTTTCGGCGTGCGCAAGGTGCCGCAGGGCACCAGCCGCTTCCACCTGTCGGTGCGGGGCACGACGCTGGGCGCCTTCGCCGAGCGCGCGCGCGGCCGCGGCATCGTGCTGCCGTATCCGGGCCCGGACGCCGACGCCTTCCCGATGCAGGTCAACCCGACCCTGCTGCGCCTGCCGCCCGAGCAGATCGCGCAGCGGCTGGTGGACGCGCTGGAGGGCTGAGGCCATGGCCGCGCATCCGCTCGACAATCCGATCTGGCAGTCGCTGGCCCACCGCCACCGCGACCTGGCCCTGGGGCAGGGCGAAGTGCTGCGCTACCCGGCCGAGGTCGCGCCCTTCCTCGGCGTGCCGGGGCCCGGGACTCCGCTGCTGCCGGCCATCGACACGCTGGTGGCGCCGGGCGAGTCGGTCTACCTGCTGGGTGCGGTGCCGCCGGCGCCCGCGGGTTGGGCCCTGCAGAACCTGGGCGACCTGGCGCAGATGGTCTGTGACGCGCCCCTGCCCGAGGTTCCCGGCCCCGACTTCATCGAGCTGGGCGAAGCGCAGCGCGCCGACGTGCTGGCGCTCACGGCCCTGGTCTATCCGCATTATTTCCGGCCGCAGACGATGCGGCTGGGCCGCTACTTCGGCATCTACGAGCAGGGCGTGCTGGCCGCGATCATCGGCGAGCGCATGGGGCCGCCGGGCTGGCGCGAGGTCAGCGCGGTCTGCACGCATCCGGATTTCCTGGGCCGCGGCTACGCGCGCCGGCTGATGGCCTGGCTCAGCAACGACCTCCTCGCCAGCGGCCTGCGGCCCTTCCTGCACGTGAGCCAGCAGAACAGCCGCGCGCTGGCGCTGTACCGGGACAACGGCTACCGCACGCGCATCGAAATCCCGTTCTGGTCGCTGGCGCGCGCGCCATGACCCCGGTCTACGACGCCGCCAATGCCTTCGACGCCCAGCTGGTGCACGACCTGCTGCGCGACGCCGGTTTCGCGCCGCACGTGTTCGGCGCCGGCCTGGCCGGTGCGGTCGGCGAGCTGCCGGCCGACGGACTGGTGCAGGTGTGGGTGGACGACGACCATGCCGAAGCCGCGCGCCGCCGCATCCGCGACTGGCTCAGCGCCGAGGTGCCCGACGAGGACGAGCTGGTGCGCCTGGCCGACGGCCAGGCCGCGGACGGCGAACTGTGGGCCTGAGCGCGGTCCCGTCGCCCTGCACGCGGCGCTGCTGCCTGGACGCCGACGACGTCTGCCTGGGCTGCGGCCGCCGGCTGCAGGACATCCTGCGCTGGCATGACGCGGATGACGACGAGCGCCGGCGCATCCTTGACGCGGCGGCCCTGCGCCGCGCCGCCCGCGAGGCAGGTAATGGATCCGCGGCACCCGGTACTTCCGGCCCATAGGCCGGCACGGTTCGGCCGCCACAGTGCCCCGGTCCCCCATCCGGAGCGCCCGATGCGACTGAGCCCCCTGCTGTTGGCCGCGCTGCTGGCCCTGCTGCCCGGCCTGGCGCCGGCCGCCGCCGACGACACCGCCCAGGCGCAGGTGTTCGTCGTCTCCACCCTGTACAAAAAACACGAGACCACGCCGGCCTATGACCTGGCGACCCTGCGCGCGCTGATCGAACGCCTGCAGCCCGACGCGCTGGTGCTGGACGTGACGCCGACCGAGCTGCGCGAGCGCAAGGTCTGGCCGGGCAAGGTCGAATACGTGCAGGTGGTGTTCCCGATGATCGCGGAGAAAGGGCTTCCGGCTTACGCCTCGGAGCCGGACGAGCCGCTGTTTGCCGAACTTTCCGGCCCGGTGGGCGCCGCCTACGAGGCCCTGGGCAAGGACCAGCCGGCCGTGCGCGCCGCGGTGCGTGAACTCGACGCCGCCACCTATGCCGCCCTGGCCGCGCACTGGCGCAGCCCGGAGGCGGTGAACGACGCCCTGACCGACCGCGTGGTCGGCGCCAAGCGCGACCTGGAGAACCGCCTGGTCGGCCCGGTGGCCGAGGCCAACCAGCGGCGCTGGAACCAGCACCATGCCGAACGCCTGCTCGACGCCGCCCGCCGGCATCCGGGCCAGCGCATCGTGATGTTGGTCGGCATCGAAAGCCGCTACGAGGTGATGCGCCTGCTGGCCGACGCGCCCGGCATCACGCTGGTGGACGTGGCCGACTGGCCCGCCGCGGCGCCCTGACCGGCGCTTTTGCGGGCCCCGGCAGGGACCGCCGCCGGCCGCGTCGCGGGCCGGCGCGCTTGGGCGTAGAGTCGGCGCCACACCCGACCCGGAGCCCCCGATGAAGCCGATGCGCCGACTCTTCCTGCCCTTCGCCATCACCCTGGCCCTGGCGGCCTGCCAGCCGGCCCCCGCGCCGGAGGCCGGCACGCCCGCCGCGGCGCCGGTGGCCGAGGTCGCGCGTCCCGCCAGGCAGTACGCGATCGAGGAGTTCATCGAGTCCACCGGCCTCAACGGCGCCTCCTTCAGCGCCGACGAGTCGCGCATCCTGTTCTCGTCGAACAAGTCCGGCGTCTGGAACGTGTATTCGATGCCGGTGGGCGGCGGCGAGTGGACCGCGCTGACCGATTCGAGCACCGACAACAGCTGGAGCGTGGCCTATTTCCCGGCCGACGACCGCGTGCTGATCGCGCGCGACAAGGGCGGCGACGAACTCGACCACCTGTACGTGATCGCCGCCGACGGCAGCGAGAAGGACCTGACGCCCGGCGACAAGCTCAAGGCCGATTTCCTGGGCTTCACCCGGGACGGCAGCGCCTTCCACGTGATGACGAACGAACGCGACCCGCGCTTCTTCGACGTCTACCGTTACGACGCCGCCAGCTACGAGCGCGAGCTCGTCTACACCAACAACGACGGACTGGAGCCGTCGGAAGTGTCTGCCGACGGCCGCTGGCTGGCGCTGTCGCAGACCCACACCACCAACGATTCCGACATCTTCGTGGCCGACCTGGAAAAAGGCACCTCGCGCAAGGTCTCGCAGCACGAGGGCCAGGCCAACTTCAACGCCCAGGCCTTCAGCACCGACGGCCAGTGGCTGTACTACACCGCCAACGACCAGGGCGAGTACGCCCAGCTGCGGCGCGTGAACCTGGAAAGCGGCGCGCACGAGCCGGTGCGCAGCGCCGACTGGGACATCACCGACGCCTTCTTCTCGCACGGCGGCAAGTACCTGGCGGTGGCCACCAACGTGGACGGCAGCACCCAGGTCAAGCTCTACGACGCCGCCAGCGGCGCCGAGGTGGCGCTGCCGGCGCTGCCGGCCGGCGAGATCCGCAACCTGCGCATCGCGCGCTCCGAGACCAAGCTGGCCTTCTACCTCAACGGCGACCGCCAGCCCAACGACCTGTACGTGCTGGAGATGGGCGGCGAACCCAAGCAGCTGACCACCTCGCTGAACCCGGCCATCGACCCGGCCGACCTGGTCGATTCTTCGGTCGTGCGCTTCAAGAGCTTCGACGGGATGGAGATCCCGAACATCCTGTGGAAGCCGCACCAGGCCAGCGCGGAAACCCCGGCGCCGGCCCTGGTCTGGGTGCACGGCGGCCCGGGCGGGCAGACCACGCGCGCGCATTCGGCCCTGATCCAGTACCTGGCCAACCACGGCTACGTGGTGCTGGGCATCAACAACCGCGGCAGCTCGGGTTACGGCAAGACCTTCTTCGCCGCCGACGACGGCAAGCACGGCCGCGAGCCGCTGTGGGACACCATCGAGGCCAAGAAGTACCTGCAGTCGCTGGACTACGTCGACGACGACAGGATCGGCATCGTCGGCGGCAGCTACGGCGGCTACATGGTGCTGTCGGCGCTGGCCTTCAAACCGGGCGAGTTCAAGGTCGGCGTGAACATCTTCGGCGTGTCGAACTGGCTGCGCACGCTGGAATCGATCCCGCCCTACTGGGAGGCCTTCCGCGAGGCGCTGTACCAGGAGATCGGCAACCCCGAAACCCAGCGCGACTTCCTGGTCGAGACCTCGCCGCTGTTCCATGCCGACAAGATCAACGTGCCGCTGATGGTGCTGCAGGGCGCCAACGACCCGCGCGTGATCAAGCCCGAGAGCGACGACATCGTCGCCGCGGTGCAGAAGAACGGCGTGCCGGTGGAATACGTCGTGTTCGACGACGAGGG
>CBFGOZ010000121.1:0-7676 GCA_965650505.1 uncultured Arenimonas sp.
GCGAGTTCTACGCGCTCGAGCGCCTCTGGACCGTCGGCGACCAGCCCCCGGAAGAGTGAAGGCCAGGCTGATCGCCGTCGGCGAACGCGCGCCCGACTGGGTGGCCGCAGGGTTCTCCGAATACCAGAAGCGGTTGTCGCACTGGCTGCCGCTGGAGCTGGTGGAAGTGGCGCCGGGCCTGCGCGGCAAGGGCCGCGACGCGGCGCGCGCGATGGCCGACGAAGGCGAACGTGTGCTGGCCGCCGTGCCGCGCGGCGCCCACGTGGTGACGCTGGACGGCCGCGGCAAACCCCATTCCTCGGAACAGCTGGCCGCGCGCCTGGAGCACTGGCGCCAGCAGGGCCGCGACCTGGCCTTCCTGGTCGGCGGGCCCGAAGGCCATGCGCCCCCGGTGATCGCCGCCGCCGGCGAAAGCTGGTCGCTCGGACCGCTGACACTGCCGCACATGCTGGTGCGCCTGGTGCTGGCCGAACAGCTCTACCGCGCCGCCAGCCTGCTGGCCAACCACCCCTACCACCGCGCCTGAACCGGCGGTGGCCCGGACGCGGTCCGCCCGCGTCCCGGGTGCCGGGATTCAGCCGCAACCGCTATGCTTGGCCGATGCTCTATCTCGCCTCGCAATCCCCCCGTCGCCGCGACCTGCTGGGCCAGCTGGGCGTCCAGTTCGGGCTGCTGGACGTGGACGTTCCGGAACAGCGCCTGCCCGGCGAACCGCCGGAAACCTATGTCAGCCGCGTCGCCCGCGAAAAGGCCGGCGCCGGCCTGCTGGCGGTGGTGGCGAACCCGAGCGCGGTGGTGCTCGGCGCCGACACCGAGGTGGTGCTGGACAATGAGGTTTTCGGCAAGCCGGCGGACGCCGACGACGCGGTGCGGATGTTGACGCGGCTTTCCGGGCGCACCCACCGCGTGCTGTCGACGGTGTGGCTGGTCAGCGCCGGCCGCGAGCTGCACGCGACCAGCGTGTCCGAAGTGAGCTTCGAAACCCTGACCGACGCGCGGGTCGCCGCCTACCTCGCCACCGGCGAGTGGTCGGGCAAGGCCGGCGCCTATGCCATCCAGGGCCGCGCCGGCGCCTTCGTCTCCCACCTGTCCGGCAGCTTCACCGGCGTGATGGGCCTGCCGCTGCACGAGACCGCCCGCCTGCTGCGCGGGTTCGGCCTGATCGACTGACCGGGGAAGCGCGTGTCCGAGGACATCCTGATCAACGTCACGCCGCGCGAGACCCGCGTGGCCGTGGTGGAAAACGGAATGCTGCAGGAGCTGCACATCGAGCGCGCTTCGCGCCGGGGCGTGGTCGGCAACATCTACAAGGGCCGGGTGCAGCGGGTGATGCCCGGCATGCAGGCGGCCTTCGTCGAGATCGGCCTGGACCGCGCGGCCTTCCTGCACGCCTCCGACATCCTGAAGCTGCCCCAGGCGCAGACCGGCGAGGGCGACGAGCCCGCGCCGCCGCCCGGTCCGCCGCCGGCGATCAATTCGCTGGTGCACGAAGGCCAGGAGATCGTGGTGCAGGTGGTGAAGGACCCGATCGGCAGCAAGGGGGCGCGCCTGACCACGCAGATCTCGATCCCGTCGCGCTACCTGGTGTTCCTGCCGCATTCGCGCGTGCTGGGCGTGTCGGCGCGCATCGAGGACGAGGCCGAGCGCACGCGCCTGAAGACCCTGATGGCCGAGCTGGCCAACGGCAGTGGCCAAGGCTACATCGTTCGCACCAATGCCGAGGGCCAACCCGACGAGGCCCTGGCCGAGGATGTGGCCTACCTGCGCCGCGCCTGGGAGGTGATCCGCCAGGCCAGCGCCACCACCAAGGTCGGCCAGCGCATCTACGAGGACCTGGCGCTGCCGCTGCGCGCCGTGCGCGACCTGATGCGCAAGGACGTCGACAAGGTGCGGGTGGATTCGCGCGAGGCCTTCGACAAGCTCAGCGCCTTCGCCGCGCAGTTCATGCCGGCCCTGGCCGAGCGCATCGAGCACTACACCGGCGAGCGGCCGATCTTCGACCTCTACGGCGTCGAGGACGAGATCCTGCGGGCGATGCAGAAGGAGGTGCCGCTCAAGTCCGGTGGTTACCTGATCATCGACCAGACCGAGGCGATGGCCACGGTGGACGTGAACACCGGCAGCTTCCTGGGCCAGCGCAACCTCGAGGAAACCGTCTACCGCACCAACCTCGAGGCGGCGCAGGCGGTGGCGCGCCAGCTGCGGCTGCGCAACCTGGGCGGCATCATCATCATCGACTTCATCGACATGACCGACGACGAACACCGGCGCCAGGTGCTGCGCACGCTCGAGAAGGGTCTGTCGCACGACCACGCCCGGACCTCGGTGCACGAGTTCTCGCCACTGGGCCTGGTCGAGATGACCCGCAAGCGCACCACCGAGAGCCTGGAGCGCCAGCTCTGCGAGCCCTGCCACGAATGCGGCGGCCGCGGCACGCTCAAGACCGCCGAGACGCTGACCTACGAGATCTTCCGCGAGATCACCCGCGCGGTGCGCCAGTTCGAGGCCTCGCAGCTGCTGGTGATCGCCTCGCCCAAGGTCGTCACCAAGATCACCGAGGAGGAGTCGGCCGCGGTGGCCGAGCTGGAGGAGTTCCTCGGCAAGTCGATCCGCTTCCAGGCCGACGAGCAGTACGCGCAGGAACAGTACGACGTGGTCCTGCTCTGACCCGTCGATGACCAGCCCGCTGCGCCGCCGGATCCGCCACGCCCGCCGTTTTTTCGGCTACGGCCTGCTGGTCCTGCTGATCCTGGCCGCCACCCTGGTCGGCGGCGTGAACCAGCTGCTGCCCCTGGTCGAACGCCATCCCGACAAGGTCGCCGCCTGGCTGGGCGAGCGCATCGGCCAGCCGGTCAGCTTCTCCCGCGCCGTGGGCGAGTGGACCCGGCGTGGGCCGCGCTTCACCCTCGACGGCCTGCGCATCGGCGCCGGCGGCCGCGCCCTGGACATCGGCCGCGCCGAGCTGCTGGTGGCGGTGTATTCGGGCCTGCTGCCGGGCGGCAACCTGACCGAGCTGAAGGTGCGCGAACTGTCGCTGAGACTGGAGCAGGGCGATGACCGGCGCTGGCGCCTGGCCGGCCTGCCGTTCGAGCCGCAGCCGGGCGTGGACCCGCTGGACACGCTCGAGGCCCTGGGCGAACTGCAGGTGGAGCGTGCGCGCCTGACCGTGCATTCGCCGTCGCTGCGCCGCGAACTTCGGCTGGCGCGCGTGGACCTGCGGCTGCGGGTCAGCGGCTCGAACGTCACTGCCGGCCTGCGCGCCTGGGCCGAGCCCGCGGGCACGCCGCTGCACGCCGTGGTCGACCTGGAGCGCAGCGACTGGTCGGGCCGGCTCTGGGCCGGCGGCAAGAAGCTGCGGCTGGACGAATGGTCGCCGCTGCTGGCCGACACCGGCCTGGTGGTCGCCGGTGCCGGCAACCTCGACCTGTGGGCGCGCATCCAGGCCCAGCGCGTGATGGACGTGCGCAGTCGCGCCGAATTCGCGCCGCTGGCGCTGGGCGCGCGCGCGCCCTGGCGCGACCGCGGCGACGGCCGGCTCGAATCGCCGCCGGTCGCCTTCGAACGCGCCGACCTGCTGGCGCGCTGGCAGGTCGACGCCAACGGCTGGCAGCTGCACGCCCCGGAACTGCATTTCCACGAAACCGGCCGGCGCGAGCCGCGCAGCTTCGACGGCCTGTGGCTGGCCGGCGGCGACACCTTCGCGCTGCAGGCGCCGCGCCTGGACCTGGCGCCGGCGCGCGCACTGGCCACGCTGAGCCCGGCGGTGCCACCCGGGCTGCGGCGCTGGCTGCACGAAGCCGCGCCGGATGGCGAGGTGCGCGCGCTCGAGGTGCTCGGCCGCACCGGCGCCTGGCGTGGATCGGCGCGTTTCGACGCGGTCGGCTGGAGCCCCTACGGCGACAGCCCCGGCCTGCAGGGGCTGGGCGGCCACGCGGCCTTCGACCAGGACGGCGGCGTGCTGCGGCTGGCCGACGGCCCGGCGCGGTTCGACTGGCCGCGTTTCCGCCAGCCACTGGACCTGCGCCTGGACGGCACGCTGGGCTGGTGGCGCGACGGCGCCCAGTGGAGCGCCGGAGCCGGCGGCCTGCGCGTGCGCGGCCCCGACTTCGGCGCCAGCGTGCGCGGCGAACTGCATTTCCCCGGCGACGGCAGCCGCCCGCGCGTGGACCTGGCGGCGACGGTGGACCCGTCCGCCGTGGTCACATCGCGCAAGTTCTGGGTGGTCGGCAAGATGCCACCGGCCACCATCGACTGGCTCGACAACGCGCTGCAGGATGGCCGGGTCGAGAACGGCCGCGCCGTGCTGGCCGGCGACCTCGACCACTGGCCCTTCCGCGAAGGCGAGGGCCGCTTCGATGCGCGCGCCCGTGTGACCCAGGCGCGTGTCGCCTTCAACGCCGCCTGGCCGCCGGCCGAGGCGCTGGACCTGGACGTCAGCTTCGACGGCCCGGGCATGGCGCTGGAGGGCGAGGGCATGATCCAGGGCAACCGGGTGCGCCGCGTCGCCGGCGGCATTCCCGACTTCAAGGACCCGCGCCTGCTGCTGGACATCGATTCGCCGGCCAACGGCGAGTCGCTGCAGGCGCTGATGCTGGCCAGCCCGCTGCGCGAACGCTACGAGGAGCACCTGCTCAACGCCCGCATCCGCGGCCCGGCGACCGTGGCGCTGGACCTGGACCTGCCGCTGGCGGCCCGCCTGGGCGGCCGGCGCATCGAGGGCACGCTGGACCTGGAGAAGGCTCAGCTTTCCGACCCGCGCTGGAAGATCGACTTCAACCAGGTCAGCGGCCGCACGCGTTTCAGCGACCAGGGTTTCGCCGCGGAGGATCTCGCGGTCGAGTTCGAGGGCCGCCCGGCGGTCTTCAGCCTGCTCGTGGGCGACTTCACCGGCGAACCGGCCCTGGCCGCGCGCGCCACCCTGGTCGGCGACCTGCCGCCGCAGGCGCTGCTGGCGCGGCATCCGCCGCTGGCCTGGCTCGAACCCTGGCTGCAGGGCAGCAGCCGCTGGACCGTGGATGTGCGCATCCCGCAGGCGCCGCCCGGGCAGCCCGCGCCGCCGGCGCAGCTGGTCATCGACACCGACCTGGTGGGCACCGCGGTGGGCCTGCCCGCGCCGCTGGCCAAGCATGCCGCCGACCCGCTGCCGCTGAGCCTGCAGGCGCTGCTGCCGGTGGGTGCGGGCGAAGTGCGGCTGCGCCTGGGCGAAGTGATGCAGATGCGCGGCCGCGTCGGCGCCGACGAGGCCATGACCGGCCTGATCCACTTCGGTCCCGGCGAACCGGGCACGCCGCCGGCGCAGGGCCTGGCCGTGCGCGGCGCCAGCCGAACCCTCGACGCCGCCGGCTGGATCGGTTTCGCCGCCAAGGGCGAGGGCGCCGGCGCGCTGCGCGAGGTCGACCTGCAGGTGGCCACGCTGGACCTGCTGGGTTCGCCCTTCGCCGACACCCGCCTGCAGCTGCGGCGCGAGGCGGCGCTGACGCGGGTCAGCCTGGAGGGACCGGCGATCAGCGGCCGGGTCGATATTCCCGGCGAACTGTCGCAGGGCGTGCAGGGCGATTTCGCCCGCTTGCACTGGCCGCGGAAGCCGGAGCCGACGCTGGAGCAGATCGCCGCCGCCGACGCCGGGCTCAGCGATGATCCGCGCAAGCTGCCGCCGCTGCGTTTCGCGGTCGAGGACCTGCGCATGGGCAGCCTGGTCCTGGGCAAGGCCGAACTGCTGGCCGCACCGGTGCCCGAAGGCCTGCGCATCGAGCGCTTCAGCACCCGTTCGCCCAGCCTGGAGCTGCTGGCCAGCGGCGACTGGCAGCACGCCGGCGAAGGCAGCAGCCGTTCGCGCTTCGAGGTCGACTTCACCGCCTCCAGCCTGGGCGAACTGCTCGACGCCTTCGGCCTGGCCGGCATGATCGACGACGGCGAAACCCGCGGCCGGCTCGACGGCAGCTGGGCGGGTTCGCCGGGCAACTTCGCGCTGTCGCGCTTCACCGGCCGACTGAAGGCCGATGTCGGCGAAGGCCATTTGCTCGAGGTCGAGCCGGGCGGCGGCGGCCGCGTGCTCGGCCTGATCAGCCTGGCCGAGATCCCGCGCCGGCTGAGCCTGGACTTCAGCGACTTCTTCAACAAGGGTTTCGCCTTCAACACCATGAGCGGCGAATTCGTGTTCGCCGACGGCTATGCCCGCACCGACCTGCTGCAGATCAACGGGCCCGCCGCCGAGATCCGCGTCAGCGGCTCCACCGACCTGCGCCGCCAGGAATACGACCAGCGCATCGAGGTGCTGCCCAAGGCCGGTGGCGTGCTGCCGGCGATCGGCCTGGTGGCCGGCGGCCCGGTCGGCGCGGCGGTGGGCGCGGTGGCGCAGGCGGTGCTGCAGAAGCCGCTGAAGGAGGCCGCGCGCACCGTGTACCGGGTGACCGGACCCTGGAAGGATCCGAAGGTGGATGTGGTGGAGAAGGGACCGCCGCCGCCCGCCGCCCGCCGCCCGGAATCGCCGGAACCGGGCTGAGCCGCCGGAACCGGAGCTGACGCGTGCCGCCCGGCCGGCCCTTGCCGCCGACCCCGGTCGCCCGCATCTGTCACCCTATGAGCCTGATTTCACTGCGATGACCCCATGACCGATACCCTGCACCTCGCGCAGTCGCGCCTTCTGACGCCCGGCGGCCTCGGCCTGGACGGCCTGGACGCGGCCTTCTCGCGGCTGATGGGCCCGGGCGTGGACTTCGGCGACCTGTATTTCCAGCACAGCCGCCGCGAAAGCTGGAGCCTGGAGGACGGCATCGTCAAGGACGGCTCGCATGCGATCGAGCAGGGCGTGGGCGTGCGCGCGGTCAGCGGCGAAAAAACCGGCTTCGCCTATTCCGACGACATCCGGGCCGAGGCGCTGCTCGAATCCGCCGGCGCCGCGCGCGCGATCAGCCGCAGCGGCGCCCGCCACGGCGGCGGCCAGCGCATCGTGGTGCCGGGCCGCGCGCTGTACGCGCCGCTGGACCCGATCGAGGGCATGGACGCCGACGGCAAGATCGCCGCGCTGCGCGCCGTGGACCAGTGGCTGCGCGAACAGGATCCGCGCGTGCGCCAGGTCATCGTCAGCCTGGCGGGCGGCGTCGACACGGTGCTGGTGGCGCGCAGCGACGGCGTGCTGGCCAGCGACGTGCGCCCGCTGGTGCGCTTCAACGTGCAGGTGATCGTCGAGGACCGGGGCCGCCGCGAACAGGGTTATGCCGGAGCGGGCGGGCGTTATTCCTACGAGGAACTCTTTTCCGGCGACCGGCCGCGCGAGGTGGCGCGCGAGGCGCTGCGCCAGGCCCTGGTGAACCTGGAGGCCGTGGACGCGCCCGCCGGCACGCTGCCGGTGGTGCTGGGCCCGGGCTGGCCCGGCGTGCTGCTGCACGAGGCGGTGGGCCACGGCCTGGAGGGCGACTTCAACCGCAAGGGCACGTCCGTGTACGCCGGCCGCATCGGCGAACGGGTCGCGGCGCCGGGCGTCACCATCGTCGACGACGGCACGCTGGCGGCGCGCCGCGGCTCGCTCAACGTCGACGACGAGGGCACGCCGACCCAGTGCACCACGCTGATCGAGGACGGCATCCTGCGCGGCTACATCCAGGACACGCTCAACGCCCGGCTGATGGGCGTGGCGCCCACCGGCAACGGCCGCCGCGAATCCTTCGCGCACCTGC
>CBFGOZ010000122.1:0-7651 GCA_965650505.1 uncultured Arenimonas sp.
ATGTTCACGTCGATGTTGCTGCTGCCGTCCAGCGGATCGAACAGCAGCAGGTAGTTGCCGCGCTGGAAGGCGTCGGGGATCGGCTGGCTGTGGTCCATCTCCTCCGAGGCCAGGCCGGCGAGGTGGCCGCCCCAGGCGTTGGCTTCCAGCAGCACGTCGTTGGCGATGACGTCGAGCTTCTTCTGCGCCTCGCCCTGGATGTTGCCGGTGCCCGCATCGCCCAGCACCCCGCCCAGCGCGCCCTTGCCCACCGACATCGAGATGGTCTTGCAGGCGCGGGCCACCACTTCGATCAGCAGGCGCAGGTCGGCGTTGATGCGGCCGGCGTGCTGTTCCTCGATCAGGTAGCGCGTGAGCGAAATGGGCTTGGCGGGTTTCATGGCGATCCGGGCGGCAAGGGGACCCGGGCATTGTCCGGGCCCACGCCGCCCGTGCAAGCGGGGGTGGAGGTAATCTGGGGTGGCCCGAACCTGCTGGTGCCGCCCGCATGACCCTGCCTGGCCTCGACACCGACCTGCTGCTGCCGCTGGGCACCGCCCTGGGCCTGGGCCTGCTGGTGGGTGCGGTACGGGAGCGGCGCAAGCCGGAAGCCGCGGTGGTGGCGGGGCTGCGCACCCACGCCCTGGTCGGGCTGATGGCCGTGGTCGCGCTCTGGCTGGGGCCGGCGGTGTTCGTGGCGGCGCTGCTGCTGGTCGGCGGCTTCGCCGCGCTGAGTTACCGCCAGAGCCGCGACCAGGACCCCGGCCTGACCGGCGAAGTCGCCCTGGTGCTCACCGCCCTGCTCGGCGGCCTGGCCCTGCGGGCGCCCGGACTGGCCAGCGGTCTGGGCGTGCTGGTGGCCGTGCTGCTTTACGCCAAGGCGCCGCTGCACCGGCTCACGCGCGAGCTGGTCAGCGAACACGAACTGCAGGACGGCCTGATCCTGCTCGCCTCTGCCCTGGTCATCCTGCCCCTGCTGCCCGACCGCACCCTCGGCCCCTACGACGTGTTCAATCCCGCCACGCTGTGGAAGCTGGTCGTGCTGGTGATGGCGATCAGCGCGCTCGGCCACGTCGCCCTGCGCGCCACCGGCAACCGCTGGGGCCTGGCGGTGGCGGGTTTTTTCGCTGGCTATGTGTCGTCCACCGCGGCGATCGCCGGCTTCGGCCAGCGGGTGCGGGAAACACCCGCGCTGCTGTCTTCGGCGGTCGGTGCGGCGATGCTGGCCAACCTGGCGTCGCTGAGCCTGTTCGTGCCGATCCTGCTGGCCGTCGCGCCTGAACTGCTGCCGGTGCTGTGGCCGGAGCTCGCCGCCGCGGCCACCGTGATGCTTGCGGGCGGCCTGTCGGGCCTGCACCGCAGCGAGGACGGCGAAGTGCCATCGCCGACCGCGCAGTCGCGCATGTTCCGCTTCACCCATGCCCTGGCGTTCGCGGCCATCATCACCGCCGTGCTGTTCCTGTCGGCGGCGCTCAACGCCTGGCTCGGCCCGCGCGGCGCGATCACCGCCGCGGTCCTGGCGGCGCTGGCCGAACTGCACGCGGCCGTCGCCACGGTCGGCAACCTGTTCACCGGCGGCGTGCTGACCGCCGACGATGCCCGCTGGACCCTGCTCGGCCTGCTGGCCGCGAGCTGGGTCGCCAAGACCGCCGTGGCCTGGACCAGCGGCGGACGGGGCTACGGCCTGCGCGTCTGCGCCGGGCTCGGCGCCGCGGTCGCCGCGGTGCTCGCGGTCCTGCTGTTCACCTGAAGGAGAGCCACCATGCGCGTCGCGATCGTACTGCTGTTCGCCCTCGCCGCCTGCCGCCCGGCCGAGGCCCCCGTCGAAGCGCCGGCCGCGGCAGCCGACACCGTCGCAACGGCGCCCGCGCCCGCCGCCGACGCCGCGCCCGCCGGCGCGGAACCGGCCGCCGCGGAAACCGCCGCCGCGCCGCCGACCGCCGCCACCCTGCGCGGCCGCGTCAGCTATCCCAGCGAAGAACTGCCGGCCATGCGCGTCTGCGCCCTGGCCACCGAGGACATGGGCCTGGGCTACTGCAGCGAAACCGCGGTCAACGCGCCGCACTACGAACTGCGCGTGCCGCCCGGCACCTGGATCCTGCTGGCCTGGCCGCAGGACACCGGCACCGAAGGCGCGCCGGGCCTGCTGAGCATGGCCAGCGAATGCCTGGCCACCAGCGGCCTGGACTGTGACGACCACGACTTCCTCGAACTCACCGTGGACGCCGGCGAGGTGCGCGAAGGCCTGGACATCAACGACTGGTACTACCCGCCGGAGGCGCCGCCGCTGCCGATGGAGCCGCGTGGCGAAACCCTGGAGTGAGGCCGGCGCTCAGATGATGCGCAGCGTGATGGCCTTGAGCACGGCGCGCGTCCGGTCGCGCGTGCCGAGCTTGTCCAGGATCTCGGAGACGTAGTTCTTCACCGTGCCCTCGGACAGGAACACCGCGCGCGCGATCTCCTTGTTCGAATAGCCGCCGGCGAGCAGGCGCAGGATCGACACCTCCCGCTCGCTGAAGGTGTCGGTGGGCGCGGCCTGGTCGCGGTAGGCGAACCGCGCGCGCACCGGGTCGGTCGGCACCGGCGCCAGCAGGGTCTCGCCGGCGGCGACCCGGGTGATGGCCTCGAACAGGTCCTCGGGCGAGGCGTCCTTGAGCAGGAAACCCTGGGCGCCGGCCTCGGCCGCGCGCAGCGGCAGCGCCTCGTCGTCGAAGGTGGTCAGCAGCACCACCGGCGTGGCGTCGCCGCGTTCGCGCAGCGCCCGCACCAGGCCGAAGCCATCCAGCCCCGGCATGCGGATGTCGGACAGGATCACGTCCACCGGCGAATCCGCCAGCGCATCGATCAGGGCCTGGCCATCGCCGGCCTCCACCGCGACCTGAAGCGACGGAAAGCCGCCCAGCAGGGCCTTCAGGCCGCTGCGCACCAGGGCCTGGTCGTCGGCCAGGGCGATCCTCAGCGTGCTCATGCCGCCACCGGCAGCCAGGCCTGGAGGTGCACGCCGCCGGTGTCGGTGCGCGACACGTCCAGGCCGCCGCCCACGCCCTCCAGCCGCTCGCGCATGCCGCGCAGCCCGTTGCCGGCGCAGAGTTCGCCGCTGCCGCGGCCGTCGTCGCGGATGTCCAGGCGCAGGGCGTCGCCGTCGCGGCGCAGCACCACCCACAGGTTGTGGGCCTGGGAATGGCGCACGGCATTGGTCAGGCCTTCCTGCACCGCGCGCAGCACCGCCTCGGCCTGCGCCACCGAGGCCACGCGCGCCTGCGGTTCGATCTGCAGGTGCATGCGCGGGCGCTCGAACGGCGCGCCCAGGGCCTGCAGTGCATCGGCCAGGTCCAGGCCTTCGTCGCGGCGCATCTGCATCACCACGCCGCGGATGTCGGCCAGCAGCTCGTCGGCCAGGCGCGCGCACAGCTGCACCTGGGTGTCGGCGGAAAAACGCGGGTCGCGCGCCAGCGCCGCCAGGTTGAGCTTGAGCGCGGTGAGCTTGTGCCCGGCCACGTCGTGCAGTTCGCGCGACAGCCGCAGGCGCTCGGAGTCGCGCGCGGTTTCGGCCAGCAGCGAGCGCGTGGCCAGCAGGTCGGCATTGGCCGCCGCCAGCTCGTCGCGGGTCTGTTCGGCGCGGAAGGCGAACCAGGCGGTGAGCGCGGCGAAACACTGGAAGCTCGCGTTCATCACGGTCGAAAGAAGCGGCGACTGCAGCTGCCAGACCTCGCGGTAGACGACGTACATCATCAGGTTCACCGCCACCACGATCAGCGCCGCCTGGCGCGGCGCCCACAGGTGCACCATCTGGATCACGCACAGGATCAGCAGGATCGGCAGCGTGGAGTTGCGCGCCAGCAGCATCAGCCCGAAAGCCAGGCCCAGCTGCCCCACCAGCAGCAGGCGCTGCAGTGGGCGCGATTCCGGCGGGCCGCTGGTCACGGCCAGGAACAGCGCCAGGAAACCCAGGTGCATCGCCGCCAGCGTGCCCGTCGCCGTCGGTTCGTCCAGCCAGGCCGGTGGCGTCCAGCGCGCGAACAGCAGCTCCCAGCCGATCGCCGCCCAGGCGATGTAGGCGGCGAAGTTCAGCGGCGACACCAGCACCTTCAGGCGTTCGTTCATGGCGCCAGCTTGGCCCCGGCCGCCGCGCCGCTCAAGGCCCGCGATGCAGAAAGTGACTTCCGGCACCACGCCCCGATGACCGCCGGCACCTGATCGCCGCGCGGCCCGGCGGAACACTGGCGCCACACCGGAGGACCGCCATGAACCGCCTGTACGCCCTGACCTTCTTCATCCACGCCGGACTCGGCACGCTGGCCCTGATCACCTTCTGGATCGCCGGCCTCAGCCGCAAGGGCAGCCCGGTGCACCGCGCCGCCGGCAAGGTCTACCTGCTGGCCATGGCCGGCCTGCTGGTGGCCGCGGTGCCGCTGGCCTGGCGGGTGCTGCAGCAGTTCCCGGTCGGCGGCGCCTTCCTGTACTACCTGTTGGTCCTCGTCACCAGCTCGATGTGGACCAGCTGGCGCGCCGTGCGCGACAAGCGCGACTGGAAGCGCTACACCGGCCCGGTCTACCGCGGGCTGATGTGGGCCAACCTGGCCAGCGCGCTGGCGATCGCCGCGGTGGGCCTGTTCGTCGCCCAGCAGATGCAGTTGATCATCCTGGCCTTCAGCGGCCTCGGCCTGTTCGCCTTCCTGCAGATGAAGCGCTTCCTGCGCCAGCCGCCGGAAGATCCGCGCTGGTGGCTGCGCGAGCACCTGACCGCGATGCTGGGCAACGGCGTCGCCACCCACATCGCCTTCCTCAGCATCGGCCTGCCCAAGGTGCTGCCGATGCTGGCCGGCCCGACCCTGCAGAACCTGGCCTGGCTGGGTCCGCTGGTCGTGGCTTTCCTCTCCGGTGCCTGGCTGACGCGCAAGTACCTGCCCAAGCGCCCGGCGCCGCAGGGCCGGCGACAGCCGGTGGCGGGCTAGGCAGACGCGCGGGAGGCCGCCACACTTTCCGCGCCAGCCCACGATCCGGAGTGAAGATGACGTGTCCCAAATGCGGTGCCGCCCGGCCCGACGCGTCGGCAGCCTGCGCCGCCTGCGGCCTGGTCTTCGCCAACTACGATCCGGCCGCGCAGGCGCGGCGGAGCGCGGAGCGCGAGGCGGCGCGGAGGGCGGCGGCACGTTCGCGCCGCGCGGTCTCGCTGGTGCTTGCGCTGGGCTTGGTCGCGCTGGTGGGGGGGCTGTGGTGGTTCGGACGCACGCCGGCCCAGGCCTTCGCCGCGCCGACCCAGGGCGGACGCGTGTTCGCCGGGCTGGCCCATGACTACGCCGGCGAGGGCGCCGAACTGTACCTGGTGCAGGGCGGGCACACCGTGCAGGCGATCGGCCGCATCGAGAAGGGCGGGCGGTTCCGCTTCGAGCTGCCGGCGCAGCTGACGCTGCCGCGCCTGCCGGTGACCATGCAGCAGCTGGCGAAGGGCATCGCTGCCGGCCCCGGCAGCGACGCCCTGCGCGAGCGCGTGGCGCGCTGGCCGTCGCAGCCCGAATCCGCGGTGCACGGTCTGCATGCCGGTGACGGCTGGTCGGGCCTGGACGTGGCGCCGCTGGAGATGAATGCCGCCCGCTACGGCGTGGTCTATGGAAACGAGTCGGAGCACGGCGACCTGTTCGCCGCCAACGCCCGCATGGGGCGGATCGCGCTGCCCGGCCAGGCCATGGTGGTGCTGGTCTACGCCGACCGTGCCGGCCGCGTGCAGGGCGATGCCCACAGCCTCAACGCCTTCGGCGCCGAGGTGAAGAACCGCTGGGAGCTCGATCTCAGGCCCGGATGGAACCTGGTGACCAGCGAACAGACCGCCGACATGGCCACCCTGCGCTACCGCAGCGGCCGCCTGCCCGCCGACCTGGAGTGGTGGACCCTGGCGGGCCGCTAGACGTCGCCGCCGTCGAGCCAGCCTTCGCCGGTGCCGCGGTTGAACACGGTGTCGCCGGGCTGGACCGAACCGGCCGGGAAACTGTCCTGCGCGGCCAGGCGCGCGTAGATCGGCGTGAAGTCCGGCCGCGTCGCCTCCATCAGCTGCTCGTAGCTGTCGATGACGAAATAGGTCTTCTGGAAGGTGTCGATGCGGTAGCGCGTGCGCATGATGCGCTCGAGGTCGAAGCCGATGCGGTTGGGTGCGGCGCTTTCCAGGCAATGGATGGATTCGGACTTCGACGAGACGATGCCGCTGCCGTAGATGCGCAGCCCGTCGGCCTGTTTGATCAGCCCGAACTCCACCGTGTACCAGTACAGCCGCGTCAGGTTCACCAGGGCCTCCGGGCCGATGGCGTGCGCCTTCACGCCGCCGCGGCCGTAGGCCTGCATGTAGTCGGCGAACACCGGGTTCATCAGCAGCGGCACGTGGCCGAACAGGTCGTGGAACAGGTCGGGTTCGGCCAGGTAGTCGAGCTGCTCTGGCTTGCGGATCCACCAGGTGACCGGGAACCGCCGGTTGGCCAGGTGTTCGAAGAAGCTCAGCTCCGGCAGCAGGCCCTCGACGCCGATCAGCTCCCAGCCGGTGGCCTTGCGCAGCAGCGGGTTGAGCTCGTCGAACTTCGGGATGCGGTCGGGCGACATGCCCATGGCGCGCTGCTGGCGCAGGAATTCGTCGCTGGCCCGGCCGACCAGGACCTTCTGCTGGCGCTCGAACAGCGTGGCCCAGACCTCGTGGTCCACCGCCGTGTAGCTGGCCCAGGGCTGCTCGACCACGGCCGTGGTGTAGACCGGCACGTAGCCCTTGTCGGTGAGCTGGTGTTCGACGCGCTGGGGCTGGGTCATGGCGGGCAGGCTCCGGGGTTCGTCGCCAGTCTAGCGCCGGGTCGGCGCAAGAGGCTTGCGTTGTTGTGCGACCAAGCGGCTTTGGCGCAATATTGTTGCGCCTTCTCGCCATGGCAAGACACGAATGGACGCTCCCAGCCTTGATCGCACCGACCTGGCCCTGCTCGGCATCCTCCAGCGCGAGGGCCGCATCAGCAATGCCGAGCTGGCCGAGCGGGTCAGCCTGTCGGCCTCGGCCTGCCTGCGCCGGGTGCAGCGGCTGGAGCAGGCCGGCGTGCTGTCGGGTTATGCCGGCCTGATCGACCCGGCCCGGGTCGGCCTGGGCCTGCAGGCCTTCGTGCGCGTGCAGCTGGCGCGCCACGATGCCGCCGCGATCGCCGAGTTCACCGACCGCATCAACGCCTGGGACGAGGTGGTCGCCTGCCACGCCCTCACCGGCGACATGGACTACCTGCTGCATGTCGTGGTGCAGGACCTGGCGCATTTCTCGCGCTTCCTGCTCGACCACCTGCTCAACGCCAGCGGTGTCGCCGACGTGAACTCCAGCTTCGTGCTGCGCACCGTCAAGCAGGCGCGGGCGCTGCCGCTCGGGCACCTGGCCGGCTAGGGCGCCGCCTGCCCGCCGAAGGTCTGCCCGAAGAAATCGCCGTCCTTCCAGCGCGGCCGCTCGTCCGCGTCGCCGACGCGGCGGCCGATGGCGGCATTGAGCCGCGCCAGCACCGCTGCGCTGGGGTAGTGGATGGACAGGTCGGTTTCATCGCTGGGCTGGTGGTAGTGGCCGGTCAGGAAGTCCTCGTACAGGGCCAGCGCGTCCACGTCGGGGTTTTTCGCCTTGATGCCGGCGTCCAGGTAGACCGCCGGGATGCCCTGGCGCACGAAGGCG
>CBFGOZ010000123.1:0-7614 GCA_965650505.1 uncultured Arenimonas sp.
ATGCACAGCGCCAGCGAGGACCTGCAGGCCCTGCAGCGCGGCTGCGGCGCCCTGCCGGCGCCGCTGTTCGATACCCAGGTGGCGGCCGCGCTGACCGGCCTCGGCGCCGGCCTGGGTTACCAGAAGCTGGTCGAGCAGGTCACCGGCGTGCAGCTGGCCAAGGGCGAGACCCGCTCCGACTGGCTGCGCCGGCCGCTCAGCGAGTCCCAGCGTGAATACGCCGCCGACGACGTGCGCCACCTGCACGCGGTGCACGAACTGCTCGACGCGAAGCTGACCGAGCTCGGCCGCCACGGCTGGCGCCAGGCCGACGCCGAGCGCGCCCTGCGCAACGCCGCCAACGACGGTGACGAACCCTGGCCGCACCTGGGCGTGCGCAGCGCGCAGTCGCTCGACGCCGAGGGCCAAGCGCGCCTGTGCCGCCTGCTGCGCTGGCGCGACGTCGAGGCCCGCCGCAGCGACAAGCCCAAGAGCTGGATCATCGACAACGAGCTGGCCGTGGCCCTGGCCCGCCGTCCGCCGCGGGATCCCGCCGAGTTCAACGCCCTGCTCGACCGCCATCCGAAGGCCCCGCGCAAGGCCCGCGGCGACCTCTGGGAACGGTTGAGCGCACCGCTGGCCGAGGACGAACTGGCCCTGCCCCTGCTCAGGCCCGAGGCCTACGACAAGCAGACCCTGAAGGCCATGCAGGAGGCCGTGATCGCCGTGGCCCAGGCCCATGGCCTGCCCGAGGGCCTGCTCTGCGCCCGCAAGCATCTCGAGGCCCTGCTCGAGGGCCGCGGCTGGCCCGAGGCCGTGAACGGCTGGCGCCGCGAACTGCTGGAACCGGCGCTTTCGCCGCTGATTCCGGCGAACTGAAGCGGACGGCTAGCCATAGCCCGTCGGCCTCTCTATAATTCGCGGACCTTCCGTGGGGGGGTAGCTCAGCTGGGAGAGCGCGTCGTTCGCAATGACGAGGTCGTGGGTTCGATCCCCATCCTCTCCACCACGATTCCAGAAAGGCCGGACCCCGTGTCCGGCCTTTTTTTTCCGGCGCCGGTTCAGTCCGGCGCATCCCGGAGCGGCAGCCCCAGCGGGCGGGCGCGGCCGTCGCCCAGGCCCATGCCCAGCCGCAGGCTGGCGCCGATGCGCTCGGCATGCCCGACCAGGGTGGCGGCGGCCGCGGGTTCCAGCAGCTCGTGCGCGGTTTCGCGCCACAGCGCCAGCCAGGTCCCGAAATGTCCGGCATCCACGCCGGCCAGCGCGCGGTGCACGGCCATCGGATTGCCGCGGTAGCTGCCGGCACGCAGGGCCACCGAGGCCCAGAAGGCCACCAGGCGCTGCTGGTGTTCGTCCCAGTCATGCACCGCGGCATTGAACACCGGCCCCAGGCCGGGGTCGCGGCGGACCTTGGCATAGAAGCGGTCGACCAGTCGCGCCAGCGCGGCGGCATCGAGGGAAAGAAGCGGTTCCATAGCCCTACCTTAGCCGCGCGCACCCTGCCGCGGGCTGACCCAGGTCAAGGCGGACACCGGTCCGCGCCGGCACGCTGGAGACCCGCCCGGAGATGCCGATGTCCGAACTGCGCGGCTGTACGCCACTGACTGCCGATGCCGGCACCGACGGCATCGAGATCGATGCCGGACTGGTCGCGGCCGGACTCGGGCTGGAGCCGGCGCGCTTCCGCGAACTGATGCGCGCGGGCCGGATCCGCAGCCTCTGCGAACGGGGCACCGGCGCCGACGCCGGCCGCTACCGGCTGACCTTCTACTACGGCGCGCACCGGTTCCGGGTCGTGACCGACGGCGCCGGCTGGACCGAGCCGGTGGCCGGCGCTTGACAGCCCCGCCGCGGCGCCAGCACAGTCGGGCCATGTCCCGGCCGTCCACCACCACGACCATTACCACCTCCACTACCCTCGCGGTGGTGCGGTCGGTCCTGCCTGGATAAGTCTTTCCACTCACGGCCCCGCACCTCGACAGAGGGCGGGACCACGGCGACACCCCTCCCCTGACGACCTGCGCGGCCTCCTCCGGAGGTTGCATGAACGCGTCCCTGTCCGAAGCCCGACCCTCGCCTGCCGCCGGCCTGCGCACCCGTGCGCACAAGTTCGGCGGCAGTTCGCTGGCCGACGCCGGCCGCATCCGCCACGTCGCCGGCCTGCTGCTGGCCGCGGACGAGCCGGGCCAGGTAGCCGTCGTTTCCGCCATGCAGGGCGTCACCAACGCCCTGATCGCGCTGACCGAATCGGCGGCCCTCGGCCGCGAGTGGCGGCCGGCCTGGCAGGCACTGCACCAGCGCCATGCCGACACCGCCCGCGACCTGGTCGGCGACCGCGAACTTGGCGACTCGCTGCAGGCCTGGCTGCAGGCGGCCTTCGACGAGCTGGCCGGCCTGCTGCAGGCGGTGGCCGTGCTCGGCAGGCCGGGCCAGGCGGCATCCGAACGCATCCAGGGCCTGGGCGAAGTCTGGAGTGCGCGTCTGCTGCAGTCGCACCTGGCAACGCGCGGCGCCGAGCACGCGCTGCTCGACGCGCGCGAGGTGCTGGTGGTGCGCCCGGGCGAACTCGGCGTGGCGGTGGACTGGACCCGGTCGGCGGCGAAGCTCGCGTGGTGGCGGTCGGAGCATCCGCAGGCGCGGGTGGTCGCCACGGGCTTCGTCGCGGCGGGCGAGGACGGCCTGCCGACCGTGCTGGGCCGCAACGGCAGCGACTATTCCGGCGCCATCTTCGCCGCCCTTTTCGACGCCGATGAACTGCACATCTGGACCGACGTGGACGGCGTGCTCTCGGCCGATCCGCGCCTGGTGCCGGAAGCGGTGTCGCTGCCCGCCCTGAGCTACCGCGAGGCCTGCGAGCTGGCCTATTTCGGCGCCAAGGTGATCCACCCGCAGACCATGACCCCGGCGATCGCCCGGGGCCTGCCCGTGCTGATCCGCAACAGCTTCCGCCCGGAACACCCGGGCACCCGCATCGACGCCGCGGGCGGCGGCGGCGGACCGGTGAAAGGCCTGACGCTGAATTCCGGACTGTCCCTGGTCAGTCTGGAGGGCGCCGGCCTGATCGGCGTGCCGGGCACCGCCGAACGCGTGTTCGCGGCCCTGCACGCGGCGCGCATCTCGGTGGTGATGATCTCGCAGGGCTCGTCTGAACATTCGATCTGCTGCGTCGTCCGCGATGTCGAGTCGGCCACCGCCGGCGCCGCCCTGGCCCGGGCCTTCGAGCGCGAGATCGGCGCCGGCCAGGTGCAGGGCGTGCAGCAGGTCGACGGCATCAGCGTGCTGGCCGCGGTGGGCGACGGCATGGCCGGCAAACCCGGCGTGGCGGCGCGCCTGTTCGGCGCGCTGGCGCGGGCGCGGGTGAACGTGCGCGCCATCGCCCAGGGCGCGTCCGAACGCAACATCTCGGTCGCCGTCGCTTCGGAGGACGCCACCCGCGCCCTGCGCGCCGCGCACGCCGCGTTCTGGCTGTCGGCGCAGACGGTGGCGCTGGCGGTGATCGGCCCGGGCAAGGTCGGCGCCGCCCTGCTCGACCAGCTGCAGGCCGCGCTGCCGCGGCTGCGCCGGGACGCCGGCCTGGACCTGCGGCTGCGCGCGCTGGCCGACAGCCGAAGGGTGTGGCTGGGCGAACACGGCGCCCAGGGCGACTGGCGCGCCCATCTGGAGGCCGCCACCCCCGGCGATCTCGACGCGCTGGCGCCGCACCTGCTCGGCGCCCACCTGCCGCATGCGGTGATCGTGGACTGCAGCGCCAGCGACGCGGTCGCCGACCGCTACGCCGGCTGGCTGGCGGCCGGCATCCACGTGATCACCCCGAACAAACACGCCGTCGCCGGCGACTGGCCGCGACGGCAGGCGATCGAATCGGCGCGGCTGGCCGGCGGCGCCCGCCTGCGGTACGAGGCCACCGTCGGCGCCGGCCTGCCGGTGATCCAGACCCTGCGCGACCTGCTCGACACCGGCGACGAACTGGTCGCGGTGGAAGGCATTCTGTCGGGCACCCTGGCCTGGCTGTTCAACCGCTACGACGGCCGCCAGCCGTTCTCGGCCCTGGTGCGCGAGGCGCTGGCGCTGGGCTACACCGAACCCGACCCGCGCGACGACCTGTCGGGCACCGACGTCGCCCGCAAACTGGTGATCCTGGCGCGCGAGGCAGGCCGCGCGCTGTCGCTGGACGAGGTGCAGGTTGAAAGCCTGGTGCCGGAGGCGATGCGCGGCGGCCCGCGCGAGGACTTCCTGGCGGCGCTGGAACAGCTCGACGCGCCGATGTCGGCGCGCTTCGAACAGGCCCGGGCGCGCGGCCAGGTGCTTCGTTACGTCGCGCGGCTCGGGCAGGATGGCGGGGCGCGGGTCGCCCTGGTGGCGCTGCCCGCCGACCACGCCTTCGCCCACCTCCGCCTGACGGACAACATCGTGCAGTTCACCACCCGGCGTTACCGCGACAATCCGCTGATCGTTCAGGGCCCGGGCGCGGGACCCGAGGTCACCGCCGCCGGCGTGTTCTCCGACCTGCTGCGGCTGGCGGCCGCGCTCGGGGCGCGCCTGTGAGCCGCGACATCGCCCGCGCCTTCGCGCCTGCGTCGGTCGGCAACGTCGGCGTCGGCTTCGACATCCTGGGCCACAGCCTGGCGGGACCCGGCGACCAGGCCACGGTGCGGCGCATCGCCGCCCCCATCGTGCGCATCGACGCCATCCGCGGCGTCGTCGACGGGCTTCCGATGGACGCGCCGAAGAACACCGCCGGCGCGGCCCTGCTCGCGCTGCGCGAAGGCCTCGGCCTGGACTTCGGTTTCGCGCTCGAACTGGACAAGGGCATCCCGCTGGGATCGGGCCTGGGCGGTTCGGCCGCGTCCTGCGTGGCCGCCCTGGTCGCCGCCAACGCGCTGCTGGAAACACCGCTGTCGAATGAGGCGCTGTACGCGTATGCGCTGACCGGCGAAGCCGTGGCCAGCGGCGGCCGCCACGGCGACAACGTCGGGCCGATGCTGACTGGCGGACTGGCCCTGACTACCGCAGATCGTCTGATCGCGGTGCCGGTGCCCGCGCACTGGACCTGCGTGGTGGTGCATCCGCACTTCGTGCTGGAAACCCGCGAGGCGCGCGCGGCGCTGTCGGGCCACTACGCGCTGCACGAATTCGTCGCGCAGAGCGCGTCGCTGGCCCAGCTGCTGCTCGGCTGCGAACGCGGCGACGCCGGCCTGGTTCGCGACGGGCTGCGCGACACCCTGGTCGAGCCGCGGCGCGCGCGCCTGATCCCGGGCTTCGCGGCCGTCAAGCAGGCGGCGCTGGAAGCCGGCGCGATGGGCGCCAGCATCTCCGGCGCCGGGCCCAGCGTGTTCGCTTGGTTCGAAGGGCCCGAGGCCGCGGAAATCGCCGGCGGCGCGATGGCGGCCGCGTTCGCGGACGCCGGCCTGGGCAGCGACGTGCATCTTTCGCCGGTCGCCGGCCCGGCCGCGCGGGTGATCGAATGAAGATGGTCAGCACGCGCGGGCGGGCGCCGCCGGTGGGCGCCAGCGAGGCGATGGCCGCCGGCCTGGCGCCGGACGGCGGCCTGTACATGCCCGACGCGCTGCCCCGGCTTGGGCCGGGGGATTTCGACGGCCTGGATCGCCTGCCGCAGATCGCCGAACGCCTGCTGCGGGATTTTTTCGCCGGCGACCCTCTCGCGGACCGGCTGCCGGCCATCTGCCGCGAGGCCTTCGCGGTGGAACCGCCGCTGCGGCCCTTCGGCAGCGGGCGCGACTTCCTCCTCGAGCTGTTCCATGGCCCGACCGCGGCCTTCAAGGACTACGGCGCCGGCTTCCTGGCGGCCGGCCTCTCGGCGCTGCCGGCCGGGCCGCGACCCCTGACCATCGTGGTCGCCACCTCGGGCGACACCGGCGCGGCGGTGGCCGCGGCCTTCCACCGCCGCGCGGGCTTCCGCGTGCTGGTGCTCTATCCCGACGGCCGGGTATCGCCGCGCCAGGCGCACCAGCTGGGGAGTTTCGGCGACAACGTGCGCGCGCTGCGTGTCGCGGGCAGTTTCGACGACTGCCAGCGGCTGGCGAAATGCACGCTCGCCGACGCGACGCTGCGGGCCGACGTGCCGCTGAGTTCGGCCAACAGCATCAGCCTGGGCCGCCTGCTGCCGCAGATGGCCTATTACGCCCAGGCCAGCCTGGCGCACTGGCGTGCGCAGGGCCGCCCCCTGGGTTTCGTGGTGCCCACCGGCAACCTCGGCAATGCCCTGGCCTGCGTGCTCGTGCGCCAGATTGGCCTGCCGGTGGCCGGCATCGTGCTGGCGTGCAATGCCAACCAGGTGCTGCCGGAGTTCTTCGCCGGCGGCGAATACCGGCCGCGACCCAGTCTTCCGACCCTCGCCAACGCCATGGACGTCGGAGCACCCAGCAACTTCGAACGGCTGGACTGGCTGTTCCCGGATGAAGCCGGACTGCGCGGCGCCCTGCGCGCCGAATCGGTGGCCGACCCGGCGATCGAGGCAACCGTCCGCGCCGCGCTGGCCGCGACCGGCGACGTGATCTGCCCGCACACCGCGACCGCGGCCCAGGTGCTGGCGCGGCTGCGCGCCCGCGGCGAAACCGGTGACTGGTGCGTGGTCGCCACCGCCCATCCGGCCAAGTTCCCGGAGGTGGTGGAGCCGCTGGTCGGCGCGCCCGTGCCGGTGCCCCCCGCGCTGGCGAGGATGCTCGAGCGCCCTTGCGCGGCGGAGCCGCTGGCCCCGGACGAGGACGCCCTGCGGTCCCTGCTCCGGGCCTGGTAGGGGCCGGGGCCGGGGGTTTCTGCGATAATCCGCCGGCCTGGCCCCGTAGCTCAGCTGGATAGAGCGTCCCCCTCCTAAGGGGAAGGTCGTACGTTCGAATCGTATCGGGGCCGCCATTCTTCTTTCGGCCGCTTGCGGCCACCCGTTCGGAGCCTTCCATGTCCCATCCCGTCCTCTCCGCGCTTGGCCTGACCGGCCAGGAATCCGGCACCTATCTCGGCCACGGCGAGTGGTCCAAGACCCGCGACGCCGGCGTCATCGAACCGGTCAACCCGAGCAATGGCGAGGTGCTGGGCAAGGTCTACGCGTCCTCGCAGGCCGACTACGACCTGATCCTCGAGCGCGCCCAGGCCGCCTTCAAGGTCTGGCGCACCACCCCGGCGCCCAAGCGCGGCGAAGCCATCCGCCTGTGCGCCGACGCGCTGCGCAAGCACAAGGACGCGCTCGGTTCGCTGGTCGCGCTGGAGATGGGCAAGTCCAAGCCCGAAGGCGACGGCGAGGTGCAGGAGATGATCGACATCGGCGAATTCGCCGTCGGCCTGTCGCGCCAGCTCTACGGCCTGACCATGCACTCCGAGCGCCCGGGCCACCGCATGTACGAGCAGTACCAGCCGCTGGGCATCGTCGGCATCATCAGCGCGTTCAACTTCCCGGTCGCGGTCTGGGCCTGGAACTCGTTCCTGGCCGGCGTCTGCGGCGATATCTGCATCTGGAAGCCCTCGCCCAAGACCCCGCTGTCGGCGATCGCCTCGATGAAGATCTGCAACGAAGCCCTGCAGGCCGGCGGTTTCCCGGACATCTTCTTCCTGTTCAACGACGCCGGCACCGAGCTGGCCTCGAGCTTCGTCGACGACAGGCGCATCCCGCTGATCAGCTTC
>CBFGOZ010000124.1:0-7524 GCA_965650505.1 uncultured Arenimonas sp.
GCTTCCTCTGGTTCAACACCTACCCGGCGATGGTGTTCATGGGCGACATCGGCGCCCTGGCCCTGGGCGCGGTGCTGGGCACCATCGCGGTGATCGTGCGCCAGGAAGCCATCCTGGTGCTGATGGGCGGCATCTTCGTCATCGAGACGCTGTCGGTGATGATCCAGGTCGCCAGCTTCAAGCTCACCGGCCGGCGCGTGTTCCGCATGGCGCCGATCCACCACCACTTCGAGCTCAAGGGCTGGCCCGAGCCGCGCGTGATCGTGCGTTTCTGGATCATCTCGGTGATGCTCGTGCTCGTCGGTCTGGCCACCCTGAAGGTGCGCTGAGATGATTCCCGCCGACCGCGCCAGCCAGGCCACCAAGCTCGACGCCCTCACCGGGCGCTACGACCCGTGGCTGCTGGGCCTGTCGCTGGCGCTGGCCAGCATCGGCGTGGTGATGGTCGCCTCCAGCTCGATCGCGATCTCGGAGGGCCTGGACGTCGGGCCGTTCTATTTCCTCACCCGCCACGTGGTGTTCCTGGGACTGGGCCTGGCCCTGGCCTGGGCCATGATGCAGGTCGAGCTCAAGCTGGTTGAGAAGTACAGCCAGTGGCTGCTGCTGGGCTGCTTCCTGCTGCTGCTGGCGGTGTTCCTGCCCGGCATCGGCCATACCGTCAACGGCGCGCAGCGCTGGATCAACCTGGGGGTGTCGAACTTCCAGGCGGTGGAAGCGGTGAAGGTGCTGCTGATCATCTGGCTGGCCAGCTACCTGGTGCGCTACCGCGACGAGATCGGCAACCGCTGGCGCACCCTGCTCAAGCCCTTGGGCGTGGCCGGCGCGATCACCGCCATCCTGCTTCTGCAGCCGGACTTCGGTTCGGCGGCGCTGATCCTGGCCATCACCGGCGGCATGGTCTGGCTGGGCGGCGCGCGCATCCAGCACCTGGCGCTGATGGCCTGCCTGGCGCTGCCGGCGCTGGCGGCGGTGGCGGTGGCCGCGCCCTACCGCGTGGCGCGCTTGAAGTCCTTCCTCGATCCCTGGGCCGATCCTTTCGACGACGGCTTCCAGCTCACCCAGGCGCTGATCGCGATCGGCCGCGGTGAGTGGTTCGGGGTCGGCCTGGGCGGCAGCGTGCAGAAGCTCTACTACCTGCCCGAGGCGCATACCGACTTCATCTTCTCGGTCACCGCCGAAGAGCTGGGTTTCGCCGGCTCGGTGATGATCATCGCCCTGTTCGTGGCGCTCGGCGCCCGCACCTTCCACATCGGCATGCGTGCGGTGGAGATGCGCCGGCATTTCGCCGGCTTCTGCGCCTTCGGCGTCGGGTTCTGGATCAGCCTGCAGTCCTTCGTCTCGATCGGCGTGAACCTGGGCATCCTGCCGACCAAGGGTTTGACCCTGCCGCTGATCTCGTCTGGCGGTTCCAGCGTGCTGATGACCTGCGTGGCGATCGGCCTGCTGCTGCGCGTCAGCTACGAACTCGACCGCGCCGAACGCCAGGTGGCGCGCATCCGCGGCGAAGGCGGGGCGCCCTCCGACGAGGCCATGGCGCTGGATGCGTCGCCGCCGGTGCAGTCGCCGGCGGCCATGGCGCCGGCGGTGGGGCCGCGGGGTTCGCGCCACCGCATCGAACCCAAGATCGGAGCCGTGGCATGACCGGCCCCGTGCTGATCCTCGCCGGCGGCACCGGCGGCCACATCTTCCCGGGCCTGGCGGTGGCGCAGGCGCTGCGCGCGCGCGACGTGCCGGTGGTCTGGCTGGGATCGGACGGCGGCATGGAAACGCGGCTGGTGCCGCCCGCCGGCATCACGATCGAGACCATCAGCGTGCGCGGCCTGCGCGGCAAGGGCACCCTGGCGCTGCTGAAGGCGCCGTTCCTGCTCGTCCGCGCGCTGTGGCAGGCGCTGGCCGTGCTGCGCCGGCTGCGTCCGCGCGCGGTGCTGAGCTTCGGCGGTTTCGCCGCCGGCCCGGGCGGCCTGGTCGCCTGGCTGCTGCGCCGGCCGCTGCTGGTGCACGAACAGAACCGTGCCCCCGGCCTGACCAACCGCGTGCTGGCGCGGCTCGCGCGGCGCGTGCTCTGCGGTTTCCCCGGCAGCTTCCCGGGCCGCGCCTGCGAGGCGGTCGGCAATCCGGTTCGCCCGGAGATCGCGGCGGTCGCGCCGCCGGCGCTGCGGTTGGCCGGTCGCACCGGCGCGGCCCGCCTGCTGGTGCTCGGCGGCAGCCAGGGCGCGCACAGCCTGAACATCGCGCTGCCCCAGGTGCTGGCGCGCCTGCCCGCGGCGCAGCGCCCCGACGTGCGGCACCAGTGCGGCGAACGGCATGCCGAAAAGTGCCGCGAGGTCTATGCGCAGGCCGGGGTGACGGCGAGCGTCGAGCCCTTCATCGCCGACATGGCCGAGGCCTACGCCTGGGCCGACCTCGTGGTGTGTCGTGCCGGCGCACTGACGCTGGCGGAACTCTGCGCCGCCGGCGTCGGCGCGCTGCTGGTGCCCTATCCGAACGCCGTGGACGACCACCAGACCCGCAACGCCGAATTCCTGGTCGAGCGCGGTGCCGCGCGCCTGCTGCCGGAAGGCGAGGGTTTCGACGACCGGCTGTTCGCGGCCGCCGCGCCCCTGCTGGCCGATCCCGGGGCGCGCCTGGCGCTGGCCGAGGCGGCCCGAGCCGCCGCGCTGCCGCGGGCGGCCGAGGCCGTCGCCGCGATCGTGATCGAGGAGGCCCGCGCATGATCCGTCGTCGTCTGCAGGAATCCGGGGACCTGGCGCGCGCCTTCCCGCGCGTGCATTTCATCGGCATCGGCGGCGTCGGCATGAGCGGCATCGCCGAGGTGCTGGTGACGCTCGGTTACCAGGTGTCGGGTTCCGATGCGAACGATTCCGCCGCCACGCGCCGTCTTTCCGCGATGGGGGCCACCGTGTTCCGCGGCCACGCCGCCGGCCACATCGCCGGCGCCGACGTGGTCGTGGTCTCGAGCGCGATCAAACCCGAGAACCCGGAGCTGGCTGCCGCCCGCGCGGAGCGCATCCCGGTGGTGCCGCGCGCCGAGATGCTGGCCGAGCTGATGCGCTTCAAGCGCGGCATCGCGATCGCCGGTACCCATGGCAAGACCACCACGACCTCGCTGGTCGCCAGCGTGCTCAGCGAAGGCGGCCTGGACCCGACCTTCGTGATCGGCGGCCAGCTGCTCTCGGCCGGCGCCAACGCCCGCCTGGGCGGCGGCCAGTGGCTGGTGGCCGAAGCCGACGAAAGCGACGGCAGTTTCCTGCGCCTGAATCCGCTGGTGGCCGTGGTCACCAACATCGACGCCGACCACCTGGAAAACTACGGCGGCGACTTCGAGCGCGTGAAGGCCGCCTTCAACGAATTCCTGCACCGCCTGCCGTTCTACGGCCTGGCGGTGCTGTGCGTGGACGACGCCGAAGTCGCCGCACTGGCCGCCGAGACGCCGCGCCACCTGGTGACCTACGGCATCGAGCAGCCGGCCGACGTGTTCGCCCGCGACGTGCGCCAGGAAGGCGCCTGCATGCGCTTTACCCTGCACCTGCCGGAATCGGCGCCGCAGGACGTGACCCTGAACCTGCCGGGCCGCCACAATGTGCTCAACGCGCTGGCGGCCGCCGCGATCGGCTGGCAGCTGGGCGTCGAGCCGGCGGCGATCGCCTCGGCGCTGGAGAAATTCCAGGGCATCGGCCGGCGCTTCAACCTCAAGGGCGAACTCGACTTCGGCCGCGGCAAGGCCTTGTTGGTCGACGACTACGGCCACCACCCGCGCGAACTCGAGGCCGTTTTCGCCGCCGCGCGTGGCGGCTGGCCGGAGCGTCGCCTGGTGGTGGCCTTCCAACCGCACCGCTACACCCGCACCCGCGACCTGTTCGACGACTTCGCCGCGGTGCTCTCGAGCGCCGATGCTGTGGTGCTGACCGAGGTGTATCCGGCCGGTGAAGCGCACATCGCCGGTGCCGACGCCAAGTCCCTGGCCCGCGCCATCCGCGCCCGCGGCCGCGTCGACCCGGTGGTCGCCGGCAGCGCCAAAGAACTGCCGCCGGTGCTGGCCGACGTGCTGGCCGACGGCGACCTGCTGCTGATGATGGGTGCCGGCGACATCGGCTATGTCGCCGCCGACCTGGCCGCGCACGGAATGAATGGAGGATCCAAGGCATGACGCCCGTTTCGAACCCGCTGATCCCCGCGCCGCGGCTCACCGATCCGGCCGCCTTCGGCCGCGTCGCGGTGCTGATGGGCGGCACCAGCGCCGAGCGCGAGGTTTCGCTCGACTCCGGCCGCAACGTGCTGGAGGCGCTGCACGCCCGCGGCATCGACGCCCAGCCGGTGGACGGGATCCCGGCCCTGGTCGAGGCCCTGCTGGCGAAGAAGTTCGACCGCGTCTTCAACATCCTCCATGGCAACAAGGGCGGTGGCGAGGACGGAACGCTGCAGGGACTGCTCGAGGCGCTGGGGGTTCCGTACACGGGATCGGGCGTGCTGGGTTCGGCCCTGGCGATGGACAAGATCCGCACCAAGCAGGTCTGGCTGTCGCTGGGCCTGTCGACGCCGCGCTACGTGCGCCTGGCCAAGGGCGCCAATGTCCATGACGCCGCGCGCGAACTGGGCCTGCCGGTGATCGTGAAGCCGTCCAGCGAAGGTTCGTCGGTCGGCGTTTCGCGCGTGTTCGACGACGCCGGCCTGGACGCCGCGGTCGCGCTTGCGGCGCGTTATCCGGGCGAGCTGCTGATGGAGCAGCTGGTCGTCGGCGGCGAATACACCGTCGGCATCCTGGGCGACGTGGCGCTGCCGACCATCCGCATCGTGCCGGCGGGCGAGTACTACGACTACCACGCCAAGTACCTGGCCGAGGACACCCAGTACCTGTGCCCGGGCCTGGACGACGCCGAGGCCGAGCGCGGGATGCAGGCGCTGGCCCTGGCCGCCTTCCGCGCCGCCGGCTGCACCGGCTGGGGCCGCGTCGACGTGATGCGCGACAAGGCCGGCAACAACTACCTGCTGGAAGTGAACACCGCGCCGGGCATGACCAGCCATTCCCTGGTGCCCAAGGCCGCGCGCCAGGTCGGCATCGGCTTCGAGGAGCTGTGCTGGCGCGTGCTCGAGACCAGCCTGCCGCAGGAGGCCGCGCGCCCGTGAACGCCCTGCTGCGCATCCTGGCCTGGAGCCTCGCCATCGTGCTGGTGGCGCTGCCGGTCGTGGCCGTCCTCAACGGCTGGATCGCCGGCGAGCGCTGGCCGATGCGCCGCCTGGCCGTCACCGGCGAGTTCGCCCAGGTCGACGAGGCGCGGGTGCGCGAGGCGGTGCTGCCCTTGGTCCGCGACGGCTTCTTCGCGGTCGACCTGGACCAGGTGCGTGAGGCGGTCGCGGCGCTGCCCTGGGTCGAGAAGGTCGAGGTGCGCAAGCGTTGGCCGGACCGGCTGGAAGTGAGCCTGAGCGAACACACGCCGGTGGCGCGCTGGGGCGACGACCGCATGCTGTCCGAAGACGGCGAGCTGTTCGCCGCGCCCGCCGGCGCCGGCGCCGGGCTGCCGCTCTTCGAGGGCCCCGAGGCGCGCGCCGCCGACCTGATGTCCTTGCACAGCCTGGCCCGGCCCTTGTTCCTGCCGCTCGGCCTGCGCGTTGAAACCGTGCGCCTGAGTCCGCGCGGCAGCTGGAGCCTGCGCCTGGACGACGGCACCGAGATCGAGGCCGGCCGCGGCGATCCGCAGGCGCGGCTGGCGCGTTTCGCCCGGATGCTGCCGCAGCTGCGCGCCAACGACCCGCGGCTGCTGCAGCGCGCCGACCTCCGCTACACCAACGGCTTCGCCATCGTCTGGAAGGACGCCCCGGCGGCGCCGCCCGCTCCCCCCGAATCCCCCGCTTCCGCAGCACAGGCCAACACATGAATCGCAAAGGCGACAAGTCGCTTATCGTCGGTCTCGACATCGGCACCTCGAAGGTCACCGCGCTGGTGGGCGAATATTCGCCCGGCCACGAGATCGAGGTGATCGGTATCGGTTCGCACGAGTCGCGCGGCATGAAGCGCGGCGTGGTGGTGGACATCGAGTCCACCGTGCAGTCGATCCAGCGCGCGATCGAGGAAGCCGAGCTGATGGCCGGCTGCGAGATCCGCTCCGTCTACGCCAGCATCAGCGGCAGCCACACCCAGTGCCGCAACTCGCCCGGCATCGTGCCGGTGGCGGGCGGCGAGGTGACCTATGCCGACCTCGACCGCGTGCTGGAGGCCGCCAAGGCCGTGGCCGTGCCGGCCGACCAGAAGATCCTGCACGCCATCGCCCAGGAATACATCGTCGACAACTCCCAGGAAGGCATCCGCAACCCGGTCGGCATGTCCGGCGTGCGCCTGGAAGTGCGCGCGCACCTGGTGACCGGCGCCCAGTCGGCCGCCAGCAACGTGATGAAGTGCGTGCAGCGCTGCGGCCTGCAGGTCGACGACCTGATCCTGAGCTCGCTGGCCTCCAGCACCGCGGTGCTGACCGCGGACGAGCGCGAGCTGGGCGTGGTGCTGGTGGACATCGGCGCCGGCACCACCGACATCGCGGTGTTCGTGCAGGGCGCGATCCGTCATTCCGCCTCGCTGCCGATCGCCGGCGACCAGGTCACCAACGACATCGCCCACCTGTTGCGCACGCCGACGCCCGAGGCCGAGCAGATCAAGGTGCGCTACGCCTGCGCGCTGGCCCAGCTGGCCACCGCCGAAGAATCGATCCAGGTGCCGAGCGTGGGCGACCGCCCGCCGCGCCGACTGGCGCGCCAGGCCCTGGCCGAGGCGGTGCAGAACCGCTACGAGGAAATCTTCGAGATGGTGCAGGCCGAGCTGCGCCGCTCCGGCTTCGAGGAGCTGGTGCGCGCGGGCCTGGTGCTGACCGGCGGCGCCTCGCGCATGGAGGGTGTGGTCGAACTCGCGGAGGAAATGCTGCACATGCCGGTGCGGGTGGGGATTCCCCAGCACGTCTCCGGCCTGGGCGAAGTGGTCGGCAACCCGGTGCACGCCACCGGCGTCGGCCTGCTGCTCTGGGGCAGCCAGATTGAGAACCCCCGTCGCCCGGCGCTGTCGGCCGGCAAGGCGGGGACGGTTTGGACGAAGTTCAAGAACTGGTACCGAGGTGAGTTCTGAACATCGTCGTGGTGGTCGCGGCAGAAGCCTGAAACAACAACAAGCAGAAAACCCCTGGATCGAATCACGGAGGACGAGGACATGGCACATTTTGAACTGATCGAGAAGCTGGCACCCAATGCGGTGATCAAGGTCATCGGCGTCGGCGGCGGCGGCGGCAACGCGGTCGCGCACATGGTCAATGCGGGCGTGGAGGGCGTGGAGTTCATCACCGCCAACACCGACGCGCAGGCCATCAAGCAGTGCGGCGCCAAGCTGCAGCTGCAGCTGGGCGGCAACGTCACCAAGGGCCTGGGCGCCGGCGCCAACCCCGAGGTCGGCCGCCAGGCCGCGCTCGAGGACCGCGAGCGCATCGTCGAGGCGCTGGAAGGCGCCGACATGGTGTTCATCACCGCCGGCATGGGCGGCGGCACCGGCAC
>CBFGOZ010000125.1:0-7517 GCA_965650505.1 uncultured Arenimonas sp.
TACCAGACCCAGCTCGAGTCCGCCTTCGCCGACGTCTACAACATCGGCGGCAAGAACGCCGGCGCCATCACCGCCGGCTGCTTCCTGGCGCGCTTCACCGAAGGCCAGCGCTGGGCCCATCTGGACATCGCCGGCGTCAGCAACGGCGAGGGCCGCAAGGGCCTGGCCACCGGCCGCCCGGTCGGCCTGCTGACCCAGTGGCTGATCGACCAGGCCGGCTGACCCGCGCATGGCCGCGCGCGCCGACTTCTACCTGATCGCCAAGCCGCGTTTCCGCGAGCAACCGCTGCTGCTCGTGTGCGAGCTGGCGCGCAAGGCCAGCGACGCCGGCCAGCTGCTGCTGGTGCTGTGCGCCTCGACCGCCCAGGCCGAAGCGCTGGACGACCTGCTCTGGTCCTTCGACCCGGACGCCTACGTGCCGCACCAGATCGTCGGCGCCGACGAGGACGAGGACGAGGTGCCGGTGCTGATCGCCGCGCCCGAACACGACGCCGCCCTGCGCCCGCTGGTGCTGAACCTGCGCGACGCGGCGGTGCCCGACGGTTTCGAGCGCGTGCTGGAGGTGGTGCCGGCCGACGAATCGGCCCGCGGCCCGCTGCGGGAACGCTGGAAGCAGTACCAGGCGCGCGGCCTGGAGCTGAAGAAACACGACATGTGAGCGGCGCGCCCGCGACGGGCGCGCGGCGCGCTCAGCGCGAAGCCGTGCCGCCCAGAAGGGCGTCCAGGCCGTCCACCGCGGCGGGCGACTCGGTGCGCCCCTCGGCCACCGGCACGCCCCCGCGCAGGATGCGGTAGTGGCCGCAATCGGCGGCCAGCAGCACCTCGTAGCGGTAGCCGTCGTGCGCGAACTTCAGGGCATGGCCATAGGTGGCGGCGCAGGCCGGCGCGTTCGCGGCGCGCCCGTCGATCCAGGCGGCGAACAGGTCCCGCACGGCGGCCTGCGAATCCGCCGGCACCGGCGCGCGCCCGCGGACCGCATAACCGCCCACGCAGGCGCTGCCGCAGGACAGGTTGGCGGTTTCGCCGGCCGCGGTCGCCAGCCCGACCAGCTCGAGTTCCGTGGCCGCGCGCAGCGCACGCAGCACGCGCAGCTCCACGGCTTCGGCGCGTTCCGGCGCGCCGCCGTCGGGACCGAAGGCGGCGAAATCGCCGCCCTGCTCCCGGTACACCTCGGCGACGCCGCCGCCCTTCACCACCGTGATGGCCGGAGCGGCGTCTTCCGCCGCGGGTTCGGTGTCGGCCGCGAGGGCCGCCCAGGGCAGCGAGAGGGCCAGGGTTGCGGCCAGGATCCGGATCGGGGTGGCAAGGGTCATCAGGGTTCCTTCAGCGGGTGGCGAGCACGGCTTCCACCGCCTCGATGTCGCGGGGCACGGCGCCGGTCAGCACCTCGTGGCCGTCGGGTGTGACCAGCACGTCGTCCTCGATGCGGATGCCGATGCCCTGCCATTTCGCCGGCACGCCCCTGGTGCCGGGCGCGATGTACAGGCCGGGCTCGATGGTGAAGACCATGCCCGGCTCCAGTTCGCGGAATTCGCCGGCGAGCTTGTATTCGCCGACGTCGTGCACGTCCAGGCCCAGCCAGTGTCCGGTCTTGTGCATGTAGAACTTCTTGTACGCGCCGGAAGCCAGCGCCGAACGGAGCGTGCCCTTGAGCAGGCCCAGCGACAATAGGCCGTCGGTCAGGGCCTCCACCGCGGCCTCGTGGCCGGCGATCCAGGACCGCCCCGGCCGGGCCTGCGCCATCGCCGCGGCCTGGGCCGCCAGCACCACCTCGTACAGGGCGCGCTGTTCCTTCGAATAGCGGCCGTCCACCGGCCAGGTGCGGGTGATGTCGGAGGCGTAGCCGGCGTATTCGGCGCCGGCATCGCAGAGCAGCAGGTCGCCGGCGGCGGTGGGCGCATTGTTCGCGCGGTAGTGCAGCACGCAGGCGTTCGGGCCGCTGCCGACGATGGGCTCGTAGGCGGCCACGGCGTCGTTCTTCCGGTACACGTACTGCAGCGCGGCCTCGACCTCGTATTCGCGGCCGCCGGGGCGGGTGGCGCGCATCGCCGCCAGCTGCGCCTCGCAGGCGATGGCGGCGGCGCGGCGCATCAGTTTCAGCTCGGCCGGGCTCTTGAACAGGCGCAGTTCGTGCAGCAGGTGCCCGAGCTCGAGGAATTCATGCGGCGGCTGGGCGCCGTGCCGCACCTGCGAGCGGACCCGGTTCACCCAGCCGATCAGCTTCAGGTCGAAGTCGGTGTCGCGGCCGAAGTGGTAATACACGCGGCTGCGGCCCTCGAGCAGGCCGGGCAGGATCTCGTCGAGGTCGCTGATCGGGTAGGCGTCGTCGAAGCCATGGGCCTCGACCGCGCCCTCGGGGCCGGCGCGCGGGCCGTCCCAGGCTTCGCGCTCGGGGTCGCGTTCGCGGCAGAACAGCAGGGTCTCGCCGTGCTTGCGGCCCGGCACCAGCACCAGCACGGCCTCTGGCTCGGGAAAGCCGCTGAGGTACCAGAAGTCGCTGTCCTGGCGGTAAGGGTAGTGGGTGTCGTGGCTGCGGATGCGCTGCGGCGCGCTGGGCAGGATCAGGATCGCGTCCTGATCGGCCATGCGCATCAGTTGCTTGCGGCGGCGGGCGAACTCGGCCGGCTTGACCATGGCGGCGATCAGTTGAGTTTGCGGCGGTGGCGCGGGCCCAGCACGCAGTCGCTGTGCAGCAGCATCACCGCCACCCGGACGAATTCGGACACTTCCTCCAGCGCTTCCTCGTCCGCTTCCGGGTCTTCGTAGCTCAGGTCGCTGGAGGCGATGCGGGCTAGGTCGGCCAAGGCCTCCTGCGACTCCTCCGACAGCGGCGGGTTGGCGCCGGCGGCCAGGCCGAAACCGCCCAGGAAACCGCGGCCCCAGGCCAGCAGGCCGTCGCCGCGTTCGCTCACGGGGCGGTCCGCCGGCGGCAGCAGCAGTTCGAACTCGAAATCCGGGGAGTCGAGCTGGCGGGTGCTGGCCACGTAGAGGCGGTCGAGCGCGCCTTCAGGCTCCGGCGGCGACAGCAGCGGGTCGGACATCACCTGGGCGAACCAGTTGCTCCGGTCGTGGCGGCCGCCGCCCGACAGGTAGCCGCAGAGGGAGCCGTGCAGTTCGGACGGCTCCAGGCCGGCCTCCAGCGCGCGCAGTTCGGCGGCGATCTCGGCGTGGTCGGGCAGCAGGGCTTCGGACATGGGGTGGGGGCCGTGGGGACGCCGCATTCTAGCAAGGCCGGACCGGGTCGCCCGGAACCGCTGCTTGTGGGGCTGTTAGCGCCACCCTACACTGCGGCGGATAGCACGGAACGAATCAGGGGACCTCCGGGCCTAATGACGCAGCGGCAACACAGGGGCAAGGGTCCGGCGGCCGTTTTCGGCGTCTGCGTCGTTTCCATGCTGGTTCCGCCGGCATCCGCGGCGGTTGCGCCCGTGTCCGCGCCGGGCGCCGCCTGGCTGCTGCAGGCCGTGCTGTTTGCCCTCGCGCTGTTCCTGAGCTGGCTGCTGTGGCGGGTCTGGAGCCACCGCCGCCGCCAGGAGAAATCCCTGCTGGGCGAGATCCGCGAACGCGAGGAACGCCTGAACCTGGCGCTGTGGGGTTCCGGCGACGAGTTCTGGGACTGGAACATCCGCGACAACAGCCTCTACCGGCTCGGCGCCAACCAGCTGCTGGGCCAGGGCAGCCGCGAGGAACTGAGCACCGACGACTGGCGCACGCATTCGATCCACCCCGAGGACCTGCCGCGGGTGCAGAAGCTGCTGCAGGAGCACATCGTCGGCCACACCGACGTGTTCGAGTCCGAGCACCGCATCCGCAACGCGCGCGGCGAGTGGGTCTGGGTGCGTTCGCGCGGCAAGGTGGTGGAACGCGACGCGGCCGGCAGCCCGCTGCGCATGGCCGGCACCGCCCGCGACATCACCGTCATCCGCCGCGCCGAACGCGAACGCCGCGTCGCGCTGGAGGTGCTGCGGTCGATGAGCGAAGCGGTGGCGGTGATCGACCTCGACTTCCGCTTCATCTCGGTCAACCCGGCCTTCTCGCGCATCACCGGCTACAGCGAGGAAGAGGTGATCGGCCAGAACAGCCGCCTGCTCGACTCCAGCCAGCACAGCGCCGAGTTCTACCGGCGCGTGCGCGACGTGCTCGAGCGCACCGGCCACTGGGCCGGCGAGATGTGGCAGCGGCGCAAGGACGGCGAGGAGTTCCTGGGCTGGATCGAGATGAGCGAGGTGCGCGACGCGATGGGCCTGCGCAGCCACTTCGTCGCCGTGGTCAACGACATCACCGACAAGAAGCGCGCCGAGCAGGAGCTGCGCTACCTGGCCAACTACGACACGCTCACCGGCCTGCCGAACCGGGCGCTGCTGAGCGAACGCCTGGGCCGCGCCATCGTCCGCGCGCGCCGGCAGGAAACGCGGGTTGCGGTGCTGTTCCTCGACCTCGACCGCTTCAAGGACATCAACGACTCGCTCGGCCACGCCGCCGGCGACCGCCTGCTCAAGGCCGCGGCCACCCGCCTGCAGGCCACGGTCGGCGCCTCCGACACGGTGGCGCGGCTGGGTGGCGACGAGTTCACCGTGGTGCTGGAGGATGTGGAGTCGATCCCGGCGGTCGAGCGCATGGCGCGCGAGATCCTCACCGCGTTCTCGATGCCGCTGGAGGTGGACGAACGCCACGACGTGTCGATCACGCCCTCGCTGGGCATCAGCCTCTACCCCGACCACGCCCTGGTGCCGACCGACCTGCTGAAGTTCGCGGACACCGCGATGTACCAGGCCAAGGCCGAAGGCCGGAACACCTACCAGATCTACAACGAGACCATGGACGCGGAGTCGCGCCGGCGCGCCACCGTGCTGGCCTCGCTGCGCAAGGCGCTCGACCGCGGCGAATTCCGCCTGGTCTACCAGCCGCGCATGGCCCTGGCCGACGGCCGCATCACCGGCGTGGAGTCGCTGCTGCGCTGGCACAGCGCCGAACTGGGCGAGATCAATCCCACCGTGTTCATCCCGTTGGCCGAGGAGTCGGGCCTGATCCTGCAGATCGGCGACTACGTGCTCAGCGAGGCCCTGCAGACCCTGAAGCGCTGGCGCAGCCACGGCCTGAACGAGATCTCGATCGGCGTGAACGTCTCGGTGCTGCAGCTGCTGCGCGGCAACCTGCCCGAGCAGCTGCGCAACCTGATACACGAGCTGGGCGTGCCGGCCAACCGCATCGAGCTTGAAGTCACCGAGTCGATGGTGATGCAGAACGCCGAGCAGACCACCACCGTGCTCAACGAGCTGCGCAAGCTGGGCGTCACCCTGGCCATCGACGACTTCGGCACCGGCTATTCGTCCCTGGTGTACCTGAAGCGCCTGCCGATCGACACCCTGAAGATCGACAAGGAATTCATCGGCGACCTGACCCGCGACCCGGACGACGAGGCCATCACCGCCACCGTCATCACGATGGGCCATTCCCTGGGCCTGAACGTGATCGCCGAGGGCGTGGAGAGCGAGCAGCAGCTGAGCTACCTGCGCGAACAGGGCTGCGACGAGATCCAGGGCTTCTGGCTGTCGCCGCCGCTGGACGCACACCGCTGCCTGGCCTTCATCCGCAGCTGGCAGCCCGCCACGGTCGCGGCCATCCCCGCGCCGTATTGACCCCGTCACCCGCCCCGCCTAAGGTGGCCGCGATGAGCCAGACCGACCCCGTCACCCAGCTGCAGGCCCTGGCCGAACGCTTCGAGCGCCTGGCCGAGCAGCACCGTCGCCTGCTGGAAGAGAACAAGAGCCTGCGCCAGGGCCAGGAGCAGCTGGTGGCCGAACGCGCCCAGCTGCTGAACAAGAACGAGCAGGCCCGGTCCCGGGTGGAAGCCATGATCACGCGGCTCAAGTCGCTGGAGCACAACGCGTGAGCGAGCCGGTCAACGTAAAGATCCTCGACCGCGAATTCACGGTCGGCGTGGAGCCGGACGAGCGCGAAAGCCTGATGGCGGCCGCGCACCTGCTGGACTCCCGCATGCGCGAGATCCGCGGCAGCAACCGCATGGCGGCGCTGGACCGCGTGGCGGTGCTGACCGCGCTGAACCTGGCGCACGAACTGCTGCAGCTGAAGCAGGCCGCCGAGCAGCGCGACCTGGCCCTGAACCGCACCCTGGGCGAACTCAACCGCAAGCTCGACGGGCTGTTCGACGCGCCCCGCTGAAACCCGGCGGCGCCGTTCACGATTTTTTCCGGTGGCCGGCCTATAATCGCGCCGTCCTCTGCCGTGTTTGACAGCGTGCTTAACATTACACCTTGTCCCATAAACACGACCCGGGAATCCGCCCCGTCCGTGGTGTGCATGTCCGCCCTGTTGCGGAAAGCCTGAAGCGGCGGTTCGGGTACCCACTTGATCCCTGGGATCAAGGTCGTTTCGTACGCATCGGCATGGTGGAGGAACTTCTTCTGCAACCCACGCGCGCCCAACTCCGCGCCGAACTGCGCGCCCGCCGCGCGGCGCTCCGGCCCGGCGAACGCCTGGCCGCCGCCGACGCGGTCGCCCGCCACCTGGGCGGACGCGAGGAACTGCGCCAGCCGGGCTATGTCGGCGGCTACTGGGCGGTGAGCGGCGAACTGCCCCTGCATGCGGTGCAGCTGCGCCTGGCCCCGGGCCAGGTCTGGTGCCTGCCGCTCGTGCAGGCCGACGGCGGCCTGCGCTTCGCGCCCTGGCGCGCAGGCGACCCGCTGGCCCCCAACCGTTACGGCATCCCGGAGCCCACGACCGAAACCACGCTGGCGCCCCAGGACCTGTCCCTGGTGCTGCTGCCCCTGCTGGGTTTCGACCGCCAGGGCAGGCGGCTGGGCATGGGCGGCGGCTATTACGACCGCGCCTTCGCCTTCCGGCGCGACCGCCCCGCCCCGCCCCGGCTGGTGGGCGTGGGCTATGCCTGCCAGGAGATGCCGGCGCTGGCGGCCGAGGCCTGGGACGTCCGGCTGGACGGCGTCGCCACCGAACACGGATTCCTCGCGATCGGGCGATAATGCCGGCCATGAACCACTGGCTGATGAAATCCGAACCCGACGAATTCTCGATCGACGCCCTGAAGAAGGTCGGCCGGGAGCCCTGGAGCGGCGTGCGCAACTACCAGGCGCGCAACTTCATGAAGGCGATGAAGGTCGGCGACCCGATCCTGTTCTACCACTCCAGCTGCGCGGTGCCCGGCGTCGTGGGCATCGCCGAGGTGGTGTCGGACCACTACCCGGACCCGACCCAGTTCAAGCCCAAGTCCGACTATTACGACCCCGCCAGCAAGCCGGAAGAGCCGCGCTGGTGGCTGGTGGACGTCGGCTTCAAGCGCAAGCTCAAACGGGTGATCACGCTCGAGCAGCTCAAGGCCGAGGCGGACGCGCTGGGCGAGTTCGCCCTGCTCAACCGCGGCAACCGGCTGTCGGTGCTGCCGGTGACCGCGGCGCAGTACAAACACATCCTTTCCCTCGAATAAGCCGGAGCCACCCGATGTCGCGCGACGCCCAGAAGAAACTCGCCGCCGAGAAGGC
>CBFGOZ010000126.1:0-7509 GCA_965650505.1 uncultured Arenimonas sp.
CCAGCCGGTGTCGCGGAACAGCGCCGGCGTCAGGTCCACGTCGAGGTCGGCGCGCAGGGTGCCGGTGATCGACGGTTCCATCAGCGCGTTCGGACTGAGCGCGGTGTCGTAGTGCGAGAAGGTCGATCCCGGAGCGAGCGCCGCGGGCGTGTTCAGGCGCACGCGGCCGGCGTCGTCGGCGCCGACCCGGCGATCCGGGTCGGTGATGGCTTCCACCTGCACGCCCGGCGAGGCGGCCTTGATCACATCGCCGTCGGCCAGGCTCAGGCCCAGCACCGGGATGGTCACCGCCGGATCCACGCCGCCCGGCTCGATCAGCCCCGGCACGTTGTTGGCGACCAGCACGCCGCTGGCGCCCGCGGCCTGGGCATTGAGCGCCTTGATGACGAAGGTGCAGGTGCCGCGGTCGACCAGGGCGATCTTGCCCGCCACCGCCGCCGCGTTGGCCAGCGGCTCGCAGGCGTCGCCGCCGGCACCGACGCCGTCGTCGGCCAGCGCCACTTCGCCGCTGAACCCGCCCGGCGCCACGAACGGGCCCAGGGTCGAACGGCCCGCCTCGCGCGCACCTTCCAGCCCGGCCGGCGCGGTGATCTGGATCGCCAGCCGCGGGTCGAGGAAGTCCGGCGCCGCCGCCGATACGTCGCCGCCGGTCCACACCGTGCGGCCGGCATCGCGAACCGAGAACGCGCGCTCGGCATTGGTCATGGCCGGGAAGGCCTTGGCCAGGGTGTTGTTGTAGGCATTGCTCAGGTAGACGTCGGGGAAACCGGCCAGGAAAGCGCCCGTGGAGACGTTCATGAAGCTCTGGAAACCGATGCCGTGGCCGATCTCGTGCATCACCACGTTGAGGAAGTTCACCTTGCCGGCCGGGGTCTGGCCATCGAGGCCGTAGTACCAGTCGGCGCCGCCCAGGCAGGCCGGGTCGCCGCTGATGCGGCTGTTGAACTGCGACTGGATGTCGAGCCCGCCCGGGTTGACGTCGACGCCGACGATCGACTCGGTCAGCGCGACGTTGTGCCAGGTGCCGGGCAGGGTGGCGCCCGGGAAATCGCGGAACACCTGGGTGGCGCCAGCGGAGCCGAGCACGGCGCCGGTGGCGGTGCAGGCCTGCGGGATGAAGCGGGCGCCGACATTGATCGGCACGTCGCTCTGCATGATCGCGCCCCACATGCGGGCCGCGTAGGCATACGCCACCTGGCGCTGTTCGCCCAGGGTGGTGCCGGGGTTGCCGCCTTCGGGCGCGCGCGGCGTCGGGTCGTCCAGGCCGGCGCCGGTGCCGGCGTCCTGGTTGATCACCACGATCTCGGCGGCGAACAGCGGCGTCGCGGCGAAGGCGGCCGCGAGGGCGAGGGCGAGCGCGGTCTTATTCCTCGACATGACCGACCTCCTTGTCGCCGGCGTGGCTGATCACCAGCTGGCCCTTGGCGTCGCGGTGCACGAGCACTTCGCTGTCGAGGCTTTCGGGAACCATCATCGACACCGAACCGTCGGCGTGCTGCTGCTGCGTGGCCTGCGCCTCGGCTTCGGTGGCGGGCCGGACCAGGGCAGCCACGCCCGGGGCGCCGGAGGCGCGCTGGGCCTGGCGCAGGCGGGCGGCGTCGCGGGCCAGGGCCTGGTCCTCGGCCACGGTCGTGGCACGCAGGCGGCCGGTCTCGCGGTCGATGCCGGTCTTGCTGCCGGGTTCGGTGGACGTGCCGTCGGCGGCGAAGGCCGGGACCGACAGGGTGAGCGCCAGCGCCAGGGGGACGGCGAGTGGCTTGAGTGCGGACATCTGCATGCCTTTCTCCAGAACAGAGGGTGGACGCAGGAAGCCAAAACAAGGACGCTGTGCGGCGCCGGCCCCTGGCCGGCACGTCACTTCTTCGGACCCCTGCAACGGATGGAGGCGCGCCGGACCGATGCTGCTCCCTCGCTGGTCCAGACTCCCCCGCGGCCGAGCCTACACCCGCCGAATCGTGCCGGAATGAAGACCTCGTTAGGCCCGCGTCAACGCCTCCCGGCCAGCGCCCGCGCCTGCCTCGCGCTCATCGTCCTGCTGGCCGCCGCCTGCTGGTTCGGCCCCCTGATCGGCGGCCACGACCCGCACCGCCCGGACTGGAACGCGCTCTCGTCCGCGCCCTCGCTGGCCAATGGCCACTGGTTCGGCACCGACGCCATCGGCCGCGACGTCCTGGCCCGCACCCTGGCCGGCGGCCGGCTTTCGCTGAGCATCGGCGCCCTGGCCACGATCGTCGCGCTGGCCATCGGCCTGGCCTATGGCGCCATCGCCGGCTACGCCGGTGGCCGCGTCGAGCGGGCGATGGTGCGGCTGCTCGACGTGTTGTCGGCACTGCCCTTCCTGCTGATCGTGATCCTGCTGCTGGCGCTGTTCGGGCGCTCGCTGTGGCTGCTGCTGGCGGCCATCGGCGGCTACGTCTGGATCGACCTGGCGCGGGTGGTGCGGGCCGAGGCCGCGCGCCTGCGCGAGGCGCCCTTCGTGCTGGCCGCGCGCGCCGCCGGCGCCAGCTTCGGCCAGGTGCTGCGCTGGCACCTGCTGCCCAACCTGCTGCCGCTGGCCCTGGTCTACCTGGGCCTGATCCTGCCGCAGGCCATCCTGGTGGAAAGTTTCCTCGGCTTCCTCGGCCTCGGCCTGGACGAGCCGTCCGCGAGCTGGGGCAGCCTGCTGCACGAGGGCAGCCAGGAACTCGACATCGCGCCCTGGTCGCTGTTGTTTCCGGCCGGTTTCCTGGTGGCGACGCTGGCGGCCTTCCAGTTCCTCGGCGACGGCCTGCGCGACTGGCTGGACGTGCGCGGAGCGCCGGCATGAGTGCACGCCTGGCCCTGCGCGGCCTGCAGGTTTCCGCCGGCGGGCAGCGCCTGCTGGGCCCGCTGGACCTCGACATCGCGCCCGGCCAGTGCCTGGGCCTGGTGGGCGAAAGCGGCAGCGGCAAGAGCCTGACCGTGCTGTCCCTGCTGGGCCTGCTGCCGCCTGGGCTGCAGGCGCGCGGCGAACTGCTGGTGGACGGCGGACGCTACGAACTGGGCTCGCCCGCGCACCGGGCGCTTCGCGGCCGGGTGATCGCCTGGATGCCGCAGGACCCGCAGGCCAGCCTGCACCCGCTGCGCACCGTCGGCGCGCAGCTGCTGGAAAGCCTGCGCGTGCTGCGCGGCATCGATGCCGGCGCCGCACGCAACGAAGCCATCGCCCTGTTCGAACGCCTGCAGCTGCCGGAGCCGGCGCAGCTGCTGCGGCGCCATCCGCACCAGCTCTCCGGCGGCCAGCGCCAGCGCGTGCTGCTGGCGATGGCGCTGGCCGGCGAGCCGCGCCTGCTGCTGGCCGACGAGCCGACCTCGGCCCTGGACCCGCGCCTGGCGCAGGAGGCGCTGCAGCTGCTGGACCGGCTGCGCCGCGAGCTGGGCCTGGCCGTGCTGCTGGTCAGCCACGACCTGCCGGCCGTGGCCGCGCACGCCGGCCAGGTGGTGATCCTGCGCCGCGGCGACGCGGTGGAACGCGGTGATTCGGCCGCGGTGTTCGCCGATCCGCAGCACGAATACACCCGCGAACTACTGGCGGCCGACCGCCTGCCCGCCCGGGTGCCGGCCGCGCCGGGCGCGCGGCTGCTCGAGCTGCAGTCGGTCAACGTCACCTACCCTCGCGCCGTGGCGCCGGCGGTGGCCGGGGCCAGCCTCGAACTGCACCGCGGCGAATGCCTGGCCCTGGTCGGCGAAAGCGGCAGCGGCAAGAGCAGCCTGGGCCGCGCCGTGCTGCGGCTGGCCCGGCACGGGCTGGGCGGCCGCATCCTGCTCGACGGCGAAGACCTGCTGGGCGCCGGACGCCAGCGGCTGCGGGCGCTGCGGCGGCGCATCGGGGTGGTGTTCCAGGATCCGTATGCGTCGCTGGACCCGCGCCTGCGCGTGGCCGACCTGGTCGCCGAACCGCTGCGCATCCACGGCCTGGGCGATGCCGCCAGCCGGCGCGCGCAGGCGGTGGCCGGACTGGTCGCGGTGGGCCTGGAGCCGGCGCTGGCCGTCCGCTACCCGCACCAGCTTTCCGGTGGCCAGCGCCAGCGCGTGGCGATCGCGCGCGCGCGGGCCACCGACCCGGACCTGCTGATCTGCGACGAAGCCGTGTCGGCGCTGGATGCGCACCACCGCGCCGGCGTGCTGGCCCTGCTGGCGCGGCTGAAGTCCGAACGCGGCCTGGCCCTGCTGTTCATCACCCACGATTTCGCGGCCGCCAGGGCCCTGGCGGAGCGTACGGTACTGATGAGGGACGGCCGCCTGGTGGCGGCCGGCGACACCGAAGCCGTGCTGGCCGGTGCCGCCCGGGTCGGCTGATACACTCGGGCCGACCCCCTGGGGAGGGGGAGCCAGAAGAACGATGCCGCAACCGCTGTCGCCCGGCGAGCTCAAATCCACGGTCCAGGCCCTGCCTCGCGCCGACGACACCGCCGCGCTGGCCGCCGAGGTGCAGCGGCTGCGGGTGGACGTCGAGCGCCTGGGCCGGGCCGAGCGCCTGCAGCGCGCCCTGTTCGCGATATCCGACCTGGCCAGCTCGGACCAGGACGCGGCCACCGTGCTGCACGGCCTGCACGAGATCGTCGGCCGGCTGATGTACGCCGAGAACTTCTACATCGTCCGCTACTCGCCCGAGACGGACACGATGCGCTTCATCTATTTCGCCGACAGCCTGGACCCGGTGAAGCCGGACCCGGCCGAAGAGCTGCCGGCCTCGGAGATGCGCAACAGCCTCACCCTGGCGCTCATCCGCCACGGCCGCCCGGTGCTGGGCCCGTCCGACCAGGTGCGGAACGAGCTGGGCGTGCCGCGCGACGACAGCCTGGGCCCCGACAGCGAGGACTGGCTGGGCGTGCCGATGGTGGACGAGGGCGTGGTGCGCGGCGCCGTGGTGGTGCAGAGCTACGACCCGCAGACCCGCTACAGCGAGGACGACCGCGCCCTGCTCGGCTACGTCGCCCAGCACATCCTGACCGCCCTGGCACGGCGCGACGCCCAGGAGGAGCTGGAGCGGCGCGTGGACGAACGCACCCGCGAACTGCGCCAGCAGGTCGCCGAACGCGAGCGCAGCGAGCGGCTGCAGGCGGCCCTGTTCCGCATCGCCGAACAGGCCGGGCGCAGCGAGAGCATCGAGGTGTTCTACGCCGAGGTGCACGGCATCGTCAGCGCCCTGCTCGACGCCCGCAACTTCTTCATCGCCCTGCTCACCGACGACGGCCAGGAGCTGGACTTCCCGTATTCGGTGGACGAACGCGACCAGAAGCGGCCGCGCCGGCGCCTGGCCAAGGGCCTGACCGAGTTCGTGCTCGCCACCGGCCAGCCGCTGCTGGCCGACCGCGACGGCATCCACGACCTGGTCGCCGAGGGCAAGGTGCAGTCCTTCGGCACGCCCTCGGTGTGCTGGCTGGGCGTGCCGCTGCAGATCGGCGGCCGGGCGGTCGGCGTGATCGCGGTGCAGTCCTACACGCCGGATTACCTCTACACCAAACGCGACCAGGAGCTGCTGAGCTTCGTCTCCTTCCACATCGCCCAGGCGCTGGAGCGGCGCCAGGCGAACGAGTCGCTGCGCCTGGCCTATGCCGAGCTCGAGCAGCGCGTGGCCTCGCGCACCAGCGAGCTGGCCGAGGCCAACCGCGAGCTGCTCGACCAGATCTCGGTGCGCGAGCGCATGGAGCACAAGCTCAAGCACGAGGCCATGCACGACACCCTGACCGGCCTGCCCAACCGCAGCCACCTGCTGGGCCGCATGGGCATGGCGCTGTCGCGCTACCGCTACGACCCGACCCAGCTGTTCGCGGTGCTGTTCCTCGACCTCGACCGCTTCAAGGTGGTCAACGACTCGGTCGGCCACCTGGTCGGCGACGAGCTGCTGAAGGAGGCCGCCCGCCGCATCGGCCGCTGCGTGCGCGACCCGGACATGGTGGCGCGCCTGGGCGGCGACGAGTTCGCGATCGTGCTCGACTTCATCCACACCGCCGAAGACGCGGTGGCGGTGGCCGAGCGGGTGATCTCGGCCCTGGCCGAGCCCATGCGCATCGCCGGCAAGGAGCTCTACACCTCGGCCAGCATCGGCATCGCCCTGGTGGACGGCCGCTACCGCAGCCCGGAAGAGCTGCTGCGCGACGCCGACGTGGCCATGTACCGCGCCAAGGCCACCGGCCGCCAGCGCTACGCCCTGTTCGACGAGCAGCTGCACGAGGCGGCGCTGAAGCTGCTCGAGCTCGAGGGCGACCTGCGGCGCGCGCTGCAGCGGCACGAGTTCGAGCCGCACTACCAGCCGATCATCAGCCTGGCCGACGGCGGCCTGGTCGGCTTCGAGGCGCTGATGCGCTGGCACCACCCGGTGCGCGGCCTCAGCGTGCCCGGCGACTTCATCGGCATCGCCGAGGAGACCGGCAGCCTGGAGCACATGGACTGGCAGGTGTACGAGCTGGTCTGCCGCGACACCAAGCGGCTGTCGGCCCGCAATGCCTACACCACGCTCAACGTCTCGCCGCGGCACCTGCGCGCGCCGGACTTCGAGTCGCGGCTGCTGGAGATGATGGCCCGGCATTCGGTGAAGCCCGCCCACCTGCGCCTGGAGGTCACCGAAGGCGCCCTGCTGGAGCAGCCCGAACAGGTGCAGGCCTGCCTGGGCCGGCTGCGCGAGGCCGGGGTGATGACCGTGCTGGACGACTTCGGCACCGGCTATTCCTCGCTCAGCTACCTGCACCGCTTCCCGCTGCACGGGCTGAAGATCGACCGCAGCTTCGTGGCCGAGCTGCGCAGCGGCGAAAGCGGCGGCAGCACGGCGATCGTGCGCGCGATCCGGCTGCTGGCCGATTCGCTGGGCCTGGAGGTGATCGCCGAGGGCATCGAGACCGAGGAGCAGCGCTACCAGTTGCGGCTGCTCGGGCTGAGCCTGGGCCAGGGTTACCTGTTCTCGCGGCCGGCCTCGGCCACCGAAATCCTGGCGCGTTACGGCCTGCCGGCCGGCGACGCCGGCTGAGCCGGCATCAGGCCTTCGGCGCGCAGCCAGGCGATGGTGTCCGCGAGCAGCTGCGGCAGCGGCGTGCCGCGATAGCCAAGTTCGCGTTCGGCCTTGGTCGAATCCACCTGCAGGTGGTGGCACGTGAAGGCCGCGGCCACCGGCGTCAGCTCGGGGCGCTTCCTGGTCACGCGCGACACCAGGTCCAGCGCGCGCGCATAGGCCCGCAGCGCCGCCGCCGGCATCGGCCGCGCGGGCACGGGTTTGCCCAGCTGGCGGCCCGCCTCCTGGATCAGGGCCAGGAAGCTGGCGTGTTCGCCGCCCAGCAGCCAGGTTTCGTCGCGCGCCGGCTGTCGCCAGGCGCGCACCTGGGCGCGCGCGACTTCGCGGACGTCGGCGAAGGCACCCGAGCCCGGCGGCGCGCCCGGCAGTTTTCCGGCGTCGATCAGCCGGATCAGGTTCGACCAGTTGTTGGTGTCGCCCGGCCCGAGGATGTGCGAGGGCTGGAACACCAGGAAGGGCAGGCCGGATTCGCGCACCAGGCG
>CBFGOZ010000127.1:0-7417 GCA_965650505.1 uncultured Arenimonas sp.
CCATGGCCAAATACCTCATCTCCTTCCCCAGCAAAGCCATGGCCGTTCCGGCGGATGAAATGGAAACGGTCAGCCGCGACTCGCACGCCGTGATCGAGCAGGCCAAGGCCGCCGGCGTCTATGTGTTCGGCGGCGGCATCGACGAGTCGGTGCCGCCGGTGCGGGTCTCGGCGGACGGCAGCGTGGCCGCGGGCGGCTATCCCTGGGCGCCGACGCTGGACGGCGGCTTCACCGTGCTCGAGCTGCCGACCCGCGAGGACGCCGTGGCCTGGGCCGCGCGGCTCGCCCGGGCCTGCCGCTGCGACCAGGAACTGCGCGTCTTCGGTTTCGACCCGCAGTCCTGAGCCCCACGCCGGCCGCTTCGCCCGCGTTGCCCCTAAGGACTATGATCGGCACGGCCCATCCAGGGCCGGTGGAGGCGTCATGCGCATCCTGTTCGCGGGTTCCGCTTTGTTCTGCGTCGCGGTCGGCTTCTTTGCCGGCGCCAGTTTCGGTTCAAACCAGGCCAAGGCCAAGGTGACGAATCTCCTGCAGGCCCCGCTCGACGACGATTTCACTCCGGGCCGCGAGGTGCTGGTGGACCGGGTCGAGATACCGCCGAACACCTCGCTGGACCGGCACTGGCACCCCGGCGAGGAATTCCACTACTACCTCGCCGGCGATCCCGAGGTGCTGGTCGAAGGAAAGGGCCTGGTCCGTCCGGCGCTCGGAACCGTCGGGCATGTCACCTACGAGACGCGCCATCGCGCGGGCGCCGGCAAGGCGGGCGCGACCATCCTGGTCTTCCGCATTCACGAGACGGGCAAGCCCTGGCGTTATCTCGAGGACGAAGCCCGGGAGGGCCAGGACGCTGTCCGGAACTAGGCCGCCTTCGCCAGCTGCCGTCGCTGCGGCGCTGCTGGTCGCCGTCTTCTCGGCCGGCTCGCTCTTCGCGGGCGCGGACTACATTTCGTTCCTGCTTCCGGGCGGACTGCCCTTTGGCAATGTCCTGGCGGCCGGGGTTCTTTGCGGCGTTTCCGGCGCGGCGATGCTCATCGCGCCGCGGAACGGCATGGCGCGCCGGGCCGCTTTGTTTGCGCTGGCCGCCTCCGTCGCGTGGCTGCCCCTTTCCATCGCACTCGCGGACGATGTGTCGCTCAACTTCTCGGGCGGCCTGGGCACCGTATGGTTGTGGTGTTCGGCGGGTCTTTTCGTGTGCGTGTCGGGCGCCCTGATTGCGGCGGCCGGCGCGGCCTTCCTCGCCCGTCGCACGCAGGGCGACCCGGACTGACCTGCGCTTCGAACTGCCCTGGTCATCGTTCCGATTATCTGTTTCTCCAGGTAATTGAAGGCCTTCCGTCGGAGTGCGATAAGGTCGAGGGCGATCATCGGAGAGCCAGATGGATGCCGGGATAAGGAAGTACAACGGGACGCAGGAGGCCGGTGACAGGGAGATATGTGACCTGCTGGCGGCGGAGATCGACCGGAACCTGCCGGGCGCCGAGAGCAGGATCTGGCACGCGCACCCGGTCTGGTTCCTGGAAGGGAACCCGACGGTCGGCTACAGCCGGCAGAAGCCGGGCATACGCCTGATGTTCTGGAGTGGCGCGGACTTCGGGGAACCCGGCCTGGACGTCCTTGGAGGCAAGTTCAAGGATGCATCGGTGTTCTTCAATCGCGCGGCCGAGGTCAACAAGACCGACCTTCGCCGATGGCTGACGAAGGCGACGGAAATCCAGTGGGACTACCGGAACCTGGTCAAGCGCAAGGGGCGGCTGGAGAGACTCAGGTAGCCACCTGCCCTTCGCCCCGCCATGCTTCGACTCCGCCCTGCCACCCCCGCCGACCTGCCCCTGCTCACCCGCTGGGACGATGAGCCGCACGTGCTCGAGTCCGACCCCAACGACGACTGGGGCTGGGAAACCGAGCTGGCGCGCGACCCGGACTGGCGCGAACAGCTGATCGCGGAAGTGGACGGCGTGCCGATCGGTTTCGTCCAGATCATCGACCCGGCGCGCGAGGACAGCCATTACTGGGGCGAGGTGGCGCCGGACCTGCGCGCGATCGACATCTGGATCGGCGAAGCGGACTACCTGGGCCGCGGCCACGGCACGGTGATGATGCAGCTGGCGCTGGATCGCTGTTTCGCCGAACCTTCGGTGACGGCGGTGCTGATCGACCCGCTGGCCTCCAACACCCGCGCGCACGTGTTCTACGAACGCCTGGGTTTCCGCTTCGTCGAGCGCCGGCGGTTCGGCATGGACGATTGTTTCGTCTACCAGCTTGGACGCGCGGACTGGACCGCTCAGTCCAGCGCCGGCCAGGACGAGGCGTCCAGCGTTTCCCGGTAGGCGTGCCAGGCCGCGTAGGCCAGCCAGGGCATGATCACCGCCAGGCCCAGGCCGGCGGTCAGGAAACCCAGGGCGGTCAGGACGGCGATGATCGCCGCCCACAGCAGCAGCACGCCCTTGTTGCGCAGCACCGCGTTCACGCTCGACACGCCGGCGGTGACCATGTCCACGTCGCGGTCGGCGATCATCGGCAGCGAGAAAGCGGCGATGGCGAAGGTCAGGGCCGCGAACACGGAACCGGCGGCCGTGCCGATCAGCAGGAACTCGACCAGGGCGCGGAGGCTGCCCGGCTCCACCGGTACGAAGGCCTCGACCATCATGCCGGCGCGCACCCACAGCATCAGGATCACCAGCTGGGCCAACGCGAACACGCCGGCCTGGCCGACCACGCGCCGCGCGAGAACGAAGCTGTGGCGCAGGGAGGGCACGCGGCCCGCTTCAAGTTCGCGGCTGACGCAGTACAGCCCCACGGCGATCAACGGCGCCACGAACACGAAGCCCGAGAGCAGCAGGGCCAGCAGGGCGAAGCGGCCCAGGCTCCAGGCCATCAGCGACACCCCCAGGCTGACCAGCAGGATGACGCCGCCGAACAGCAGGCTGAGCCCCGGCGCGCGCCGGAAATCGCCCCAGCCCCGCCGCAGCCAGCGCAGCGGCGCCGACCAGGGCAGCGCGGCGCAGGGCACGACGAAGGGGCGCGGCGTGTCGGGGTCGGTCGGCAGCTCGGACGGGCTCATCGCGCCATTCCTCGGGGGCTGGCGACGATGCTAACCGGTGGCCGGGGATTCGTCCTTCCGCGGGGCTCTGCTAGCCTTGCCGGCCCCTCGCTGCCAAGCCATTCCATGCCCTGTCGTTCTTCCGCCGCCGCCGGCGGGTTTTCCGCAAGAATCCGGAATGCCTCGCTTCGCCTGGCCTTGTTCGCACTGCTGTTGCCCGCGGCCGGCGCAGGCGCCGAGCCGCTGCGCGGCGTGGCGCTGAAGCGCGACATCACACGCGAGCTGCAGCTGGGCGGCGTATCGGCATCACGTCCGAATGTCATCGTCTGGGTCCAACGCGGCCGCCTGGACGCCGCGCAGCTTCGCGATTTCACGGCCCTTGCGGACGAAGGCGTGGCCAACGTCCGCCGCTACCTCGGCCATACCCTGGACGCGCCGGGTGCCGACGACGCGCCGGTCCACATCTACATCAGCGACCGCGTGCACCTGGCCAGCGTCACCATCGACCCGCTGCCGCACATCTTCATCCACACCGATTCCGTGCTGTCCGGTCGCGCGCCCTACCTGCACGAAATCGTGCACGCGCTGGCGCAATGGTCCTGGCGCCGCTCGGAGTGGATGGCCGAGGGTTTCGCCAATCACGCCGCCGCCGAGGTGGCGCGACGCTACGGCGGCTTCCACGCCACCGGCCCGGAACCGCGCGGCCTGGCGGCGCTGGGCGTGCACCTGGATTCCGACGAGGGGCGCGAGGTGCTGCCGCTGATCGGCCTCTGGGGTCGGCGCGGCGACTATGCGCCGGCGCAGCGCGCGTTGTTCGAGAAGGTGCTCACTCAGCGTCGGCGTTACGCCGGGCCCTATTACACGCTGGCCTGGTCCTACGTGGATTTCCTGATGGCCGAGCTGGGGCTGGCGGGCCTGCACCGTGTGGCCACGGCCGCGGACCCGGATGCCGAGGCGCGACGCCTGACCGGGCGATCCCTGGACCGACTGAAGACGGAGTGGCTCTCCGGGCTCCGTCCGCGGCTGGCGGTGCCCCCTGCCGAACGCCCTATCGCCGGGCCTCCGCTCCGGCGCTAGGATGCGCCAAAGCCCCGGGGGAGCCGCGCATGATCCGTCGCCTGTTTATCCTGCTGTCCTGCCTCACGCTCGCGGCCTGCATGTCGGTGCCGCCGAAGTCGCCGCAGGACACCGCTGAACTGGAACGCCAGGTCGCCGCCGCCGAGACCGCGTTCGCGCAGTCCATGGCCGACCGCGATTTCGAAGCCTTCGCGTCCTTCATCGCCGACGACGCCATCTTCGTCAACGGCCGCGATCCGCTGCGCGGCAAGACGGCGATATTGGCGGACTGGAAGAAGTACTTCGACGGGCCGGCGCCGTTCTCGTGGAAACCGGAAACCGTGGTGGCGCTGGGCGACGGCTCGCTGGCGCAGACCAAGGGCCCGGTGTTCGACCCGGCCGGCAAGCCGATCCTGGAATTCCGCTCGACCTGGCGCCGCGAGGCCGACGGCGGCTGGAAGGTGGTGTTCGACGACGGCGCCTGCCGCTGCGCCGCGCGGCCGACCGCGGACTGATCACCGCCGCGCAGCCTAGATTTCGCGCTCCAGCCCGGGACGCGCCAGCACCACCTCGTTGCCGTACTTCGCGCGCATCACGCCGGCCAGGGCTTCGCGCGCGTCGTCTTCGCCGTGCACCAGCACCACCGGCGGGCGGTTTTCGACCTGGCCGTACCAGGCCAGCAGGCCGGGCTGGTCGGTGTGCGCCGACAGGCCGCCGACGGTATGGCGCTGGGCCTTGACGTGGATTTCCTCGCCGAAGATGCGGACCTCGCGCGCGCCGTCCACCAGCCGACGGCCGAGCGTGCCGTTCGCCTGGTAGCCGACGAACATCAGGTGCGCGTTCTTGCGGCCCAGGTTCTGCCGCAGGTGGTGGCGGATGCGGCCGCCGTTGCACATGCCCGAGCCGGCGATGATGATCGCGCCGCCGGTGTGGCCGTTGATCGCCCGCGACTGGTCCACGTCCACGGTGAACTTCAGGTTGGGCAGCCGGAACGGATGCGGGCGGCCGCGCCAGGCCTTCTGCGCGGCGTGGTCGAACAGGGATTCATGGCGGTCGTAGACCTCCAGCACCTTGGCGGCCATCGGGCTGTCGAGGAAGATCTTCCAGCGCGACATCTTCCACTCATCCCAGTAGCGCGCGAACCAGTACAGGATCTCCTGGCTGCGGCCGACCGCGAAGGCCGGGATCAGCACGTTGCCGCCGCTCTGCCAGGCGGTTTCCAGCACGTCGTGGATCTCGTCCAGGGTGGCGGCGCGTTCGCGGTGGGCGCGGCCGCCGTAGGTGGACTCGAGCAGCAGCAGGTCGGCGCGCGGCACCGGCGCCGGGTCGCGCAGGATCGGCGTGCCCTTGGGGCCGAGGTCGCCGGAGAACACCAGCACCTTCTCGGTACCGGCCTCCTGCGCGCGCAGCTCGACGCTGGCCGAGCCCAGGATGTGGCCGGCGTCGCGCAGGGTGACGGTGAGGCCGGGCAGGATCTCCTGCGGCGAGTCGTAGGCCATCGGCCGCACCTGGCGCAGCACGTGGCCGACGTCGGCGCGGGTGAACAGGGGCACGTGCCGGGCATGGCCGTCGCGGCGGTGCTTGTTGTCCTGCTCGGCGTCCATCTCGGCCAGCGAGGCGGCGTCCTCGAGCATGATGCGCAGCAGGTCGGCGGTGGCCAGCTGGGTCCAGATCGGGCCGCGGTAGCCGCGCTTGACCAGCAGCGGCAGCCGGCCGCAGTGGTCGATGTGGGCGTGGCTGAGCACGACCGCGTCGATGGCCTCGATGTCGAAGGGGAAGGGTTCGAAGTTGCGGCGCTCGTCCTCGTCGCTGCCCTGGATCATGCCGCAGTCGAGCAGCAGGCGGTGGCCGGCGGCCTCGACCTCGTGGCAGGAGCCGGTGACTTCGCCGGCGGCGCCGTGGAAACGTACGCGCATGGGGCACTCCGCTTCTTACCGGCCCCCAATGTAGCGCAGAAACGACGACGGCCGGGCGAGCCCGGCCGTCGCGGTGTTGCCCTGCGGCGCCTTAGTCGGCGGCGCCCATTTCCTTCAGCAGGTTCGGGGCCGGATACACCTTGTCCATGATCCAGACCATGTAGCGGTGGTCCACGGCGATCATGCGGGTCATCACCGGGTCGAACACCCAGTTCGAGCTGACGCTTTCCCAGTTGCCGTCGAAGGCCAGGCCCACCAGCTCGCCCTTGCCGTTGAGCACCGGCGAACCGGAATTGCCGCCGGTGATGTCGAGGTCGGACAGGAAGTTCACCGGCACCGCGGCCTTCTGTTCGGCGCTCATCGCGGCGATGGCGTCGAGCTGGGCCTTGGGCGCGTCGAAGGGTTCGACGCCGGTGGCCTTGGCGGCGACGCCGTCGAGCGAGGTGAACGGGGTGTAGGCGACGCCGTCCTTGGGCGAATAGCCCATCACGTTGCCGTAGGTGATGCGCAGGCTGAGGTTGGCGTCCGGGTAGACGCCCTGGCCCTGGCTGCGCTTGTACTGCTGCACGGCGGCCAGGTAGACCGGGCGGTGCAGGCTGTTGTCGCCGGCGCGGGCCTTGGCCACGTCCTCCAGCTCCTTCAGCGTCGGCGCCAGGGCGACGGCGAGCTTGAGCAGCGGGTCGGCATTGGCTTCGAGGCTGGCCAGGTCGGCCTTCATCAGGGCCAGGCGCGCGTCGGTGGACGCGAGCGTGGTGCCGGCATAGGTGGCGTCCAACGCGCGGGCGATGGCTGCCGCGTCGTTGCCGCCCAGCCAGGTGTCGAGCGCCGGAACACGCTGGTCCGCCGGCAGCTTCACGTACTCGGCGAGCCAGTAGGCCAGCAGCTGCTTTTCCATGGCCGGCAGGTAGCGCTTCTCGAGCTGGCGCACGCCGCCCTCGATGCCGGGCAGGTCGCGCTGCTGGTAGCCCGGGGCGCGCTCGGCATCGGGCTTGGCGGCTTCGATCGCCAGGCGGTGCAGCTGGCGCAGGTTGCCCAGCAGGCCGGTGCCGGCGATCTGGCCGATGATCAGGTCGCGGTCGCGGGTGGCGCGGGCCTCGGCGGCCAGGGCCACCAGGCGCTCGTGCGCGGCCAGCGCGGCTCGGCCGTCGCGGCCCTGGCTGCGCAGCCAGGCCAGCACGGCCTGCTCCTCGGCCTGCTTGCGCTCGGCGGCGCCGATGCGGCGGAAGCCCTCGAGCTGGCCGTCCCAGTTCTTCATCGCGTTCTGCCAGCCGCGGATGGTATTGGCGTACTTCACCTCGAGGTCGGCGTCGTCCTTGCCGGCGGCCTCGATCAGCGCAACCAGGTTCTTCAGGTGCTGGCCGACCACCGGGTACTGCCAGGTGGCGACGTTCTGGAACTCGTC
>CBFGOZ010000128.1:0-7359 GCA_965650505.1 uncultured Arenimonas sp.
GCCCTGCGGGTTCTCGATGCCGACGATCAGCATGTGCTCGGCCAGCCAGCCCTCGCTGCGCGCCTGGTAACTGGCGATGCGCAGCGCATGGCACTTCTTGCCCAGCAGGGCGTTGCCGCCGTAACCCGAGCCGAAGGACTTGATGGTGAGCTCTTCCGGGAAATGCATGATGAAGCGGCGCTCGGGGTCGAGCTGGCCGATCGAGTGCAGGCCCTTCACGAAGGAACCCTCGCGCTCGATGCGCGCCTGCGCCCCGGCGCCCATGCGGGTCATGATGCGCATGTTGGCGACCACGTAGGGCGAGTCGGTGATCTCTACGCCGCAACGAGCCAGCGGCGAGTCGATCGGGCCCATGCAGTAAGGCACCACGTACATGGTGCGGCCGCGCATGCAGCCTGCGTACAGCGCGTCGATCTTGGCGTGGGCCTCGGCCGGCGCCATCCAGTGGTTGTTCGGGCCGGCGTCTTCCTGGTTAGAGGTGCAGACGAAGGTCAGGTGTTCGACGCGCGCCACGTCGGACGGGCTGGAGCGATGCAGGTAGCAGTTCGGGTGGGTCTGCTCGTTGAGCTTGATCAGGTCGCCGGTGGACAGCATCAGCTCGGTGAGCCTGGCGTTCTCGGCATCGGAGCCGTCGCACCAGTGGATGGCGTCGGGCTGGGTGAGTTTGGCGACCGAGGCGACCCAGTCGTTGAGGGCGGCGAGTTTGCTGGACATATGAGAAAGGGCTCCGGGCGGGGGCCGTCAAAGGGGAAATCGGGGGGCGGCGCGCGAATTCAGCGCCAGCCGGTGCCTGTGCATTCTAACGGCTCACCCGGGGGCTGTCCCGCCGGGGCCGGGCCATCCCGGCGCTCAGTCCGGAATCAGCGTCGTCATCACGTGGCCGACGTAGGCCTCGAATTCATCGTGGTGAAGGCGCGGCTGGCCCAGCTGCAGCGAGAGCTGCAGGAAGCCGACGTAGGCCGCGTAGGTGAGGCGGGCGCGGTTCTGGGCATCCAGGCGCGGCAGGCCGGCCTGGCGGAAACTGGCGGTCAGGTAGTCGAGCCGCCGCTGCGACACGCGGTGCAGCACCGGCTGCACGACGGGATGGTCCAGCGCCTTGAGCAGCTCGGAATAGATGATGTGCGGCTTGAGCTCGTGCGCGACCAGCTGGAACAGGGCCTTGAGCCGGGCGCGGGGATCGGAGATCGCCTCGAGCTGCCCGAACACGGTTTCCTGTTCCATCACTTCCCATCGCTCCAGCGCGGCGATCAGCAGCGCCTCGCGGGACGGGAAATGCCAGTAGAAGCTGCCCTTGGTCACGCCTAGGCGGCGGGCCAGGGGCTCGACCGCGACGGCGGCCAGGCCCTGCTCGGCGATCACGTCGAGCGCGGCCAGGGCCCAATCTTCCGCGCTCAGGCGGGACGGACGTTCGACTTTGGGGGCGGGGGCTACCATACGGTCGGCAAGTCTACTGGCTGCAGGCGGGGCGGGTAAGCCGCGGGTGCGGCCGGTGAAAGGCATCATGCACCATACGGGCTGGTATTGACAGGGCTGTGGCGACATACAATACTCGGCCGTATGGTAAATCCTGCCCACCTTGTGTCCCCGACAGCTCCGCGTCCGCGACCCCTCGTCGCGGCCGATGGAACCTGCCTGGCGGCCGACCATTCCGGGGGCGACGGCCCCGGCGTGCTGTTGACCCATGGGTTTGGCCAGACCCGCCAGGCCTGGTCGGCCACGCAGCAACGGCTCGCGGACGCAGGCCTCGCCAGCCTGGCCTGGGACCTGCGTGGCCATGGCCAGTCGGGCCGGAACCCGCCGGACTCCCGGTATTCCGGCCCCCAGTTCGTTTCGGACGTCGTCACTGCCGCCGCCGCGCTGGGCGGCCGCCCGGTACTGGTCGGCGCGTCGATGGGCGGATTGACGGGCCTGATGGCGCAGGCCCTCGACAAGCCCTTTTCGGCCCTGGTGCTGGTCGACATCACGCCGCGCTGGGAAGCCTCCGGTGTCGAGCGCATCCTCGGTTTCATGAACGCGCACCCGGACGGCTTCGCTTCCTACGAGCACGCGGCCGAACAGATCGCCGCCTACCTGCCGCACCGCCGCGAGAGGAAGACGCCCGCCCAGCTCGCGCACCTGCTGGTGCCGCGCGCCGACGGCCGCCTGGCGTGGCACTGGGACCCGCGGCTGCTGAGCGAATTCATCCCGGACACCCACGACCTGCACGACACCCTGGACGCCGCCTGCCGCGCGCTGGACGTGCCGGTGCTGCTGGTCAGCGGCGGCCGCAGCGACCTGGTCAACGACCAGACCGTCGCCCATTTTCTAGAGCTGGCGCCCCACGCGCGTCACGTACAACTGCCGCAGGCCACGCACATGGTGGCCGGCGACGACAACGACGCCTTCACCGGCACCCTGCTGAATTTCCTGTCCGACCTGCCTGCGGCCCCCACGGCCGCTTCCGGAGATCCAAGATGAGCATGCTCGCGCCCTTCCTCGCCCTGTTCCTGGCGACCCTGCTGGTGGCCTACCACCGGCTCAGCCTGGTGGTGTTCACCGCCCTGTCCGCGACCCTGCTGGTGGCGGTCGGCCTGGCGGGCGCCAACCTGACTGCGACGTTGGTCGCCGGCGCGCTGCTGGCGCTGTTCACGCTGCCGCTGCTGATCACGCCGTTGCGCCAATCGGCGATCACCGCGCCGCTGCTGAAGTTCTACACCAAGATCCTGCCGCCGCTTTCGGACACCGAAAAGACGGCCCTGGAGGCCGGCACCGTCGGTTTCGAGGGTGAGTTGTTTTCCGGCATGCCGAAGTGGGCGGATCTGCTGGCGCAGCCGAAGCCCGAACTGACCGCGGAAGAGCAGGCCTTCCTGGACGGCCCGGTCGAACAGGCCTGCCGCATGACCAACGACTGGGACATCACCCACGTCCGCAACGACCTGCCGCCGGAACTGTGGGACTACCTGAAGAAGCAGAAGTTCTTCGGCATGATCATTCCCAAGGAATACGGCGGCCTGGGCTTCAGCGCGCTGGCGCACCACAAGGTGATCCAGAAGTTGGCCTCGATCTCGGCCACGCTCAGCTCCACCGTCGGCGTGCCCAACTCGCTGGGCCCGGCCGAACTGCTGCTGCACTACGGCACCGACGAACAGAAGAAGTACTACCTGCCGCGCCTGGCCGATGGCCGCGAAGTGCCCTGCTTCGCGCTGACCGGCCCGACCGCCGGCTCCGACGCCACCTCGATCCCCGACTACGGCATCGTCACCGAGGGCGAATGGAACGGCGCCCGCGTGCTGGGCGTGAAGCTGACCTTCGACAAGCGCTACATCACCCTGGCCCCGGTCGCGACCGTGATCGGCCTGGCCTTCCGACTGTACGACCCGAACAAGCTGCTGGGCGAAGAAGCCGACCGCGGCATCACCCTGGCCCTGATCCCGCGCGATACCGCCGGCCTGGAAATCGGCCGCCGCCACTTCCCGCTCAACTGCGCTTTCCAGAACGGCCCGGTGCGCGGCAAGGAGATCTTCCTGCCGCTGAGCCAGCTGATCGGCGGCGAAGACTACGTCGGCCAGGGCTGGCGCATGCTGGTCGAATGCCTGAGCGTGGGACGTGCGATCACCCTGCCCTCCACCTCGGCCGGCGCGTCCAAGCTCGCCGCCGTCGTCACCGGCGCGTATGCGCGCATCCGCAAGCAGTTCGGCCTGTCCATCGGCCGCTTCGAGGGCGTGGAAGAGGCGCTGGCGCGCATCGCCGGCAATGCCTACGCCGCCGCGGCGCTGTCGCAGTCCACCGCCGCCGCCGTCGACCGCGGCGAGAAGCCGGCCGTGCCGTCCGCGATCGCGAAGTACCACGCCACCGAAATGGCCCGCGAAGTCGCCAAGGACGCGATGGACATCCACGGCGGCAAGGGCGTGATCCTGGGCCCGATGAACTACATGGGCCGCGGCTGGCAGGCGGCGCCGATCTCGATCACGGTCGAGGGCGCCAACATCATGACCCGCTCGCTGATGATCTTCGGCCAGGGCGCCATCCGCTGCCATCCGTGGGTGCTCAAGGAGATGCAGGCCGCGCAGCATCCGGACCCGGAAGTGCGCCTGCGCGAGTTCGACGCCAACCTCTTCGGCCACATCGGCTTCGCCATCTCCAACGCCGTGCGCAGCTGGATCCTGGGCCTGACCGCGGCGCGCATCGGCAAGGCGCCGGGCGATGCCTACACCCGCCGCTACTACCGCAAGCTCAACCGCTATTCCGCCAACCTGGCGCTGGTGGCCGACACCTCGATGCTGCTGCTCGGCGGCAAGCTCAAGTTCAAGGAGAAACTCTCCGGCCGCCTGGGCGACGTGCTGAGCCAGCTCTACATCTCCAGCGCCATGCTCAAGCGCTACGAGGACGAGGGCCGCCCGGCCGCGGAACAGCCGCTGTTGGCCTATGCCTTCCACGACTCGGCGCACAAGATCGAGCTGGCGCTGTCGGGCGCGCTGCGCAACTTCCCGATCCGCCCGGTGGGCTGGCTGCTGTGGATGCTGGTGTTCCCGTTCGGCCGCCGCGCGCAGGCGCCGTCGGATCGCCTGGGCCGCCGTGCCGCGGCGCTGCTGATGTCGCCCTCGGACGCGCGCGACCGCCTGGCCTCCGGCACCTTCCTGACGCCTTGCGAGAACAACCCGGCCGGCCGCATCAACAGCTACCTGCCCAAGGTGATCCTGGCCGAGCCGGTGGAACGCAAGTTCCTCAAGGCGCTCAAGAACAGCGACATCGAAGCCCTGGATTTCCCGGCGCAGCTGGCCGAGGGCGTCGCCGAAGGCTGGATCACCGCCGAAGAGAAAACCCAGCTCGAGGAGCTGCGCGCGCTGACCTGGGACGCGATCACCGTGGACGACTTCGACCCGGCCGACCTGGTCGCCGCGTCGTTGCACCGCGGCCAGGCTCCGGTCCAGCACCGCGCCGCCTGAACATCGCCGCCGGGAGGACGACGTCGTGACCGACAGCGATCTCGTCTTCCTCGGCGGCCTGCACAGCCTGGCATTCGCGCTATTCCACGTCGCCTTCTGGAAGCTGTTCGACTGGAAGAACGACCTGCGCGGAAATTCGGTCGCCAACCGCGCGATCATCCAGATCCTGAATCTGCGCCTGATCTACGTGTTCTTCGGCGTCGCCGCGCTCTGTTTCCTGTTCCCGGACGACCTGGCTCACACCCCGCTGGGTCGCGCCGTGCTGGCCGGCATGTCGCTGTTCTGGATCGGGCGCTCGATCGAACAGTGGATCTTCCTGCCCTACAACCGCCTTCCCGTGCATGCGCTGACGGCCCTCTTCCTGCTGGGCGCCGGGCTTTTCGCCGCGCCGCTGTTCAACTGACTGGATCCGACATGTCCGACACACCGCTGCTGAAGATGTACCGCAAGTTCCTGCGCTGGCCGGGCGGCCGCTGGCTGTTCAGCCGCGCGGTCTGCTTCAAGGCGCCCTACTTCGGCACCGTGAAGCCGACCTTCCGGGTGCTGGAGAATAGCCGCTGCGAGGCGACCATTCCTGACCGGCGCGGCGTGCACAACCATATCGGCACGGTGCATGCCATCGCGCTGTGCAACCTGGCCGAACTCTGCGCGGGCGTGATGACCGACGCCTCGCTGCCCAAGGACATGCGCTGGATCCCCAAGGGCATGGCGGTGCAGTACCTGAAGAAGGCCGTCGGCACCCAGCGCGGCGTCGCCACCCCGAATATTCCGATCGTCAGCGCGGCGAGCGGCTACGACCTGCCGGTGAACGTGGACGTGTTCGATCCGGCGGGCGAGCGCGTGTTCAATGCGGTCATCACGATGTGGCTCAGCCCGAAGAAGTGATCCTTCAGCATCAGAAGTAGTGCACGGCCACCGCCGCCGCGATCGCCGGCAGCGCCTGCACATACAGGATCGAGCGCTTCACCGTCGCGGCGCCGAACAGGCCGGCGACCACCACGCAGCCCAGGAAAAACAGGCAGATGTTCCGGTCGTCCAGCCACAGGCCCCAGACCAGGCCGGCGGCGAGGAAGCCGTTGTAGAGGCCCTGGTTCATCGCCAGCTTGGCCGAGTCCTTCGCCACCTGCGGGTCGAGCCGGAACACCTTGCGGCCCAGCGGCCTGGTCCAGAAGAACATCTCCAGCACCAGGAAACCCAGGTGCAGCAGGGCGACGAAGGCGGTCAGCACGATCGCGAGCATGGACATGGTCTTCCCCTGGTCAGGCCAGCTGCGCGGCGTGGTGCCGCAGGTGGTCCTCGATGAAGCTGGCGACGAAATAGTAGCCATGATCGTAGCCGGCGTGCTGGCGCAGGCTCAGGGCCTGGCCGGCTTCGGCGCAGGCGGCCTCGAAGCGCTCCGGCTGCAGCTGGGCGGCCAGGAATTTGTCGTCGAGCCCCTGGTCCACCAGGATGGGGCCGCCGAAGGGCCGGCGCCGCACCAGCTCGCAGGCGTCGTGCTCGGCCCAGGCGCGGTGGTGGTCGCCCAGGTAACGCGAGAACGCCCTCTCGCCCCACGGCACCCGGCTGGGTGCGACGATCGGCGCGAAGGCCGACAGGCTGCGGTAGCGGTCCGGATGCCGCAGCGCCAGCGTCAGGGCGCCGTGCCCGCCCATCGAATGGCCGGTGATGCCGCTGCGCGAGACGTCGGCGGGGAAATGTTCCGCCACCGCCGCCGGCAGTTCCTGCACCACGTGGGTTTCCATCCGGAACCGCGAAGACCACGGGGCCTGGGTGGCATCGAGATAGAACCCCGCCGCCTCGCCGAACTCCCAGTCGCCGGTGGCACCTTCGATGCCGGTGTCGCGCGGGCTGGTGTCGGGCATCACCAGCATCAGGCCCAGCTCGGCGGCCATCCGCTGCGCGCCGGCCTTGATGGTCGCGGTCTCTTCGCTGCAGGTCAGTCCCGCGAGGAAGTACAGCACCGGCACCCGGCCCTCGCGCGCCTGCGGCGGCTGGAACACGGCGAACCGCATCGGCCCGGCGCAGGCCGCCGAAGCCATGCGGTAGAACCCCTGCACGCCGCCGAAGCAGCCGTGTTCGCCGATTATTTCGACCGACATCAGTACACCACCACGCTGCGGATCGATTCGCCGCGATGCATCAGGTCGAAGGCCTCGTTGATCTTCTCCAGCGGCATGGTGTGGGTGATCAGCGAATCGATGTCGATCTTGCCGTCCATGTACCAGTCGACGATCTTCGGCACGTCGGTGCGGCCGCGCGCGCCGCCGAAGGCGCTGCCGCGCCAGTTGCGGCCGGTGACCAGCTGGAACGGCCGCGTGCTGATTTCCGCGCCCGCCGGGGCCACGCCGATGATGACGCTGGTGCCCCAGCCCTTGTGCGCGCACTCCAGCGCCTGGCGCATCACCTTGACGTTGCCGATGCATTCGAAGGTGTA
>CBFGOZ010000129.1:0-7353 GCA_965650505.1 uncultured Arenimonas sp.
TGAAGGCGGGCGCCGGCATGGGCGCGTACGCAGCTTCGAAGGCCGGCGTCGCGCGCCTGACCGAAGCGCTGGCGGAAGAGCTCAAGGACCGCGGCATCACCGTGAACGCGCTGCTGCCCAGCATCATCGACACGCCCGCCAACCGCGCCGACATGCCCGACGCGGATTTCAGCCGCTGGGTGCAGCCCGGGCAGCTGGCCGAGGCCATCGCCTTCCTGCTGTCCGATCGGGCCAGCGCGATCACCGGCGCCCTGGTCCCGGTGGTCGGGCGCGTCTGAGCCCGGGCTGCCCGGCGCGCGGCGCAGGCCAGGCCACCGCGCCCGGCCAGCGGCGCCTGCCGTGTGCGCACCGGCGCATGTTCCGCCCGGACCCGCGCCGGAGATGGTGCGGCCGCGGCGCGCGGTCTAATGTCTGCGCGTCCGACGTGGCAGGAAGGGAGGAGGCCCGGCATGGGGTTTGGATCGTTGCGTAGGCCGGCGCTGGCCGGTGGCGGCTGGCGGGGCCTGGCGGGGTGGATGGCGCTGGGGGCCGGCCTGACGGCGGCGGCGACCCCGCCGCCGTCTGCGGCGGACAGCCTGGTGATCGAGGACGTGCGGGTTTACGCCGATCCTTCCCGGCCGATGCTGGACGATGCGGTGATCCTGGTGGAGCAGGGTGTGATCCGCGCCGTCGGACGCCGGGCCGAGGTCGACATTCCCGCGGGCGCGACCGTGGTCGACGGCCAGGGCGCGGTGGCGGTGGCGGGCTTCTGGAACAGCCACGTGCACCTGACCACGCCGACCTTCCTCGACGCCGAGGCCAGCGACGCGGCGCTGCAGTCGGAACTGCAGCGCGTGTTCACCCGCTGGGGTTTCACCACCGTGTTCGACCTGGCGTCCACGCGTGCGACCGCCGGCGGCATTCGCGCCAGGATTGCTTCCGGTGCCGTGGCCGGGCCGCGGATCCTCAGTGTCTTCGATCCCTTCTATCCGGCCGATGGAACGCCGGTCTACGCGCGCCCGTTCTACGAGCACTACGGCCTGCCTTCCGCGGAGGTCGCCACGCCGGACGCCGCGGTTCAGCGCGTGCGCGCGCAGCGGCGCGCCGGCGCCGACGGCGTCAAGCTTTTCACCGGCGCGATCCTGGGGGAACAGGAGGTCGCGCACATGCCGCCGGCGATCATCGCCGCGGCGGCGGCCGAAGCCCGCACCCACGGCCAGCCCGTGTTCGCCCATCCCACCGATCGCAAGGGCCTGGACCGGGCGGTATCCGGCGGCGTCACCGTGCTCGCCCATGCCGCGCCGCTGATGGGGCCCTGGAGCGCCGACGACGCCGGACGCCTGGCCAAGGCCGGGGTGGCGATGGTGCCCACCCTGTCGCTGTACGCCGCTTCCCCGCATCCGCTGACGCCGGTGCAGACCGCCGTGCAGCAGGCGGCGGCCCTGCACGGGGCCGGCGGCACGCTGTTGTTCGGCACCGACGTCGGCTTCACCGACGACGTCGACACCCGCGCCGAACTGCGCCTGATGCACGAGGCGACCGGCTGGCGGGGCGTGCTGGCTTCCCTGACCACGGCGCCGGCCGCGACCTTCGGCGAGGCGGACACGCGCGGCCGCCTGGCGCCCGGGTTTGCGGCCGACATCGTCCTGGTGGGCGGCGATCCCGCCCTCGACATCACCCACCTGGCGGATGTGCGGCTGGTGATCCGCGCCGGACGGGTGATCTTCGAACGCGACACCGCGGCCGTGCAGCCGCTACCCTGAACCCGCCCGCCACCCTGCCCACCGAGACGCCCATGTCCCGATCCGCCGTGCTTGTTCCCGTCCTGCTGTTTGGCCTGTCCGCCGTGGCCGCGCCGGCCCACGCCACCGGTTACGCGGACGAGCTCAAGGCCGCTTCCGCCCAGATGTTCGACTGTTATGGCGGCGGCGAGGATGCCGCCTGCCGCGCCATGCTCGCCGCCTACGAGCGCGCCATGGCCGCGCCGGACGCCCAGCCGGGCCCGGCCCACGCCATTTTCAAGCTCTACGCGCACACCTACGGGGTTTACGGTGCCAGGCTTCGCAAGGCCGGTCGGGATCGTGATTCGCTGGCCGTGCTCAACGAAGGCCACCAGAAGCTGGTGGCGCACGTCGATGGCGGCCGGCATTTCCACGCCTGGTTCGACCACCAGCGCCTGCTGGTCGAAAAGGCGATGACCCTGCTTGAACTGGGCCAGGACGCCGAGGCGCAGGCGGTGATCGACACCGCCCGCTCCGCGGTGCAGCGCGCCTACGACAACCGCGCCCAGGCCGCCGCCAGTCCGCATGCCACCCGCGTGCTGCACACGGCCTATGCCAACGCCCGCGAGTTCGAGACCGAGCTGGCGCGCTACTACGCCGAACGCACCCGCGCCCAGGACGATGCCCTGGCGCAGTCGATGCTGCTCGACAAGGCGCAGGATGCCTACCGCCGCGCCGAAGGCTGGCTGGCGGTGCAGGCGGAAGCCGGCGCCAGCTCCAGTGCCAGCCCCGGATGGGCGCTGGATCAGGCCAGCCTCAACTACGAGCGGGGCCTGCTGCTGCTCGCCCTCGAACGCGAGGCCGAGGCCGAACGCGCGTTCGCGCGCGCCGTGGCCGCCGGCTGCGACGTCGACGATGCGCAGCGCGCGCGCTTGGGCGACGCCGCGTCCGGCATCCTGCCCGGCCCGCGCCAGCTGCCGACCTGCCTCCAGGTCAGCGACGCCTGGGCGCTGACCAATGGCGACTTCAGCGCGGCCGTCGAGGCCGCGGTGGACCGGCTGTACGAGGCGCATCTGCGCGATCTGGACGAGCCGGTCGAGGTCCTGCCGACCATGGACTGAGGCCCGGTGGCGTCGCCGCTCGTTCCAGGGCGGAAATGTCCTTCTTAAATCAATTACTTGCGCCCATCGTCCAGATGGGCGAAAAACCTCCTGACGGGATGTCGAATCCGGCCCCGCCCGTTCGTCGTCTGGTTACAGGGCCCGTTCCGGCCCTGCCCACCCGATCAAGGAGAACTCCCATGCGCGTCATCGTTTTCGTGAAAGCCACCGCCGACAGCGAAGCCGGCGTCATGCCCCCGTCCGAGATGCTCGAGGCGATGGGCCGGTACAACGAAGAGCTGGTCAACGCCGGCATCATGCTGGCCGGCGAGGGGCTGAAGCCGACCTCGCAGGCCAAGCGGGTGCACTTCGACGGCACCAAGCGCACCGTCACCGACGGCCCCTTCGCCGAAACCCGCGAGATTGTCGCCGGCTACTGGCTTTGGGAGGTCAAGGACATGGACGAGGCGGTGGAGTGGGTGAAGCGCTGCCCGAATCCGATGTTCGGTCCCAGCGACATCGACATCCGGCCGCTGTTCGAAATGGCCGATTTCGAGTCGATCATGACGCCGGAAGCCGAGGCCGTGCACGGCCGCGTGGCCGAGAAGCTCGGCCCCGCGAACTACGCCTCGCGCAATGGCTGAAGCCGCGACGCGCCAGGCCATCGAGGCCGTCTACCGGATCGAGCGGTCGAAGCTGATCGCCGGCCTGGCGCGGATGCTGCGCGACCTGGACGCGGCCGAGGAGCTGGCGCAGGACGCCTTCCTCGCCGCGTTCACCGACTGGCCCGTGACGGGCATCCCCGACAACCCCGGCGCCTGGCTGATGACCACGGCCAGGCGCCGGGCCATCGACGCGATCCGGCGCCGGCAGCTGCACGACGACAAGCAAGCCTTCCTGGTCGACGACGCCGAGCAGGCCAAACCTTTCGCGAGCATCGAGGACATCGAAGCCGCCATGGACCACGACATCGGCGACCACCGCCTGGGCCTGATCTTCACCGCCTGCCATCCCGTGCTGACGGCCGACGCGCGCGCGGCGCTGACCCTGCGCCTGCTCGGCGGCCTGGACACCGGCGAGATCGGCCGCGCCTTCCTCACCTCCGAAACCACCATCGCCCAGCGCATCGTGCGCGCCAAGCGCGCCATCGGCGAAGCGGGCGTGGCCTTCGAGGTGCCGCGCGGCAGCGAGCTCGCGCCGCGCCTGGCCTCGGTGCTGGAAGTGATCTACCTGATCTTCAACGAAGGTTATGCCGCCACCGCCGGCGACGACCTGGTGCGGCCGGCGCTGTGCCAGGAGGCGCAGCGGCTGGGCCGCGTGCTGGCCGCGCGCCTGCCGGAGGAAGCCGAGGTGTTCGGCCTGCTCGCGCTGATGGAACTGCAGGCCTCGCGCCTGGGCGCCCGCACCGCCCCCGACGGCGGCATGCTTACGCTGGCCCAGCAGAACCGCTCCCGCTGGGACCGTTTCCTGGTGCATCGTGGCCTGACGGCGCTCAAGCGCGTGTCGGCGCTGGGCGGCGAACGCGGCCCCTATGCCCTGCAGGCCGCCATCGCCGCACACCACGCCCGCGCGAAGACCTGGGAGGCCACCGACTGGCCGGGCATCGCCCGCTGCTACGACACGCTGGCCGACGTGATGCCGTCGCCCGTCGTTGAACTCAACCGCGCCGTCGCCCACAGCATGGCCTTCGGACCCGAGGCCGGCCTGCGCCTGCTGGACGCCATCGCCGAAACGCCCGCCCTCCAGACCTATGCGCCGCTGCCGGCGGCGCGAGGCGACTGCCTGCTGCGCGCTGGGCGCATGCTTGAAGCCAAGGTCCAGTTCGCGCGCGCGGCGGAGCTGGCCCGGAACGCCCGCGAGCGGGAGTTCCTGCTCAAGCGCAGCGAGGCCTGCGGCTGAAGTTTTCGCGGGGCCGGTCGAATCCCGGCTCTCCCTTCCGTCGACATCCCGCGCGCCGCATACCCCTACCCAACCCTCCTGGAGCACCCCCATGCAGAAGATGATCTTCGTGAACCTGCCCGTCGCGGACCTGCCCAAGGCCATGGCCTTCTACGCGGCGCTGGGTTTCACCAACAACCCGCATTTCACCGACGACACCGCCGCCTGCATGGTCTGGAGCGAAACCATCCATGTGATGCTGCTGACCCACGACAAGTGGCGCCACTTCACCAGCCGGCCGATCCCGCCGACCACGGCCAGCGAAGTGATGATCGCGCTTTCGTTCGACAGCCGCGAGGCGGTGGACGCCATCGCCGGTGCCGCGAAAGCGCACGGCGGAACCGCCGACATCAATCCGGCGCAGGACCACGGCTTCATGTTCAGCCGCAGCCTGGCCGATCCGGACGGCCACGTGTGGGAGGCCTTCTGGATGGATCCGGCGGCGGTTCCTGGCGAGTGAGCAAGGCGTGCCCTAGGCGCGTCGACCTGCTCTGCTCGCCTTCCGGAACTGCGTTAGTCTCCGGCAGGGAAAGCCATCAAAGGAGAGGCGGCGCATGTCGAGACGAATCACCGGCCTGGCGGCCGCCATCCTGGGTGTGTTTGCGACCGTCGGGGGAGTCCGGGCCGAATCGCCGGCGGCGGATGCGACGGCCGGGCTTTACGATGACGCGGTCGCCCGGATCAAGGCCGACGACATGGCCCAGGCCGCCGATCGCCTCGTCGAAGCGATCGACGCCGGCTACAGCAACTATTTCTCGCTGATGTATGACTCGGACCTGGGCAGGCTGCGCGAGACGCCGGAGTGGCCGCGCGTCATCGCGCGGTTCGAAAGCCGGCACGCATGGGCGCAGGCTTTCCGCCTCCTTGCCGACAACGGTACGCCGTCGTGGATCCGCTATGCGCGCGCCCATGCCGCGCTGGCCGCCGGCGCCAAGCCGCCCGAACAGTTCGCGCCGACCTTCCGCCAGTACTACGCGACCCAGGCGGCCTTCGTCGGCGACTACGTCGAGGCCGACCACTACTACCGACGACCGGCGCCCAACGGCGTCGATCCGGTCGCCGCGGGGTACACCGCGGCCCATCCCGCCACCGACGCGATCCTCGCCGACGCGACCAAGGCCCGCGCGGTCTTTCTCAACGAATCGCACGCCCAATCGGTGACGCGCGCGCTGAACATCGGCCTGGTGCGCGCGCTGCGCGCCGCGGGTTACACCCACCTGGCGCTGGAGGCACTGGCCGGCAAACGCATCGATGGCGCCTGCGCCAGCGTGGCCTTGGCCGACGAGGGCTTGGCGGCGCGCGGCCTTGCCACGCCGGCGAGCGGCTATTACCTGCAGGATCCGATCTACGCCGAGCTGGTGCGCATCGCGCTGGCGGAGGGCCTGGTGCTGGTCGCCTACGACGACATCGCCGATTCGCCGGCACTGGACGTGCGCGAACAGCGCCAGGCGCAGAACCTCGCTTGCGTGGTGGAAGCTGATCCCGAAGCCCGGCTCATCGCCATCGGCGGCTTCGCCCACGTCGCGGAGCGCGACAGCCATCCGTCCGTGCCCGGCGGCATGATGGGCCACCGGTTCCGCCAGCTCACCGGCATCGATCCGGTGACGGTGGATACGACGGTGTTGCTGCCGGTCGACCAGGGCGCGCTGTCATTCCCGTCGGGAACCGCCGCTCGCCATCCGGCTGTGCTGCGCAATGCCGCAGGGGAAACCTTCCGCGTGCCTGGCTATGACCACGTCGTGCTGGCGCCACGGGTGGCGGCCCGCGGCGCCGGCGGCGGGTGGCTCACCCTGGACGGACTGCGCGCCGCCGTCGATCCGGGGCTGTCCTGCCCGGGGTCCGAAGGCCTGTGCCTGGTCGAGGCCCGGCCCGTCGGCGCGCCGGACGAAGCCGTGGCCTCGGACCGCTGCGTGCCGAAAGCGCCAGAGCGCCGCTGCCAGCTTTATCTGGCGCCCGGCAGCTACCGGATCTCCGCAAGGGACGACCAGGACACGCTGAGCGCGGACGCCCGCCTCGACGTCGCGCCCTGAGCCTCGTCTTCAGCGTTCGGCGAGCTGCCGGCGCAGGTGCTCGCGCGCGACGAACAGCGGGTCGTCGCCGCCGGGCAGGTCGGGCACCACGCCCTGGCGCTCCCAGTGGCTGCCGGTGCGGCGGTTGATCGGCCGGCCGTCGGGAATCGTGATCTGGATGCCGTGCCCGATGGCAACCGGCTCGCCCATCAGGTGCGCCGCGCCGGCCGACCGCGCGCCGACCACCACCGCACGTTTTTCGGCCTGCAGGCTGTAGGCGACGAATTCCGCCGCGGAGGCGGATCTACGGTCGAGCAGGATCGCGACCGGCCGCGAATAGGCCGGCAGCGAAGCCGCCGGCAGGGTTTCGGTGCGGCGGCCCGAGCGGCGCTCGATGTCCTGCACCGAATCGACCCCGGCGCCCAGGACGCTGCGCACGATGTGCTGCGGCGTCACCGCATCGCCGCCGCCGTTCTGGCGCAGGTCCAGGATCAGCGCCTGCGTGTCCGAGAGCAGTCCCCAGGCATGCGCCAGCTTGGGTCCCGCCAGGTCCCAGGCGTGGAAGGTGGCCAGCCGCAGGTAGCCGATGTTGCCTTCGAACACGCG
>CBFGOZ010000130.1:0-7340 GCA_965650505.1 uncultured Arenimonas sp.
GTAAGGTGCCGGCGACTGTGTTTGCGAAGGGTCACTGTGAATCGTGGCCTGATGCGGTAGATCTACGATCCGCTACATCTTTTCACCTCGCTCTCCTTGCAACCCCAGTCGCGCGGCGGAATGTTTCCGTCAGCGATTCATTCATCAGTTCCAAGGAGTTTCAAATGTCGGATCGTCAGATCGGTACCGTTAAGTGGTTCAACGACGCCAAGGGTTTTGGCTTCATCTCCCGTGAGAATGGCGAGGACGTGTTCGTGCACTTCCGCTCCATCCAGGGCACCGGCTTCAAGTCCCTGCAGGAAGGCCAGAAGGTCTCCTTCAAGCTCGTCAAGGGCCAGAAGGGCATGCAGGCTGACGAAGTGCAGCCGATGTAATCCCTTCGATCCGCAAGGGTCGAACCGAACCCCGGGCAGCGATGCCCGGGGTTTTTGTTTGTGCGGCGGAAGCGGCCCGTTTGCGGGCACCGGCTGGCGTCGTATGCTTCGGCGTCCCCGCCTGCACGGAAGCCCGCATGTACACCCTGTACTTCTCCCCCGGCGCCGCCAGCCTCGTCGTGCACTGGCTGCTGATCGAAACCGGCGCCCGGCACGAACTGCGCAAGCTCGACCTGGCCGCGGGCGAACACAAGCGTCCCGAATACCTGGCGCTCAATCCCAACGGCGTGGTGCCGACCCTGCTGATCCACGGCGAGCCGGTCACCGAGTCGGCGGCCCTGCTGCTGCACCTGGCCGACGCGCACCCCAACTTCGGCCTGGCGCCCGAGCCGGGCAGCGTCGAGCGCGGCCGCTACTACCAGTGGATCCTGCACCTGGCCAATACGCTGCAACCGGCGTTCCGGACCTGGTTCTATCCGCACGAGGCCGCGGGCGAAGCCCACGCCGAAGCGGCCAAGGCGCTGGCCCGCGAGCGCATCGAAGCCACCTGGGACCGCATCGAGGCGCACCTGGCCAAACGCGGGCCCTACCTGCTGGGCGCCTCGGCCAGCGCCGCCGACTTCCTGCTGACCATGTTGATGCGCTGGTCGCGCAACATGCCGCGGCCGGCGACGGATTGGCCGCAGCTGGCGGCGCTGGCGCAGCGCATGAAGGCGCGGCCGTCCTTCCGCACGCTCTACGAGCGCGAAGGCCTGACCGAATGGGCCTGAAGCGGTGAATCCGCGGCGCGTCCTGCTGGCCGGCGCCACGGGCCTGGTCGGCGCGCGCATCCTGCGCCGGCTGCTGGACGCAAGCGATGGCCCCTGGGTGTTGGCGCCGGTGCGGCGGCCGCCGGAGGCGACCTCGAGGCGCCTGAGCGTGCTCCAGGCCGACCTGGCCGATCCTGCCCAGGACGGCCTGCTGGCGGCCCGCCTGCGCGAACTGACGCCGACGCTCGATACCTTCATCTGCGCCCTGGGCACCACGCTCAAGCGGGCCGGGTCGCGTGAAGCCTTCCTCGCCGTGGACCGCGACCTGGTGCTGCGCCTGGCGGCGATCGCCCGCGACCTCGGGGCAGGCCATGCCATCCTGGTCTCGTCGGTGGGCGCCAGCGCGCAGTCGGGCAATTTCTACCTGCGCGTGAAGGGCGAGACGGAGCGCGCGCTCGCGGACCTGGGTTTCGAACGCGTGGACGTGCTGCGGCCTGGGCTGCTGCTGGGCGAGCGCGCCGAGAAGCGGACCGGCGAGGCGATCGCCAAGGCGCTCACGCCCCTGGTCAATCCGCTGCTGCGTGGACCGCTGCGCCGCTACCGCGGCATCGCCGCCGACGAGGTCGCGGCCGCCGCAGTGGCCCTTATGGGCCACCGGGAACCCGGCCGCCACGTGTACGAGAACGACGGCCTGCGGGCCCTGGCGCGTTCCGCGCCCTGAACCTCAGGGCGCCTCTTCCAGCCCCACCCGCAGCAGCTTGCCGTTCGCCGCATCGGTGAGCAGGTAGAGATAGCCGTCCGGGCCCTGCCGTACGTCGCGGATGCGCTCGCCCAGGTCGGTCAGCAGCGCCTCCTCGCCGACCACCTTGTCGCCCTCCAGGTCCAGGCGCACCACGCGCTGGAAGGCAAGGGCGCCGACGAACAGGTCGCCCTTCCAGGCCGGGAACCGGTCGGCGGTGTAGAAGGCCATGCCGCTGGGCGCGATCGACGGCGTCCAGTGGTGCAGCGGCTGCTCCATGCCCTCCTGTTCACGCAGACCTTCGCCGATCGGCTGGCCGTTGTAGTTGATGCCCAGGGTGATCACCGGCCAGCCATAGTTGCGGCCGGCCCGGGCGATGTTGAGCTCGTCGCCGCCGCGGGCGCCGTGCTCGGTCTGCCACAGCTCGCCGGTGTCCGGATGCAGGGCGGCGCCCTGGGCGTTGCGATGGCCATGGGACCAGATGGCGGCCTGTGCCTCATCGCGGCCCACGTAGGGATTGTCGGCGGGGATGCCGCCGTCGCGCTCGATGCGGAAGATCTTGCCCTGGCCGCGGTCGAGCCGCTGCACGTTGTCCCATTCGCCGCGGTCGCCACTGGTGATGAACAGGCGGCCTTCGCGGTCGAACACCAGGCGCGAGCCGAAATGCTGGCCGGCCGAGAGCTTGGGCGACTGGCGGAAGATCACCGCCACGTCCTGCAGCCCGTCCGGCCCCAGGCGACCGCGCGCGACGGCGGTGCCGCCGCCGCCCTCGCCGGGCTCGCTGTAGCTCAGGTAGATCCAGGGATCGGACCCGAACTGCGGGTCCACCGCGACGTCGAGCAGGCCGCCCTGGCCGCGGGCCCACACCTCCGGAAGGCCGGCGACCGGCTCAGAAACCTCGCCGTCGGCGCTGATGATGCGCAGCCGGCCGGGTTTTTCGGTCACCAGGAAACGACCATCCGGCAGGAAAGCCAGGCCCCAGGGGTGCTCGAGGTTCTCGACCACGGTGCTCACCGCGATTCCGCCATGCTGGCTCGGGAACCGTTCCGCCGGCGCGGTGGCCGCCGAAGCCTCGGGAGCCGAGGGCGGAGCCGGTTCGCGGGCGCCGCAGCCGGCGCAGAGAACGGCGAGCAGGGCGGTGAGGGGCAGTCGGGTCATTCGGTCCTCCGGGTCGGGATCAGCGGAGCAGGGGGGCAAGCGCGGGCCAGACGTGGTCGCGCAGCTTGGGCTGGGCTTCGGCCACCGGATGCAGGTTGTCGGCCTGGAAGGCGCTGCGGTCGGTGGCGATGGGCTCCAGGAAAAACGGCAGCAGGGCCACGGCGTGCTCTTCGGCCAGTTCGCGGTAGTTGCGCTCGAAGCCCTGGGTGTACTGCGGCCCGTAGTTGGGCGGGATGCGCATGCCCAGCAGCAGCACGCGGGCGCCGGACTGCTTGGCGGCGGTGACCATTCGTTCCAGGTTGGCGCGGGTCTGTTCCAGCCCCAGCCCGCGCAGGCCGTCGTTGGCCCCGAGCTCGATCACCACCACCGCGGGCTTGTGCCGCGCCAGTTCGGCCGCGATGCGGCTGGCGCCGCCGGCCGTGGTCTCGCCGCTGATGCTGGCGTTGGCGATGGTCCAGCCGGGATGCTCGGCCTTGAGGCGTTCGGCGGTCAGCGCGACCCAGCCCTGCTGCGGCGCCAGGCCGTAGGCCGCCGACAGCGAATCTCCCATCACCAGCACCGTGCCGCCTTCGGCCGCGGAGGCCGCAGACACCAGAACGCCCGGCCAGGCAAGTGCCAACAGCAGGGCCATGACACCCCGTTGAACCCGCGCCCGCCATGCTCCATATCGTGATTTCATCATTCCGTTCTCCATTCCCAGAGGATACCCATGGCCGACACCCACGAAACGCCCGGCATCGCCACCGCGGAAGCGCTGCGCGCCGAAGGCCTGGGCAAGCGGGTGCCGCTGCCCTCGGGTGAGCTCACCATCCTCGATGGGGTCGGTTTTACCATCGCCAAGGGTGAAGCCGTCGCGATAGTCGGTGCCTCCGGTTCAGGAAAGAGCACCCTGCTGTCCCTGCTGGCCGGCCTGGACGTGCCCAGCAGCGGCAGCGTCCGCCTCGATGGCGGCGCGCTGTCGAGCCTGGACGAGGACGGTCGTGCCCGGGTGCGCGGCGAGAAGGTCGGCTTCGTCTTCCAGAGTTTCCAGCTGCTGCCCTCGCTCACGGCGCTCGAGAACGTGATGCTGCCTCTGGAGCTGCGCGGCGACGCCGATGCCGAGGGGCCGGCCCGGGCCATCCTGGCCCAGGTGGGTCTGGGCGAACGCCTGGGCCATTACCCGCGCCAGCTGTCCGGCGGCGAACAGCAGCGCGTCGCCCTGGCCCGCGCCTTCGTCACGCGGCCGGCGGTGCTGTTCGCCGACGAGCCCACCGGCAATCTCGACACCCAGACCGGCCAGGCCATCGTCGACCTGCTGTTCGCGCTCAACCGCGAATCCGGCACCACCCTGGTCCTGGTCACCCACGACGAGCGCCTGGCCGCGCGCTGCGACCGCATCCTGCGCCTGGACGCCGGCCGCCTGGTGTCGGCATGAAGTGGCCGGCCCTGGCCTGGCGCCAGCTGCGCCGCGACCTGGCGGCGGGCGACGTGCGCATCCTGCTGGCGGCGATCGTGCTGGCGGTGATGGCGGTCACGTCCGTGGGCTTCGTCACCGACCGGGCCGAACGCGCGCTGGCGCTCGAAGCCAACCGCCTGCTCGGCGGCGACACGGTACTGCGCGCCGACGAGCCGATCACCGGCGCGGTGCGGGAGGCGGCGTCCGCGCCCGGCCTGCGCCAGACCGAGACGCTGAGCTTTCCCAGCATGATCCGGGCCGGCGAGGCCCTGCGCCTGGGTGAACTCAAGGCACTGGGCGAGGGCTTCCCGCTGCGCGGAAGCTTCCGCCTGGCCGATCCCGCCAGCGGCGGCGAGCGGGACGCCGGCGGCATCCCGGCGCCCGGCACGCTCTGGCTCAGTCGCGCCGGCGCCGACGCGCTGGGTGCGAAGGTCGGCGACCGCATCGGCATCGGCAGCAGCGAATTGCGGCTGGCGGCGCTGGTGGTGCAGGAGCCCGATGCCGCGCTGGACTACTTCAACACCGCGCCGCGGGTCTTCCTCAACGTGGCCGACATTCCGGCCACCGGCCTGGTGCAGGAAGGCAGCCGCATCACCTACCGGCTGGTGGTGGCGGGCGAGGCCGCGGCGGTGGAAGCCTTCAACGCCGTCGCCCGCGAGAACCTGGGCCGAGGCCAGCGGCTGGAAACCGCTGGCGAGGCCCGGCCGGAGATCCGCCGCGCGCTCGAACGGGCCGACCGTTTCCTCGGACTCGCCGCCTTGGTGTCGGTGGTGCTGGCGGCCGTCGCGGTGGCGATGGCGGCGCGCCGTCACAGCGCCCGGCACCTGCAGGGCTCCGCGGTGATGCGCTGCCTGGGTGCGAGCCAGGGGACCCTGGTCGGCATCCACGCCGGCGAGCTGCTGCTGCTCGGCCTGCTGGGCAGCGCGATCGGCGTGGCCCTGGCCTTCGGCCTGCAGTGGGCCGTGGCCGACTGGCTGGCGAGCGCACTCAAACTCTCGATCCCCGGTGCCGGCTGGGTGCCGGTGCTCGAAGGCTTCGGCGTCGGCCTGACCGTGCTGCTGGCCTTCGGCGTACCGCCGGTGCTGGCCCTGCGCCGCGTGCCGGCCCTGCGCGTGCTGCGCAGCGACCTCGATCCCACCGAACCCAGCGCCTGGCTGGTGGCGCTGGCGGGTTTCGCGGGCCTGGCGGCCCTGCTGTGGTGGAAGGCCGGATCCGCGACCGTCGGCACCGCGATGCTGGTCGGCATCGGCGCGACCCTGGCGGTGCTCGCTGGCCTGGCCTGGGTGCTGATCGTGGTGCTGCGGCGCGTGCGCTCCCGCCTGCGCGGGCCCTGGCGCTACGGCCTGGCCAACGTCAGCCGGCGCGCCGGCGCCAGCATCGCCCAGGTCTCGGCGCTGGGCCTGGGCCTGATGGCCCTGCTGCTGCTGACCTTCGTGCGCACCGACCTGCTCGACCGCTGGCGCAACGCACTGCCGGACGACGCGCCGAACCGCTTCATCATCAACGTGCAGCCGGACCAGGTCGATCCGGTGCGCGAGTTCCTGGCGGGGCAGGGCGTGGTCGATCCGGTGCTGTACCCGATGATCCGGGCGCGCCTGACCGAAGTGAATGGCAAACCCGTCAGCGGCGAGGACTTCGGCGAGGACGGCCGCGCCCGCCGCCTGGCCGAACGCGAGTTCAACCTCTCGTCCGCCGACGCCCTGCGCGACGACAACCAGGTGACCGCCGGCGAGTTCTGGACCGGACGCGTCCCCGAGACGCCCGAGCTGTCGGTCGAAGAAGAGTTCGCGCAGACGCTGGGCTGGAAGCTCGGCGACGAAGTCGCCTTCGACATCGCCGGCACCCGTTATGCCGGCCGCATCACCAGCCTGCGCAAGGTGGACTGGGAAAGTTTCCGGCCCAACTTCTTCGTCATCGGGTCGCCCGGTTCGCTCGAGGGCTACAGCGGCAGCCACATCACCGCGGTGAACGTGCCGGACGGGCGACCGCGCTTCACCGCCGACCTGGTGCAGGCCTTCCCGAACCTGTCGGTGGTCGACGTGGACGCGGTGCTGGACCAGGTCCGCGGCACGGTGGAGCAGGTCTCGACCGTGGTCGAGTCGGTGTTCTACTTCTCGCTGGCGGCCGGCGTACTGGTGCTGCTGGCGGCGGTGAGCGCCAGCCAGGACGAGCGCCTGCTCGAAGGCGGCGTGATGCGCGTGCTCGGCGGCAGCCGGCGCCAGCTGCGCTGGGCCCAGGTGTCGGAGTTCGCGGCGATCGGCCTGCTTTCGGGCCTGGTGGCGGCGATCGCGGCCTCGGCCCTGGCGGGCGTTATCGCCCGGCAGGCCTTCGACCTGCCCTGGACGCCGGATCCGGCGCTCGCCGCGACCGGCGCGGTCATCGGCACCCTGGCGGCCCTGGTGGCGGGATTGCTGGCGACGCGCCGGGTGATCGAGGCGCCGCCGTCGGTCACCCTGCGCGAACTGCAGGGCTGAGCCTCAGTCCAGCCAGAGCGCCAGACCGAAGATGGCGAGCATCGAGAAGGCCAGCGCCAGCTTCAGCGCTGCGCCCAGCGCCAGCCCCAACCAGGTGCCGAAGCCGACCTTCGAGGCCTCGCGCCATTCGCGGCCGTGCATCATCTCGCCGGCCGCGGCACCCAGGAAGGGACCGGCGATCAGGCCCGGGATGCCGAAGAACAGGCCGACCAGCCCGCCGAGGCCGGCCCCGAACAGCGCCTTGTTGGAGGCGCCCACGCGTTTGGCGCCGAGGATGCCGGACACGATGTCCACGGCGACCGAGACCGCCAGCAGCACACCCAGCAGCACCAGGGTCCAGACCCCGATGCGCTGGAAGTCGTCGGCCCAGGCCGCCACCAGCATGCCGGCGAACATCACCGGCAGGCCGGG
>CBFGOZ010000131.1:0-7295 GCA_965650505.1 uncultured Arenimonas sp.
ACATCGCCATCCAGGCCGGCGCCATCCTGGCCATCAGCCTGGTCTACCGGCAGCGCCTCTGGTCGCTGGCCACCGGCCTCGACCAGCCGGCGCAGCGCGACTACGCGCTCAAGATCGCGGCCGCCTTTGCGGTGACCGCCGTGGTCGGCCTGCCGGTGCGGCTGCTGGGCTGGGAACTGCCGGAAACGGTGACGCCGGTGGCCTGGGCCCTGATCGTGGGCGGGCTGTGGATGCTGGTGGCGGAACGATTCGCCGAGTCCCGGCCCGATTCGGCCTCCATCACCTGGACCATCGTGGTGGCCGTGGGCCTGGCCCAGGTGCTGGCCGGCGTGTTCCCGGGCACCTCGCGTTCGGCCGCGGCGATCTTCATGGCCATGCTGCTGGGCCTGACCCGCAAGCCTGCGGCCGCCGAGTTCGTGTTCCTGGTCGGCATCCCGACCATGTTCGCCGCCACCGGCTGGGCGCTGCTGGAAACCGTGGGCGAAGGCCGCGCCGCCGGCGAGGACTGGACCGGGCTGGCGGTGGCCTTCGCCGCCGCCACGGTTACCGGCTTCGCGACCGTGCGCTGGCTGCTGGCCTACATCGCCAGTCACCGCTTCACGCCTTTCGCCTGGTACCGGATCGGCCTGGGCACGGCCCTGCTGCTGGGCCTGCCCGCCGGCAGCTGAGGCCGGCGGGGCGCGGGGTCAGTCGGCCGGATAACCCAGCCGCACCGCGACCGGCGCCAGCCGAGCGAATTCGGCGGCGAAGGCCGTGCGGTACTTGCGCCAGTGGCCGGGCGTGAAGCCGAGCGCGCCGGCGCTGACCGCGGGCAGCGGTTCGCCCAGGCCCAGGGCCTGTTCCAGCGCGGCAGCGGCGACGCCGGCATCACCGTCGATGCGCACCAGCGACACTTGGCCGGGCGCCGTTTCGCGGTGCAGGGCCAGGGCCTCCAGGCCCAGGGCCAGCCACTCGGCGGCCAGGGCCGGGTCGGGCGCGAAGATGTAGTCCTGGGTGCTGCCCTGGACCATCCAGCTGAGGAAGGTATCGCGCGGGTCGGCGACCACGGCCAGCAGGTGGGCGCCGCGCAGGGCCGCCAGGGTATAGCCGTCGATCTGCGGCAGCCAGTCCACGGCGGTCGCCGGGTCCAGGCCGCGGGCCTGGATGCCGGCGCGCCAGCTGCCGGCATTGCCGGAGGCCGGATGGCCAGGCGCACGCCGGGCTAGGCCGAAGCCGTCGCCGCGCACCATCTGGCCGATGCGGTCGAGCAGCAGGCGCGGGCCCAGCTGGCGCTGCAGGGCCGGCAGCAGGTTGTCCAGGCGCACGCCGGTGGGCGACCACAGCAGGGTGCCGCCGCCGGTCTCGCCTTCGGGCGCGGCGTCGGCGGGCTGGGGCTGCGGCAGCGGATGCGGCGACACCACCCGGCGCACCATCTCGCGCCAGCAGGCGGCGGCCTCGTCGTGGCGGCCCAGCTGGTCCAGGGCCAGGCCCTGCCAGGCGTAGGCGGTGCGCTGTTCGTGGGCGCTGCGGGCCAGCGGCGCCAGCGCCTGGGCCTGGGCCAGGGCGGCGGCCGGGTCGGCCAGGAAATCGGCGCGCAGCTTCACCAGGCGCGAGGCGAAACGGTTCGGGTCGCGGGCCAGGGCCTGGTCGGCATGGGCCACGGCCTGGGCGCTGTCGCCGGCGGCCTCGTGGTATTCGGCCAGGAATTCCAGGCAGGCCGGGCTGTCGGGCACGACGCCCTGCCAGCGCTGCAGCAGCGCCAGCGGGTCTTCCTGCAGCAGGCCCGACAGCCACAGGCGCGCGGTCCACAGGCGGTCGTTGGCCGGTGCCAGGGCCAGGGCGGCCTCGATGCGCGCCAGTGCCTCGTCGCCGCGGCGGCGCTGCACCAGCAGGGGCAGGGCCGATTCGATCACGCCGACCTGGGCCGGCTGGGCGTCGAGCAGGGTCAGCAGGTCGACCAGGGCCTCGTCTTCCTGGCCCAGGGCCATGCGCTGGTCGGCGCGCATGGCGCGGGCGAACAGGTCGTCCGGGCGCAGGGCCAGCAGGCGATCGAGCGCGGCCACGGCCTCGGCGGGTTTTTCCTGGCGGCGGCAGGCCTCGGCCAGCGCGCGCAGGCCGCCGGGATTGTTCGGCTCCAGGACCAGGGCGTTGTTGAGCGCCTGCTCGGCGAAGGGCCACAGGCCGCGGCCGACATAGGCCATGCCCAGGGCGTGCTGGGCGCCGGCCAGCTTCGGGTTGGCCTGCACCGCAGCGGTGAAGCACTTCAGCGCCCGCTCGGCGTCGCCGCCGGCCTGGGCCACGTAGCCTTCGGCCACCAGCACCTGCGGATGTTCGGCGTCGACGCGCTGGGCCAGGCGCAGGTTGCGCGCGGCCTCGTCGCGGTCGCCCTTGGCCAGGGCCAAGTGCACCAGGGTGAGGTAGGCGGGCAGCTGGTTCGGGTCGGTGGCCAGGGTCTGCTTCAGGCCCTGGGTGGCGGCGGCGACGTCGCCTTCCGACAGCGCCAGCGAGGCCAGGCTGAACTGGTAGGGCGCGCGGTCCGGCGCCAGCTCGACGGCGCGCTCGAAGGCGGCGCGGGCGGTGGCGGCGTCGCCGGCGCGCTGGGCGCTCAGGCCGAGCAGATGCTGGGCATGGGCGTTCTCGGGTTCGGCGGCCACGGCGGAGCGGGCGGCGGCGAGGGCGGCGGCGGTGTCGCCGCGACGCAGCGCCTCGGTGATCTGGGCAAGCATGGGAAGGGTCTTCAGGCTGGAGCGGAAAGCGGCATTGTAGCCCGGCCGGCGGCCTGGGCCGCGGCCTCCAGCCGCTGCGCCACCCAGCGCTCGGCGTAGCCGCGCAGGTCGGCGCCCTCGAGGAAGCCGCAGTGGCCGCCGAAGTCGGCGATCTCCAGGGTCGAGTGGGCGGGCAGGCCCAGGCGCGGGAAACCGTCCGCCGGGATCACCGGGTCGTCCATCGCCGCCAGCACGCTCACCGGCACCTGCAGCGCGGCCAGGCGGTCGCCGGCGACGCTGTAGCCGTCGAAGTATTCCTCGATGTCGGCCATGGTGGTGTGTCGCCGCACCATCCAGTGGGTCAGGCCGCGCATGTCCAGGGCCAGCACCTGGTCGTCGAAGTCGTGGTGGTCGGGGAACAGCGCGCGCTTGCGCTGCAGCGAACGCCGCCACTTCTTCATGAAGTACCAGTGGTAGAAGGGTGCGCCGGATTCGAGCATGCGCAGCACCCCGGAAGGGTCGATCGCCGGGCACACCGCCGCCGCGTGCACCAGCGGGATGCCGGCGCCGGGCGCCGCCAGCGCCAGCCGCAATGCGAAGTTGCCGCCCAGCGAGAACCCGGCCGCCAGCATCGGCCGCGCCGGGAAGCGCCGCGAAATTTCGGCCGCCGCCTGCACCACCTCGGCCAGGCGGCAGGAATGGAACAGGTCCTTGTTCAGGTGGTGGGTGTCGCCGTGGTCGCGGAAGTTGAGCCGGAACACTTCGAAACCCCGCGCCAGCAGCGCCGCCGCGGTGTGGCGCATGTAGCTCGACTCGCTGCTGCCTTCCCAGCCGTGCAGCAGCAGGGCCAGGCCGCGCGGCGTCGTGCCCGGCACGGCGCTGTGGAAACCCTGCAGGCGCACGCCGTCCTCGACCTCGATCAGGTGTTCGGTGGTCGTCGCGCCCAGGCGCTGCAGCGCACGTTGGCCGGCGGCGCGGCGCAGCGGCATCGAGCTGAGCACCGACTGCAGGTGCGGGTTGCGCAGCCAGCGCGGCGGGCGGTAGTCGGTGACCCGGATCACCGGCGCCTCAGCCGGCCATCGCCGCGATGATGCGTTCGCGGCAGGTTTCCGCCATGCGCCGGCGGCCGTCCTCGCTGGACGCCACCGGCTCCAGGAAATGCACCTCGGCCACGCGGCCGGGCTCGCCGAGCAGGCGCACGAAATTGGCGAAGAAACTTTCCTTCTCGCCGAAGGCGACGATGGTCTGGGCGCTGCCGCGCGCGCCGTATTTCAGCGCCACCGGCTGGGCCGGCACGTTGGCCAGCACCGCCGGCTGGAAGATGCGCGCGTGGAAGGTGCCGATGGCGTCGCCGCGGGTGGTGCGGCCCTCGGGGAACACGCCCACCGCCAGGCCCTGCTCCAGCCGCTGCACCATCTGGTGCATCACGCCGTGCAGCGAGTCGTTGTTGCCGCGGTGGTGGTAGATGGTGCCGCCGCGGCTGGCCAGCCAGCCCACCAGGGGCCAGCGCGAGATCTCGGCCTTGGCGACGAAACCCATCATGCGCTGGCTGTGCATCAGCTCGATGTCGATCCAGCTGACGTGGTTGGCGACGAACAGCGCCGCGCCCGGCAGCGGCGTGCCGTAACGCTTGAGCGTGAAGCCGAAGATCCGCATCAGCGTGCCCGACCACCAGCGCACCATGCGATGGTCCAGGCGTTCGCCGCGCATTTCGATCCGCGCCGAGACCGGGTTGATCATCAACAGGGTCAGCGGCAGGCCCAGCCCGAGGTGCAGGGCGAGCAGCGGCAGACGCCAGAGGTAGCGCAGCGGACGACGCCAGTCGGTGGACGGGCGGACCGTATCGGGGTGGGCGGACATGGCGCGATTGTGCCGCAGCCGCGCCGAGTAAACACCCGACGCCGGGGTATCGCCCGGAAGATTCAGCGTCCGACCACCGCGGCGGTCATGCGCGAGATGCAGGTCAGGCGACCCTTGTCGTCCTCGATGCGCACTTCCCAGACCTGGGTGGTGCGGCCGAGGTGGATCGGCCGCGCCGTGCCGGTGACCACGCCCGAGGTGACGGCGCGCAGGTGGTTGGCGTTGATCTCGAGGCCGGCGGCCTGCTGGTTCGCGTCCGGGTCCAGGCACAGGTAGCCGGCGAAGCTGGCCAGGGTTTCGGCCAGGGCGACCGACGATCCGCCGTGCAGCAGGCCGAAGGGCTGTTTGGTGCGGGCGTCGACCGGCATGGTGCCCCGCAGGTAATCGGGGCCCTGTTCGGTGATCTGGATGCCGAGGCTTTCACCCGCGGTGCCCTTGAGCATGCGGGTGATCGTCGCGGGATCGATCCGCTGGCGGAACGGGCCTTCCACGGACCGGTGCCGGCGTCAGCGGACCCGCAGCATGCCCGGGCGGTAGGAGCTGGTGTAGCCCTTGCGCGCGTAGCCGGAGCTGTCGCCGTAGCCGCCGCCGAGGTCGCGGTTGCGGCGGCGGTGCATGCGGTCCACCAGCTCGTCGCGGCGGGCTTCCAGCCAGTCGGCGCGGCCGACCTTGGCCGGATCCTGGCCGCGGCGCTCGGCCTCGCCCTGGCGGTAGTCGCAGAACTCGTCGTAGGCCTCGATCTCGTGCTTGAGCTCCTTCACGCACATCTCGATGGCGATGGCGTCGTCGAAGTAGCCCAGCACCGGCACGTGGTCCGGGATCACGTCCTTGGGGTCGGCGAAATAGACCAGGGCCGACAGCACGCGCTGCTTGTCTTCCTCCGGCAGGTGCCAGCCCTCGTCGCGGACCATGGCGATCAGGGCGTCCAGGCGGTCGAGGCGCTGGGCGATGAAGTCCGGCACTTCGACCTTGTCGGCCTCGACCAGCAGGGCCGACGCGGCGGCGATGATCTCGTCGGCGCTCTTGTGGCCGGCGGTGGCGCGGGCGGCGTTCAGGGCCTGGGTGAAGTGCTCGAGGTCGCGGTCGGAGAGTTCGAAGCTGATCGAAAGGGGCATGCGGGCGGGTCCGGCGTTGCGTTTGCGGGAGGGATGCAGCCTAGGCCGGGCAGGGGGCCGCGTCAATCGAAGACCGGACCTTTCCGGCCCCGGCGGCGGCTCAGAGGATGGGCGTGAGGCCGGCGCCGAAGGCGGTCAGGATGCGGGTGTAGACCGTCTTGAGCGGCAGGTCCACTTCCGGGAAGGCGCCCACGTCCTCGTAGCACGCGTAGAAGCGCGGGTCCGAGGGCGGGAGCGGGTTGCAGCCTTCGCGCAGCTCGAAGCTGGCCGCATAGGGGAAGGGCCAGATGTCGAAGATCGGCAGCTTCTCCGAAAGTTTGCCCAGGCTGTAGTTCAGGCCCGAGAACACCGGCGGTTTCTCCTGCCGGGCGATGCGCCAGGCGTTGTCGGGCTGCATGTCGCGCTGGATGCTGGCGCGCAGGGCGCCGGCGAAGTCGGGGTCGTGCACCACCACCATCGACTCGGTGTTGTAGTTGTCCGAGCGCGGGTCGAAGTTGTGGCTGCCGACCACGCCGATGCGGCCGTCCACCACCATCGACTTGGCGTGCAGGCCCACCCGCACGCCGGCGCGCTTGAGCGGCACCGGCCCGCTGGCCGAGCCTGCCGAGCCCGATCCGAACATCGGCAGGTGCGCCGCGCGCTGTTCGCCCAAGGCACCCGTGGCGGCGACCTCGATCGGCGCGTCGACCGGATAGGGTTTGTATTCGAAGATCTCGAAACCCAGCTCGCGCAGGTACAGGCGCTTGTACTTGTGGCTCATCGCGTAGACCGGGAAGGCGTCGGTGGCGGCCAGGGAATTGGTCGACACCCAGATGACCGGCTTGCGCTCGCGCTTGCGCAGTTCGCGGAACAGCTGGCGGGCCGGACGCGACAGCACCAGGTAGGGGGTCTGCAGCACCAGCTCGTCGTGCACGCCGGCGACCAGGTCGCGCATGGCCAGGGACGCGTCCTCGTCGGCCGCGAGTTCGCCCGCGTGTTTTTCCGGCAGGTCGGCGAAGAAGTCGACCCGGCCCACGTCCAGGCCCAGCGGCCGCAGGTGTTCGAAGGTGGCGGCGCCGTCGGCGGCGGTGGCGGCCATGGCCAGCACCCGCGGCGGCCGCGGGCGGTCGGCGGCCAGCAGCGGATGCGGCGGCACCCCGCCGGCGCGCAGCAGACGCTGGGCGACGTCGGTCAGGCGTTCGGCCGGCTGCGTGCGCTCGAAGGACCAGAACGCGTCGAAGTTCGCGGCCATCGCCCCGGCCACCGGGCCGGCGACCAGGATGTCGCGGTCGCGGTAGTTGTAGCCCTCGGCCCAGTCGAAATACCGGTCCTGGATGTTGCGGCCGCCGGTGATGCCGACCACGCCGTCCACCAGCAGCAGCTTGGTGTGCATGCGCTGGTTGAACTTGCGGAAGCAGCACAGGATGCCGGCGGCGTACTGCAGGGCCTGGGTCTTGGCCTCGTCGAAGGTCGGGTTGTAGATGCGCAGCTCGAAGTTGCGGTGCTGGCCGGCCAGGCTGGCCTGCAGGTTGGGGTCGGGCAGGCCGTAGAGCTGGTCCAGCAGCACCCGCACCTTCACGCCGCGGCGCGCGGCCCGCAGCAGTTCCTCCAGCACCAGGGCGCCGCTGTCGTCGGCGTCGAAGATGAAGCTCTGCAG
>CBFGOZ010000132.1:0-7252 GCA_965650505.1 uncultured Arenimonas sp.
TGGTCAACACCAACCCGATGTACACCGCCCGCGAGCTCAAGCACCAGCTGGTGGATTCGGGCGCCAGCGCCATCGTCGTGCTGGAGAACTTCGCGCACGTGGTGCAGGAAGTCGTGGACCAGACGCCGGTGAAGCAGGTGGTGCTGACGGGCGTCGGCGACATGCTGGGTTTCCCCAAGGGCCCGCTGATCAACTTCGTGCTGCGCCACGTCAAGAAGCAGGTGCCGGACTTCACCCTGCCCGGCGCCATCCGCTTCCGCGAGGCCCTGGCCCTGGGCGCGCGCCACAAGCTGCCGGACATCGACATCCGCGGCCACGACATCGCCTTCCTGCAGTACACCGGCGGCACCACCGGCGTCGCCAAGGGCGCCATGCTGACCCACCGCAACCTGGTGGCGAACATGCAGCAGGCCTCGGCCTGGCTGGGCACCAACAGCAAGCCGGGCCACGAGGTGATCATCACCGCGCTGCCGCTGTACCACATCTTCGCGTTGACGGCGAACGGCCTGGTCTTCATGAAGTTCGGCGGCCTGAACTACCTGATCACCAATCCGCGCGACATGAAGGGCTTCGTCGCCGAGCTCAAGAAAATCCCGTTCACCGCCATCACCGGCGTCAACACCCTGTTCAACGGCCTGCTCAACACGCCGGGCTTCGACGAGGTGGATTTTTCCCACATGCACCTTTCGCTGGGCGGCGGCATGGCGGTGCAGCGCGCCGTGGCCGAACGCTGGAAGAAGGTCACCGGCGTCACCCTGGTCGAGGCCTACGGCCTGACCGAGACCTCGCCCGCGGCCTGCATGAACCCGATGGACCTGGCCGACTACAACGGCGCCATCGGCCTGCCGATCCCGTCCACCGAGGCCTGCGTGAAGGACGATGCCGGCCAGCAGCTGCCGGTCGGCGAGGTCGGCGAGCTCTGCATCCGCGGTCCGCAGGTCATGGCCGGCTACTGGCAGCGCCCGGAGGAGACCGCCAAGGTGATCGACGCCGAGGGCTGGCTGCACACCGGCGACATGGCCAAGATGGACGAGAAGGGCTTCTTCTACATCGTCGACCGCAAGAAGGACATGATCCTGGTCTCGGGCTTCAACGTGTACCCGAACGAGGTCGAGGACGTGATCGCCCTGATGCCCGGCGTGCTCGAGGTGGCCGCGGTGGGCGTGCCCGATGAAAAATCCGGCGAGGCGGTCAAGGTGGTCATCGTCAAGAAGGACCCCAGCCTCACCGCCGAACAGGTCAAGGCCTTCTGCCGCGAGAACCTCACCGGCTACAAGCATCCCAAGGTGGTCGAGTTCCGGACCGAACTGCCCAAGTCCAACGTCGGCAAGATCCTGCGCCGCGAACTGCGCGACGCCCCCAAGCCGGCGGCCTGAGGGGCGCCGCCCGGGGCCCTCCCGGGTCGATCCGGTCACATCGCCAGGCTGACTGGCGGGTGTACACTCGGACGGTCGCCCTTGCGTTTCTCCAGACAACCGTGTAGGGCGACGTCCCCTACCCTTGCCCCGGAGAACCACCATGTCCATCGTCGAGAGCATCAACCGCGAGGTCAGCTTCAACACCATCGAGCACAAGTCCGAAGCCGAGACCGGCATCGAGTGGTGCTTCATGCACCGCGACACCCGCAATGGCTACCGCCCCTGCTTCTCCGAACCGCTGCTGGTCGAACTGCGCGAATGCCAGCGCCAGATCGCCGCCCGCATGGCCAACGAACCGGCCAACAACGGCGAGATCCGCCACCTGGTGCTCGCCTCGCACTCCGACGTGTTCAACCTCGGCGGCGACCTCGAGCTCTTCAGCCGCCTGATCCGCACCGGCGACCGCGCCCGCCTGCTGGCCTATGCGCAGCTCTGCGTCTCGGTGGCCTTCCACTTCGCGCGCCTGGCCGACGACCGCGTGCACAGCATCGCCGTCGTCCAGGGCGAGGCGCTGGGCGGCGGTTTCGAGGCCGCGCTCTGCTGCCACACCATCATCGCCGAGGAAGGCACCGGCATGGGCTTCCCGGAAGTCCTGTTCGACCTGTTCCCGGGCATGGGCGCCTACACCTTCCTGTCGCGGCGGGTCACGCCGGCGCAGGCCGAACGCATGATGCTCGACGGCAACGTCTACTCCAGCGAGGAGCTCTACCGCATGGGCGTGGTCGACATGCTGGTGCCGCGCGGCGAGGGCCTGCAGGCCGCGCGCGAGCTGGTCCGCCGCCGCAAGCGCATGGGCAACGCCCTGCGTTCGATGAACACGGTGCGCGCCACCTGCAATCCGGTGAGCCTGGACGAGCTGATGGCGGTCACCACCACCTGGGTGGATGCGGCGATGCGCCTGAGTGAACGCGGCCTGGGCACCATGGAGCGCCTGGTGCGCGCGCAGAAGCGCCGCGTGGCCGAGGCGCCGGAACTGCGCCAGGTCGTGTAAGCCCGCCCGGGCGGCCGTCGTGCAAGGGCGGCGGCCGCCCGGACCCGCGCCTCAGCCGGACTCGTGGTCCGGCGGGCGTGAGGCCTCCCCTTGCGGCGACGCCGATATCCGCGTCAGCTCTCGCCTTACCTGTTCGGCCGTGGCTTCCAGCAGCGTGCCCAGCAGCGCCAGGTAACGGCGCCATTCCTTGCCCAGCACCGCATCGCTGGAGCGCATCAGTTCCGTGCTGCGCTCGACCAGGGCCTGGGCCCCGAGGTTCTCCGACACGCCCTTGAGCGCGTGCGCCGCTTCGCGCACCGCCTCCCAGCGCCCGGTGGCGGCGCCCCGCTCGGCTTCGGCCAGGCAGCGGCTGGCGTCGCGCAGGCACTGTTCGGCGAAATCGTGCAGGAAATCCCTGCCCAGGCCCATGCCCGCGAGCTCCTCCAGCACGTCGGTGCGCAGCGTCGGCACCAGGCGGTCCTTGCGCGCCGCGACCGGCTCGTCCTGCGCGCCGCCGGCGATCTCGGCCAGGGCCTCCAGCAGGCGCGAGGCCACCACCGGCTTGGTGAGGAAGGAATAGGCGCCCGCGGCCTCGGCGTCGCGCACCGCGTCCACCGTGGCGTCCGCGCTCAGCACCAGGATCGGCGTGCGGGTGCTGCCGGCCTGCATCACCCGGGCCTGCTTGATCACCTCCAGCCCGTCCATCACCGGCATGTGCAGGTCGACGATGGCGGCGTCGATGTTCTCGTCCTCCAGGCACTCCAGCGCCTGCTCGCCGTCCTCGGCGAAGACGGTGGAATGCCCGGCCTTCTCGAGGATGCGCTGCAGCACCAGGCGGTTGGCCGGGATGTCGTCGGCCACCAGGATGCGCAGCGGCCGCACCCGCGCCCGGTGCCGCACGAAGGGATCGTCGAAGGCGATGACCTTGCCGCCGCCGTCGGCCGCGGTGCCTCCGGCCGGCTCCTCGACCACCGGGAATTCGAGGTCGACGAAGAAATGGGTGCCGCCGCCCGGGTTGTCCTCCAGATCGATGCGGCCGCCCAGCAGTTCGGTGAGGGTCTTGGCGATGGTGGTGCCCAGCCCGGTGCCGCCGAAACGCCGGGTCGGTCCGCTGTCCACCTGCTCGAAGGCCTGGAAGATCCGGCCCTTGTACTCCGCCGGTACGCCGACGCCGGTGTCGCGCACCGAGAAACGCAGGGCCACCGCATCCCCGCGGCGTTCGCGCACCAGCACGTCCAGCCGCACGGTGCCGGTGTCGGTGAACTTGATGGCGTTGTGCAGCAGGTTCAGCAGCACCTGGCTCAAGTGGCCGGCGTCGCCGTGCAGGCGCTGGGGCACGTCGTCGGCGACCTCGACGATGAACTGCAGGCTCTTGCCCGCCGCCATCGGCTGCAGCATGGTCCGGATGCGCCGGACCTGTTCGCGCAGCGAGAAGTCCCCGTCCTGGCGCCTGAGCTTGCCGGCCTCGATGGCCGAGATGTCCAGCACGTCCTCGACCAGCAGCAGCAGGGTCTGGGCCGAGGTCTGGATGACGTCGGCGGCCTCGCGCTGCTCCGGTGCCAGCCGGGTGCTGTTGAGCAGCTCGGCCATGCCGATGATGCCGTTGAGCGGCGAGCGGAACTCGTGGCTCATGTTGGCCAGGAAGCGGCTCTTGGCGGCATTCGCCCGCCGCGCCTCCTCGCCGGCGCGGCGCAGGTCGCGCAGCAGGGTGATCAGGTAGGCCGGGATGGCCACCAGGCCCACCACCAGGCCCCAGGCAATGTAGGGATTGTCCTGCCAATAGGCCGTGTTGAAGATCACGGTGACGAAAGTGAGCAGGCCCAGTCCGATCGCCGCGAACAGGTACTGGGTACCGTAGCGCAGGCCATTGCCCACCGTCACCCACAGGATGATCACGTACAGCGGCGCCAGCACCTCGCCCTTGAGGATCATCATCGCGGCGAGCGTGCCGTAGTCAGCCAGCATGCCGATCACCCTGCGGGCATGCGACACGCCCGGGTTCATCATGATGGCGATCACCAGGCCTAGGCCGAGCACGGTTTCGGCCAACAGCACGTAGACGCTGAGCAGCACTTCCCGTCCGGCGCTGGGGCCGCTGGCCAGTCCGGCCAGGTAGATCAGCAGCACCGCCGCGATCGCCAGCCGGACCAGGGCCTGGCCGTGTTCGCTGTCCGGGCGGTTGGCGAAGGCGCGGATCATGGCGGGTCGGCGGCGGCCGGCGGGCCGGTCGCGGCCTCAGGCCTGGGCGACGCCGGGGCCGAGGTAGCGGTGGATTTCCTCGATGCGCTCCCGGCGGCTCATCACCGCGTCGATCACGGCCGGATCGAACTGGCTGCCGGCCTGCGCCTTCAGGTAGTCCAGCGCCGCCGGCAGGGTCCAGGCCTCCTTGTACGGACGGACCGTGGTGAGGGCCTCCAGCACGTCGGCGACGCCGACGATGCGTGCCGGCAGCGGGATGTCCTCGCCGGCCAGGCCGTCGGGGTAGCCGGCGCCGTCCCAGCGTTCGTGGTGGCTGAGCGCGATGCTGGCGCCGACCTGGACGAACTTGCTGCTGCTGTCGCGCAGGATGTCGTAACCCAGGCGCGGGTGCTGTTTGACCCCGGCGTACTCTTCTTCGGTGAGCTTTCCGGGCTTGAGCAGGATCGCGTCGGAAATGCCGATCTTGCCGATGTCGTGCAGCGGCGCCGCCAGCTCGATCATCTTCACCTCGTCCTCGGGCAGGCCCAGGGCTTCCGCGATGAGGGCCGAATAGCGGGCCATGCGTTCGAAATGGGCGACGTGGCCGCCATCGCGGTAGGCGGTGGCCTTCGCAAGGCGGTGCAGGATCTCACGCTCGCGCTCGTCCAGTTCGTGCATGCGGGCCAGCAGCTGGCGCTCGAGTTCGTGGGCGCGGAACTTCAGGTTCTGCTGCTGCTGGCGCAGGGCCAGCAGGTTGCGGCAGCGCGAGCGCAGTTCGCGCGGGCGCACCGGCTTGACCAGGAAGTCGATGACGCCGGCCTCGAGCGCGGCGTTGCGGATCGGCTCGTCGCCGACCACGGTGATCAGGATGATGGGCACGTCGCGGTGCGACAGCGGGCGCCGGAAGCGGCGGGCGAACTCCAGGCCATCGAGCTTGGGCATCCGGTAGTCGAGCAGCAGCAGGTCGGGCGAGCTGCGCTGGGACCAGAGCAGGGCCTCGACCGGGTCGCCGAAGTCGGTGACCTTCACCTCGGGGCTGATGTCCTCCAGCAGGTGGCGGAACATCGTCCGCTGCGAAGGCTGGTCGTCGACGATCAGTACGTTCACCTGAAGCTCCCGGGTGCGGACACCGTGATTGCCGCGGATCGCGGCTCGATCCCAGCTTACTCCCGATATTTCAGCCGCGGCAAGGTGTTAGCCAGGCTTCTTTGTCCAGCACGAAAGGACCGGTCAGGCCTCCGGGCGCATATAGGGAAAGAGCAGGACGTCCCGGATCGAGGCCGAGTCGGTGATCAGCATCACCAGCCGGTCGATGCCGATGCCCAGGCCACCGGTCGGGGCCATGCCGTATTCCAGCGCCCGGATGTAGTCGGCGTCGAAGTGCATGGCCTCGTCGTCGCCGCCCTCCTTGGCCTCGACCTGGGCCAGGAAACGCGCCTTCTGGTCCTCGGGGTCGTTGAGCTCGGAGAACCCGTTCGCGATCTCGCGGCCGCCGACGAACAGCTCGAAGCGGTCGGTGATCTCCGGGTCGCGGTCGCTGGCGCGGGCCAGGGGGCTGACCTCGACCGGATGGTCGGTGATGAAGGTCGGCTGGACCAGCGTGTGTTCGACGGTCTTCTCGAACACTTCCAGCAGCAGCTTGCCCCAGCCGTAGCTGTCCTTGAACCGGATGCCCAGGCGCTGGCAGTGCGCGCGCATCGCCGCCAGGTCGCGCAGCTCCTCGCGCTTGATCTCCGGGTTGTGCTCGAGCACGGCCTCGGTCATCGACCAACGACGGAAGGGCGGCCCGAGGTCGATCGACATGCCCTCCCAGGCCAGGTGGGTGGTGTCGCGCGTGCGCAGCGCCACCTCGCGGATCAGGCCCTCGGTCAGGTCCATCACCTCGTGGTAGGTGGCGTAGGCCTCGTACAGCTCCAGCATCGTGAACTCGGGGTTGTGCCGGGTGGACACGCCCTCGTTGCGGAAGTTGCGGTTGATCTCGTACACGCGCTCCATGCCGCCGACCACCAGGCGCTTGAGGTAGAGCTCGGGCGCGACGCGCAGGTACAGATCGAGGTCGAGCGCGTTGTGGTGGGTGGTGAAGGGCTTGGCCGTGGCGCCGCCGGGGATGTAATGCATCATCGGCGTCTCCACTTCCAGGAAACGCCGGGCGTCGAGCCAGGCGCGCATCGCCGAGACGATGCGCGAGCGCTGCACGAACACCTCGCGTGCCTCCGGGTTCATCACCAGGTCGACGTAACGCATGCGGTAGCGCTGCTCGACGTCGGCCAGGCCGTGGAACTTGTCCGGGAGGGGCCGCAGCGACTTGGTGAGCAGACGCAGCGAGGTGGCCTTGATCGACAGCTCGCCGGTGCGGGTGCGGGTCAGGCCACCCTGCACCGCGACGATGTCGCCGATGTCCCAGCCCTTGAAAGCCTCGTAGCTGTCACCCAGGTCCGCGCCCTGCAGGTAGAGCTGGATGCGGCCGCTCATATCCTGGACCTGGGCGAAGCTGGCCTTGCCCATCACGCGCTTGGCCATCAGGCGGCCGGCGACGGAAACCCGGCGGTCCAGCGCCTCGAGCGCCTCGGCGGTCCACTGGTCCTTGTCGGCGTACTCGTCCTGCAGGTCCCGGGCGTAGTGCTCGCGCTTGAAGTCGTTCGGGAAGGCGATGCCCTGCCCGCGCAGCGCCGTGAGTTTCGCGCGG
>CBFGOZ010000133.1:0-7245 GCA_965650505.1 uncultured Arenimonas sp.
CAGCGTCCAGCGCGCGGCGGGCGGCATCGGCACCCCGCGCAGCGCCAGCAGGCCCAGCAGCGACATCAGCATCAGGCCCAGCGGGATCTTCGAGACCAGGATGCTGGGCCAGGTGAACCAGGGCGGCCGCCCCTTGTGGCTGACGCCCCAGACCAGGTGCGAGCCCTGGCCACGCCCTTCCACGCCCGCGCGCACGGTGTCGGCCAGGCCCCAGAGGTAGGCGCGCGGCAGCAGGTGCGCCGCGTCCGCGAAGGCGATGCCTTCGCGCCAGTGCGGGATGTTGAGGTCGGCCACCTTGTCGGCCATGGCGCGATTGAACCCGTCGCTGCCGTCGGGACCGGCATGGAAGCGGAAGCCGTACATCGACCACAGCAGCAACAGCCCGAGCAGGCCCGCGACGCCGACACGCAGCGCGCGCCGCGCCAGCTCGGCGACGCCCCCGTGGCGGAGCCCGGCGAGTACGCCGACGGCCAGCACCGCGCCGAGGCCGGCCAGTCCCGCCAGCGCCGAATGTTTGCTGCCCAGCACCAGGCCCAGCGCGACGCCGGTGGCCAGCACCCAGGACCAGCGCCATTCCGCCAGCAGCAGGCCAGCCGCCACCGCCGCCACCGCCAGGGTGAGCGCCAGCGGCAGGTCGGTCATCGCCACCGGCAGATGCGCCGCGACCGTGGGCTCCAGCGCCAGGAAGGCCAGCGTGCCGACCGCCCAGGCCAGGCCCATCGCGCGCCAGACCAGGGCGCCCAGCGCCGCCAGCAGTGCGGCGTGGAAGGCCCACAGGCTGGCGCGGGTCGCCTGCTGCGCGGCGGCGGCGTCGTTCTCGAGGAACATCGCGCGCTCGACCCAGTCGCGCTCCTGCGACTTCTCGGTCAGCGGCGAAAACGGCGGCAGCACGAAACTTTCCGGCTGCGCCGCGCCGGCCACCAGTTTCACCAGCGGCGGATGTTCGGGATTGAGGCGGAAATCGCCGGTGCGCAGATAGGACACGCCGGCGACGACATGCCAGGGTTCGTCCACCGTGTAGCCGTCCAGGCGTGTCCCGTGGTGCGAACGCAGCACGGCCAGCAGGGACAGCAGCAAGACCAGCGCGACGCCCAGCGCGCGCCGCGAACCCGTATTCGATGCCATCGGTCTTTCCCCGGTCGGACCTGAAGGCGTGAACGGGCCACGGCGGCCTTCACGGCCAGCGCGCCGGCCGGGCTCAGTCGTCCTGCGGCAGCGGCACGCGGGCCAGCACGCGGAGCGTGTCCGGATCCAGCACCAGCAGGCGCAGCGCCGCGTCCGCGCGGGCTTCGACCACGTAGCCGTCGAAGCCGCGCTTGGCCGGAACGCCGAAGCGCCGCGGCGACCGGCCGGGACCGAAGTGGCTGGGCTTGGCCAGTCCGCGCAGCACGCCGCGCGCATCCACCACCACCAGCACCGGATGGCGCGGCAGCGCCGCGTCATCGGGCAGCCAGCCTTCGAAGGCCGCCACCGCGCGATCCCCGGCGTCGTCGTGGAAGCGCCGGACCACGCGCGCCTGGGCGCCGTCCAGCGGCGCGCCGTCGGCGTCCGCCGCGTGCCAGCCCCGCGACCACAGCGCGTAACCGGGCTCGGCGAACATCGAAAGCCGGCGTTCGCGCAGCAGCGCCAGCGTCCTTTCGACGTCGTGCCGCGAGGCATCCTGCCCGCTCGGGAATCGCTCCGGATCCCAGAGGCCCAGCTGCGCCGCGACCGCCGACTGCTGGTTCATCCGGTGCACCGCCGCGCTCCAGCCGACCTGGCCCCGATGGCTCGGCAGCAGCACCAGGAACAGCGCGATGGCCAGCACCGGACCGGCGGCACGCGGCAACGGCCGCGTCGCCACCGCCGCCCGATCGGCCAGCGCCAGCGCCAGGCCCAACCAGAATAGGACCGGCCAGGGCAGGTAGCGGTCGGCCATCAGCTGGCCGGGATGCAGGTCGAAATACGCCAGCCTGGCCAGCGCGATGATCGCGCCCACCGCCAGTCCGAAGCTGGAAAGCCCCAGGGCCAGGGCGTCGATGTCGCCCACCCCCTCGGGACGGCGCCATGCGCGCACCAGCAGCGCGGTCCAGCCGCCGGCGCCCGCCAGTCCGATCGCGATGCCGGCCCGCGCCTTCCAGTCCGGACCCAGCCAGCCGGCGAGTGACGCGGCCGAATCGAGCAGCAGTTTTTCTTCGGGCCGCCCGCCGGGATTCCAGGCCAGCATGCCGGTGTCGGCGAAACCGAGCCAGGCGTGGAAGAAGGGCGAGGCCAGCCACTGCAGCCCGGCCTTGAGGTTGTCCATCGGCCGCAGCAGCAGCGAATCGCGGACGCCCGCCTCGCCGGGCAGGGCGCCGAGGTAGGCCAGCAGCGCCAGCACGAACAGCAGTCCCGGCAGCACGAAACTACGCGGCGGCAGCCGCTTGAGCGCCGCCAGCACGAACACCGCGACGAAGCAGGCCAGCCCGGGCCCGAAGCTGAAGGTCGCCGCCAGCGCCAGCACGCCGGCGAGGGCCATGTACCAGACCGGCTGGCCGCGACCGGCGCGCTGCACCGCGACCACCGCCAGCACGACGCCCAGCGAGATCAGGTGCACGTGCACCATCTCGTAGCCGTGGATCATCATGCGCGCCTGGCCCAGCCAGAACAGCGCCAGCGTCGCCAGCAGGGTCATCGTGGCGGCGGCGGTGGCGCTGCGGCGTGCACGCCAGGCCAGGCCCGCCACCGTCGCCAGCGTGCCCAGGGCCAGCGCCAGCGCGACCAGGGTCTGCAGCCACTGGCCGGGCAGGCCCGATTCGATGTCGGCGATGCGCACCAGGGCCGGCAGGATCGGCCGGTGCCCGTTCTCCAGCTGCAGCGCCGAGGCCGGGAAGTCCATGCCCAGGTAGTGGCCGTAGAGCCGGTACTGGTCGAAGGCCGGGTAACGCAGGGCGAAGTTGGCCATCGTCGCCAGCGCGCCCAGCAGCCACAGCGCGGCCATCGCCGACAGCAGCAGGGGCACGGCGATCCGCGACGGCGGCGGCGTGCGGAGCGCGGCGAAGCGGGATGGCGGCGTCATGTCGGGCGGCGGGCGGGGCGGCAGCGCCCAAGGATACGTGAGCCACCGCCGCGCCGCGCCGGAAAGAAGAAGCCCCGCGTCGCCGCGGGGCTTCGGGGCCGGCGGTGGCCGGGGATCAGAAGCGATAGTCCAGGCGCACGTAGTAACTGCCGCCGTTCATGCCGAAGGGCATGGTTTCCCAGCCGTACTTGAAGCCCAGCTGCGGGAAGGGAAAGCCCGACACCGGATCCCACTTGTCCGGGTAGGTGTCGAAGATGTTGTTGCCGCCGACGGTCAGGTGCGCGTTCTCCGTGAAGGAGTAGCGCACGCCCAGGTCGAACAGGGTCTTGCCGCCCCAGGTCTGCTTGACGCCCGGCGTGAAGCCTTCGCCGGTGACCGAGCCGTAGTAGTTGGCGCGCGCGGTCCACTGCCAGTTCCCGGTTTCGTATACGCCCTGCAGCATGTGGTGCACGCCCGGCTGGCCCTCCTCGATCAGGGTGACCTGGGTGTCGTCGAACAGCTGCGTGGGCGAGAGGATCGGCGACTGCGAGCGGCGCTCGCGGACCTCGGTGTCGTTGAAGTGCAGCAGCGCGGTCAGGGTCAGCAGCGCGCCGTTGCCGAGCTCGGTGTTGTGGTTGGCGACGATGTCCAGGCCGGTGGTGCGGGTGTCGATGGCATTGGTGAAGAACTGGGCCTGGCCGACCGAGAACGGCGCCAGCGCGGCGCGGATCGGGCAGTTGCTGTTGGTGCCGTCGCAGGGCAGGCCGTCGGTGCCGACCGACTCGGGGGCGATGTTGCCGGAGAAGATGATGCGGTCGTCGATGTCGATGCGGAACAGGTCGGCGGTCAGCGTGAAGCGGTCGTTCGGGTTCCAGACGATGCCCAGCGTGCCGCTGGTCGAGGTTTCCTCCTGCAGCGCCGGGATGCCGAGCGCGCGCGTCACCGCGCTGTCCTGGCGCGCGGTCAGGGTGTCGGTGAGCAGGCCGGTGCCGGGATCGAGGTTGGTCGAGACCTGGCTGTAGAACTGCTGCTGCACGCCCGGCGCGCGGAAGCCGGTGGCCACGGTGCCGCGGATGGCGAAGGCCTCGCTGGCGTTGAAGCGCGCCGAGAGCTTGCCGGTGGTGGTGTTGCCGAAGTCGGAATAGTCCTCGAAGCGCACCGCGGCGCCCATCAGGAAGCGGTCGGTCAGGTTGGTCTCGGCGTCGAAGTAGACCGCGGCGCTGTGCCGGCCCTCGTCCACCTCGGTGCCCGGCGTGAAGCCCGGGAAGCCCTGGATGCCGGCCGGCGCGACGTTGCCGTTCTGGCCGACGATGACGATGGACGGGTCGTTGGTGCGGCCGTAGGTGTAGGACACCGGGTCGCCGGCCTCGATGCGGTAGTTGTCGCGGCGCCACTCCAGGCCGGTGGCCAGGTACAGCAGCTGGTCGTTGAAGCCGTCGACGCTGCCGCGGAAGTCCAGGTTCACCGTGGTCTGTTCGAACCCGAGCGTGCCGGTATGCGCCGAGAGCGGCGATTCGGCGTAGATGCCGGCGGCCGGGTTGGCCGGGTCGATCGGTTCGTACCACCAGCTCACGTTCACCGAATTGCTTTCGTCGAAGCGGAAACTGCTGCGGCCGTGGTTGATCGACAGGTCCCAGTCCCAGTTGTCGCCGATCGGCGCCTTGTAGCCCACCGCCAGCGACTCGTCGTCCACCGTGGTCAGGATATTGGGCAGGAAGCCGTCCGGATACAGCGCAGGCACGGTGCGGTCGTCGCCGGCGCTGCGGAAGAAGCCGGCCGAGTCGCCCTCGCGCCGCGACACGCCGCCGAACCAGTACAGTTCGCCGGCGCCCAGCGGCAGGCCGCCGTTGAGCCAGAAATAGCCGTCCTTGGCGTCGGCGTCGCCCAGCCGCTGGGTGACGCGCGGCGACGGCACCCGCAGGCTGTCGGGGCCGGCGCGGTTGGTTTCGTTGCGGTTGCGGGCCTCGAGCGTGAGGTTGATGAATCCGCCGTCGCCCAGGCCGAAGCCGGTGTTCACCGATCCGTTGAGCATCTCGCCGTCGCCGGCGTAGTACTGCGAACCCTGCGCGACCAGCTCGGTCCATTCGGTCTGGCGCTTGAGCACGATGTTGATCACGCCCGAGATGGCGTCGGAACCGTACTGCGCGGCGGCGCCGTCGCGCAGCACCTCGATGCGTTCGATCGCGGCGATCGGGATCGCGTTGATGTCGGTGCCGGCCGAACCGCGGCCGATGGTCTGCTGCACGTTCACCAGCGCCTGCTGGTGGCGGCGCTTGCCGTTCACCAGCACCAGCACCTGGTCCGGGCCGAGCGCGCGCAGCGTCGCCGGGCGCAGGATGTCGGTGCCGTCGCTGACGAAGGTGCGCGAGAAGTTGAAGGACGGCGTGAGCATCTGCAGCACCTGCCCGACTTCCAGCGCGCCGGTGGCGTTGAGCTCTTCGCGTCCGATCACGTCCACCGGCGCGGCGGTGTCGGCGGCGGCGCGGCCGCGCACGCGGGTGCCGACCACCTGCACGGTATCGAGGGTGGCGGTGTCTTCGTCGGCGGCGGAGGGCGTGGCGCTCTGCGCCAGGACGGGTTGGGACGACAGGGCGGCGGCGGCCAGGGCGGTGACGACCGCCAAGGCCAGCGGGGATCGGATGGCGTGCGACATGGCAAGGACTCCAGAATGGACGGCGGTGCGCCCCTCCCCCCGGGGGACGCGTCCTGATATTCACGAGTGCTTAACGCGTTCGCAACGCGAGTATTGCTGACAACGACAGCGTTACCTGGCGCGCCATACAGGTTTCGACGGGTCCCTGCGACCGGTTGCCATCCGACCTGCCCGGGCGGCGCGCGGCGGGCCTCTCAGCCAGGCTTGAGCGTGGTGGCCAGGTTGGCTTCGACCCGGGCGCGCCCCTCGGCGTCCAGCAGGTCTTCGCCCAGCAGCGCTAGCCAGAGCGCAACCGCTTCGTCGCCGCGGCCGTTGTTCGCCAGCCACGCGGCCTTGCCCTCGGCCAGCAGGGTCCGGCGCAGCGGCCGTTCCAGGGCGATGCCATGGTCGAACCAGGTGATGACCTCGGCCGGCCGCTGCAGGTGCGCGTACACCTGGGCGAGGTTGTAGGAAACGATGGTCTTCTCGAACGGCGGCAGGCCCGAGTCGATCCAGGGCCGCAGCACGGTCACCGCGTCGGCGTAGTCGCCGCGCTCCACCAGGCGGGCGGTCAGCCGCAGGGAATCGCCGAAAAGGTCGTCGCTCATGCCGTGGGCCCGTGCCGAAGGTGCCATGGAGCCTAACGCAGGACGTCTTGCCGGAAAAAGAAAAGGCCCCGCATCGCTGCGGGGCCCTTCGAACGCTTTCCCTCCTCCCCGCCCCTCTCCCGCAAGGAGAGAGGGGTTGGGGAGAGGAGATCGGCAGGATCAGAAATCCATGCCGCCCATGCCACCCATGCCGCCGCCGTGGCCGCCGGCCGCCGGCTCGTCCTTCTTCGGCGCCTCGGCCACCATCGCTTCGGTGGTGATCATCAGGCCGGCGATGGACGCCGCGTTCTGCAGCGCGGTGCGGGTCACCTTGGTCGGGTCCAGGATGCCGAACTCGATCATGTCGCCGTATTCGCCGTTGGCGGCGTTGTAGCCGAACGCGCCCTTGCCCTCGACGACCTTGTTGAGGATGACGGACGGCTCTTCACCGGCGTTGGTGACGATCTCGCGCAGCGGCGCTTCCATCGCGCGCAGGGCGATGGCGATGCCGTGGTTCTGGTCCTCGTTGATGCCCTTGAGGCCGACGATGGCCGCCTTGGCGCGGATCAGCGCGACGCCGCCGCCCGGGACGATGCCCTCTTCCACGGCCGCGCGGGTCGCGTGCAGCGCATCTTCCACGCGCGCCTTCTTTTCCTTCATCTCGACCTCGGTGGCGGCGCCGACCTTGATCACCGCGACACCGCCGGCGAGCTTGGCGACGCGCTCCTGCAGCTTCTCGCGGTCGTAGTCGGAGGAGGTCTCCTCGATCTGCGCCTTGATCTGCTTGATGCGGGCCTGGATGCCGTCGGCGGCGCCGGCGCCGTCGATGATGGTGGTGTTCTCCTTCGAGACCTGCACCTTCTTGGCGCGGCCGAGATCCTTGATCGTGGCCTTCTCGAGCTGCAGGCCGACTTCCTCGGAGATCACGGTGCCGCCGGTCAGGATGGCCATGTCCTCCAGCATCGCCTTGCGGCGGTCGCCGAAGCCCGGGGCCTTCACGGCGCAGACCT
>CBFGOZ010000134.1:0-7240 GCA_965650505.1 uncultured Arenimonas sp.
CACCTGTACGAACCGGGCCGCAACTTCACCCGCCAGGATTCGACCATCTTCCCCTCGCTGGACGCGCCGGGCCTGGCCGAGCGCATCGGCGCCGAGATGCTGGCCGGGCTGCGCGACGAGCTGGAGCTGGTGCAGGGCGCCTCGCACCCCTTCAATCTCGAAGACTACCTGGCGGGCAAGCAGACGCCGGTGTTCTTCGGCTCGGGCGTGAACAACTTCGGCGTGCAGCCGCTGCTGGACTTCTTCGTCGAACACGCGCCCTCGCCGCAGCCGCGCGCGACGACCTCGCGCGAAGTGTCGGCCGAAGAGGAAACGTTCTCGGGTTTCGTGTTCAAGATCCAGGCCAACATGGACCCGCAGCACCGCGACCGCGTCGCCTTCCTGCGCGTGTGTTCGGGCAAGTACGAGGGCGGCATGAAGGCCTTCCACGTGCGCACCGGCAAGGAGCAGAAGCTCGCCAACGCGCTCACGTTCATGGCCAGCGACCGCGAGATCGTCGAGACCGCCTACCCGGGCGACGTGATCGGCCTGCACAACCACGGCACGATCTCGATCGGCGACACCTTCACCGCCGGCGAGTCGCTGTCGTTCACGGGCATCCCGAACTTCGCGCCCGAACTGTTCCGCCGCGCGCGCCTGCGCGACCCGCTCAAGCTAAAGCAGCTGCAGAAGGGCCTGGCCCAGCTGAGCGAGGAAGGCGCGACCCAGTTCTTCAAGCCGCTGATGAGCAACGACCTGATCCTCGGCGCAGTCGGCACCCTGCAGTTCGACGTGGTGGCCTACCGGCTGAAGGACGAATACGGCGTGGACGCCAGCTTCGAACCGGTGACCGTGGCGACCGCGCGCTGGATCAAGGGCGGGACGGCGAAGAAGCTGGAGGAATTCCGCGAGAAGGCGGCGATGAACCTGGCCGTGGATGCCGCCGGCCAGCTGGTCTACCTGGCGCCCTCGCGCGTGAACCTGCAGCTGACGATGGAGCGCTGGCCGGACCTGGAGTTCGCGGCCACCCGCGAACACGCCCACGCCATCGCCCTCGACTGACGAACCCAGAATCCGGGGTCAGAGTGCATTTATCTTCGGGTCCACCGAAGTTAAATGCACTCTGACCCCGGATTCGAGCCAAGGCTCCAGGGCTTGGCTGCAGGCTGCCGGCATGACCGAATACGAACACGACCACGAATCCCCGCGCGAGGAACTGGCCAACGCCATCAGCCATGGCCTGGGCGCTCTCGCCGCGCTCGTCGGCGGCATCGTGCTCGTGGTGATGTCCGCGCGCTACGGCAACGGCTGGCAGCTGGCCGGGGCCGTCGTCTTCGGCCTGGCCCTGGTGCTGCTCTACGTCGCCTCGACCCTGTACCACGCCAGCACCGACCACGTCGTGCGCGGCCGCTACAAGGTCTTCGACCACTGCGCGATCTTCGTGCTGATCGCCGGCACCTATACCCCTTTCACCCTGGTCGGCCTGCGCGAGGACGGCGGCTGGTGGCTGTTCGCGGCCATCTGGACCCTGGCGGTGGCGGGCGTGGTGTTCAAGCTGTTCTTCACCGGCCGCTTCAAGGGCCTGTCGACGCTGATCTACATCGCGATGGGCTGGATGGCGCTGACCGCGGTGGGCCCCTTCCTGCGCAACATCCCGCTGGAAACCACCCTGTGGCTGCTGGCCGGCGGCATCGCCTACACCTTCGGCACGGTGTTCTACATGAGCCGGCGCATCCCGTTCGCGCACGCCATCTGGCACGGCTTCGTGCTGGTCGGCAGCGCCTGCCACTTCGTGGCCGTCGCCCAGCAGGTGCTGCCGGCCTAGCTGGCGATGTACTGGTGCAGCTGGGCGATTTCCTGCTGCTGGTCCTCGATGACCGCCTTCACCAGGTCGCCGATCGAGACCAGGCCCAGCACGCGACCGTCCTCGACCACCGGCAGGTGGCGGATCTTGCGGGTGGTCATCAGGTGCATGCAGGTCTGGGCGGTGTCGGTCGGCAGCACGGTGACCACCGGACTGGACATGATCTGCGCCACCGGCGTTTCGGCCGAGGAACGGCCCTGCAGGATGACCTTGCGCGCGTAGTCGCGTTCGGTGGCGATGCCCACCAGCTCGTGGCCCTGCATCACCAGGACCGAACCGATGTGGTGTTCGGCCATCAGGCGGATGACCTCGAGCACCGGCGCTTCCTGCGGCACCGCGATGATGCGGCCGGCCTTGCCCTCGAGGATCTGGTTCACGTTGCGCATTCGGCTGCCCTCCGCTGACCTGGCCCCGATCATAGACCCCTGGCGGAGCCGTTTCACCTGTCCGCGGAACGGCCCGGGACGGACGCCGGGATCAGCGGCGCGGGCGGTAGTCGCCGACCAGGTAGAGCGGCCGCTGCTTCACCTCGACGTAGAGCCGGCCCAGGTATTCGCCGACGATGCCCAGCGCCACCAGCTGCAGGCCGCCCAGGAACAGCATCGCCGTCATCAGCGACGGCCAGCCCTGCACCGGATCGCCCCACAGCACGGTGCGGGCGATGATCCACAGTCCCCAGCCGAAGGCCACCATCGCGGTCAGCAGGCCGACATAGGTCGCCAGCCGCAGCGGCACGGTCGAAAAGCTGGTGATGCCCTCCAGCGCCAGGTTCCAGAGCCGCCAGTAGTTGAACTTGCTGCCGCCGGCCACGCGCGCTTCGCGCTCGTAGGGGAACGACACCTGGCGGAAACCGACCCAGGCGAACAGGCCCTTCATGAAGCGCTGGCGCTCGCGCATCTGCTTCAGGGCGTCCAGCACCCGGCGCGAGATCAGCCGGAAGTCGCCGGTGTCGCGCGGGATCAAAGTGTCCGACAGCCGCGCCATCACCCGGTAGAACGCCGCCGCGGTGACCCGCTTGAGCCAGGTCTCGCCGTCCCGGCGCGAGCGGGTGCCGTAGACCACGTCGTAACCCTCGCGCCACATGGCGACGAACTGCGGCGCCAGCTCCGGCGGGTCCTGGCCATCGGCGTCGAGCACCATCGCGGCATCCGTGTCCACGTGGTCCAGGCCGGCGGTGAGCGCCAGCTCCTTGCCGAAGTTGCGCGCCAGCCGCAGCAGGACCACGCGCGGGTCCTGGGCGGCCAGCTGCTGCATCACCGCCCAGGTGTCGTCGCGGCTGCCGTCGTCGACGTAGAGCACCTGCGAGTCGGCGTCCAGCGTGTCCATCACCCGCGCCAGGCGCGCGTGCATCAGCGGCAGGGCGGCCTGCTCGTTGTAGGCGGCGATGACGAAGGTGATGGAGCGGCGGTCGGTCATGGCCGGCATCTTAACGTCTGGCGCCGGTTTTTTCGGCCTCGGGCGGCGGCGGGTCGAGGTAGCCGGCGCCGCCCAGGTTGCGCGCGTTGCGCTGGATCCATGCCGCCCGCCGCTGCACGTAGGGACCCGGATTGCGGGCGCTGTATTTTTTCGGGTTCGGCAGCACCGCCGCCAGGCGCGCGCTCTCGGCCGGCGTCAGACGGCTGGCAGGTTTGCCGAAATAGGCCTGGGCCGCGGCCTCGGCGCCGTAAACGCCGTCGCCGAACTCGGCGATGTTGGCGTAGACCTCGAGGATGCGGCGCTTGGGCCAGACCAGCTCGATCAGCAGCGTGTACCAGGCCTCCAGCCCCTTGCGCGCATAACCGCCGCCGCCCCAGAGGTAGAGGTTCTTGGCGACCTGCTGGCTGATGGTGCTGGCGCCGCGCACGCGCCCGCCGCGGGCATTGCGGTCGAGCGCCTTGTCGATCGCCTCCAGGTCGAAGCCGTGGTGGTGCGGGAACTTCTGGTCCTCCGCCGCGACCAGGGCGATCGGCAGGTGCGGCGACAGCTGGTCGTAGTCGCGCCATTCGTGCCGCAGAGTGAATCCCGGCTCGCCGATGCCGTCCAGCTGCCGCCAGACCATGAAGGCGCTGGTCGGCGCGTCGACGAAACGCGGCACCAGCACCTGCAGCCCGGTGACGCCGACGAAAAGCACCGGCAGCCACAGCAGCCGGCGGAACCCGCGGCGGCGCGGACGCGGGGATGGAAGTTCGGACAATCGGATGGCCTGGGGCATGGCCACAGTGTGCGGGCGCAGGGGCCCCGGGCTGAAGCCCCCGCGTCGTGGGACGCTAGAATGCGCGCCATGACGGACACCCACCCCGACCGCGACTCCCTCACCCGCTTCCTGCTCGAGCGCTCCGGCGTGCGCGGCGTCGTGGTGCACCTGGACCAGACCTGGCGCGAGATCGCCGGCCGCACCGACTACCCGCTGCCGGTGTCCGCCCGCCTGGGCGAAACCTGCGCCGCCGCCGCCCTGTTCACCGGCCACGCCAAGATCGACGGCCGCCTCAGCGTGCAGCTGCGCGGCACGGGCGCCCTGCGCACGCTGTTCGCCGAATGCACCGCCGCCGGCACCCTGCGCGGCATCGCCCACTACGACGAACCGATCCCCAGCCCGCTGACCCCGCGTGCCTTCGGGCCGGGTTCGCTGCTGGCCATCACGATTGAGTCGACCCCGCCGGGCGCATCCGAGACCACCCGCTACCAGGGCCTGGTCGGGCTGGACGCCGACAGCCTGGCCGCCGCCTTCGAGGGCTATTTCGAGCAGTCCGAGCAGCTGCCGACCCGGGTCCTGCTGGCCAGCCAGTCCGGCCGCGCCGCCGGCCTGATGCTGCAGCAGCTGCCCGGCGGCCACGGCGACGCCGACGGCTGGGACCGCTGCAACGCCCTGTTCGAGACCCTGGGCGGCGAGGAGCTGGCCGGGCAGCCGGTGCAGACCCTGCTCTGGCGCCTCTTCCACGAGGAGGGCGTGAAGATGCTCGACCGCCGGTCCCTGTCCTTCGCCTGCTCCTGCTCCCGCGAACGGGTCGGCGACATGATGCGCAGCCTGGGCCCGGACGAGGCGCGCCAGGCCCTGGTGGATGGCGTGGCCCGGGTGCACTGCGACTTCTGCGGCCAGGAATACCGGTTCGAGGCTGAACAGATTGAAGCCCTGTTCAGCCTGGCCCCCACCGGCCCCGGCTCCGACAGCCTCCAGTAGGGCTGGCTCCAGGGGGGCCTTGCCGGGAGTGGAGGGCAAGGGTTAAATTCCTGTAAAATTCGGTCGCCACCCCCCAACCGGGAACTTCCCGGCCAGGCACGGCTCCAAGCGAGCCACCGAGGACAAGAACAAAGACCATGCTGCCGCTACGCGCCATCGCCCTCGCACTGTCCGCCCTCGCGGCGACGACGGCGTTCGCCCAGGCGCCGGCCCCGCTGGTGGTCGAGAACAACAGCGACAGCGCCCCCACCGCGCTGCCGATCATCCGCAACAACCAGATCGAAGGTTTCCTGCTGATCGAGTCCGACGCCAGCGCCGGCGCGCGCTCGTCGCTGGACCGCATCCTGGGGCGCACCGGTTCACCGGCGGTCGGCGCGGGTTTCGCGCTGCCGCTGGACAACGGCCGCCGCGTCGGCGCCAGCCTGTCGCTGGAAAGCAATCCGACCCTGGGCCTGCTCTGCGAAGGCACGTCGGTGTCGCGCAGCTTCGGCGCGCTCGCCCAGCACTGCATGGTGGCCAACCTGTCGCCGAACCCGGCCGCGCCGCTGGCCCTGTCGCGGCCCGGCCTGCGCGCCGAGGCGCGCCTGGAAGGCGAGCGCAGCGCGCTCAGCGCCAGCCTCGGCCTGAACCGCTTCGACCTGGACGGCCCGCTGGCCCTGCCCGGCGCCGCGTCGAATTTCGGCGCGAGCGACCTGACGCTGTCGCTCAATGGCCCGGACATGCAGCAGGAAGACATCGGCCTGCTGGGTGAACTCAAGATCGGCCAGAGCGGCTGGGTCAGCATCGGCGGCACGCTGGCGCGGGCGCGCATCGTATCGGCCAACCAGCTTCCGGGCGGCCTGCCGCCGCAGTGGAACAGCGGCACGCTGAGCCTCAGCGCCGGCCAGGGCAATTTCGGCGGCGAGATCGTCGGCCGCGTCATCGAGATCCCGGGCAGCACCCTGCGCTACAGCAACGTCGGCGTCGGCGTCACCTGGCGCGCGCCGTGGCGGGCCCGCCTGAGCGTGGGCGCCGAGAACCTGATGAGCAACGGCGACAATCCCTTCGCGCCGTCGCGGGACGACGACCAGGACGAGTCCAAGCGCGTCCCTTACATCCGCTACGAGCAGGACCTCTGAGCCGCTCAGGGCGCGGCCGCGGTCTCCACCGGATAGGCCTTCCACTGCCCGCCTTCGCGCGCGAAGCGCATCGGCCCCAGGTCCTTGCTGCGCTGCAGCTGGCCATCGAGCTCGAAGCTCACGTCCATCGAAACCTGGCAGTACACGCCCTCGGCGCCCAGGGCCGGCACGCAGGCCGACAGGTCGAGCGAGTGGATCTCGCGCACCTTCACCGATCGCGACCCGGCCGCCTCCATGCGTGCGCTCATCGCCTGGCCGGCCTCCTCCCTCGAAGGCTGGTCGGCGGCGCAGCCGGCCAGGACGAGCAGCGACAACACCGCGACGCGACGCATGGGCTCAGATCCTCTCGTCGGCGACGCCGTCCGGCATCGCGTACTTGATGTCGTAGAACACCGAGGCGCCCGGCTTGCCGAAACCGCGCAGCTGGGCGGCCGAGAGCTCGCGGAAGCAGCGGTGGCCGACCGCCATCACCACCGCGTCGTAGGCGCCCGGTTCGGGCGCGGGCACCGGCCGGATGCCGAGCTCGCGTTCGGCCTCGTCGGCATCGGCCCAGGGGTCGTGCACGTCGACCTGCGCGTTCGCCAGCGCCAGCTCGGCCACCAGGTCGGCGACCCGGGTGTTGCGCAGGTCCGGGCAGTCCTCCTTGAAGGTCAGGCCCAGCACCAGCACGCGCGCGCCCACGACGTGGATGCGCTGGCGCGCCATCAGGGCCATCACCCGGTGCGCGACGTAGATGCCCATGCGGCTGTTGATGCGGCGTGCGGCCAGCATCAGCTCCGGGTGGTAACCGAGCACGCTGGCCTTGTGGGTCAGGTAGTAGGGATCGACGCCGATGCAGTGGCCGCCGACCAGCCCGGGCCGGAAGGGCAGGAAGTTCCATTTGCTGCCGGCCGCCTCGAGCACGTCCAGCGTGTCGATGCCCATCTTGTTGAAGATCATCGCCAGCTCGTTGACCAGGGCGATGTTGACGTCGCGCTGGGTGTTCTCGATCACCTTGGCCGCTTCGGCGACCCGGATCGACGGCGCCTTGTGGGTGCCGGCGGCGATGATGCCGCGATAGAGCGCGTCGACGAAGTCGGCGGTTTCCGGCGTCGAGCCCGAGGTCACCTTGACGATGGTGGT
>CBFGOZ010000135.1:0-7211 GCA_965650505.1 uncultured Arenimonas sp.
CTTCCGCGTAGCTGGTGCGGATCACCAGCTCCTCGACCACCTGCCAGCGCAGGCCATACTTGGGCGTGACTTCGCTGATGCCGGTGCTGTAGTCGGAATAACGGCCGGCCACGGTGAAGTCGAGCTTCTTGCCCCAGGCCGAGTCGGCCAGCAGCGGGAAGTTGACCTCGAAGTACAGCTCGGTCACGTCGTACTCGCCCGCGGTCGGCAGCGAAGGCACGCCGTTGTAGTCGCCGGCGACGGTGAGCGCGTCGGGCTGGTAGGAGCCCTCGAGGCGGCGGTGCTCGATGCCGGTGGCGAAGTCCACCGAACCGGCCGGCAGGTCGAACAGGCTGCCGGACAGGTTGGCGGTGATCAGGGACAGCTCGTTCTTGCTGTTGTCGCGCACGATCGGGCTGATGAAGTCCAGCATCTGCGGCGTGATGGTGCCCGGCCCGCCGAAGATGTTCAGCGGGGTGCAACCGGCCACCGCGGCGCAGGCCGCCGGGTCGCCCAGCGCCAGGGCGATGTTGCGGATGTTGTAGCTGCCGTAGTTGGTCTGCTCGGCCTTGTTCTCGCTGAAGGCGACGTTGACGTCCCAGAACAGGGTGCGCTCGCCGGCCTCGAACAGGCCTTCCACGCCCGCGCCGACGTACCAGGTGTCGACTTCCTGTTCGAACACGCGCGGACCGCCCTCGACCGGACGCCGGCCGATGAAGATCAGGTTGGTGCTGGAATCAAGGTCGAAGCCGAACGGGTTGAAGGGATTGAGCGCCGAAATGAAGATGCCGTCGGCCTGCGGATTGCCGGTGCCGGCGTCCGGGCCGAAGAACAGCGGCTCGGGCGCGGCCTGGTTGGTCGACTTGCGGCGGTTGTACAGCACCTTGGCGTAACCGCTGACGCGGTCGCTGAAGTTGAACCGCACCTGGCCGAAGGCGCCGCTGCGCTCGGACGGCGTCAGCAGCAGGTTGTACTGCGAGAAGTTGAAGCGGTCGGCGTTGGTGAAGCAGCTGTAGTCGTCGGTGCGGGTGCAGCCGGTCTGGGTCGGGTCGAACACCGGGCTGGTGGCGCCGTCGTTGGTGCGGATGAAGTACTCGACGCCGGTGTTGGGGTCGATGAAGTTGAACAGGCCCTGCGGGATGCCCGCGCTGCCGAAGCGCACGCCGGTGCCGGGCACCGGGAAGCTCGACTGCGCGCGGTCGCGCGAGAAGATCACGTCCTGGTCGGTGTGGCTCAGGCCCAGGAAGAAGTTGACGCGGTCGTTGCCGCCGCCCCAGGCGAAGTCGATGCTCTTGGTGGCGCCGTCGCCCTCGCCGTATTCGCCGTACTGGGTGTTGATGGCGATGCCGTCGAAGTCCTTGCGGGTGATGATGTTGATCACGCCGGCGATGGCGTCCGAGCCGTACAGCGAGGACGCGCCGTCCTCCAGCACCTCGATGCGCTCGATGATGGCCAGCGGGATGGTGTTGAGGTCGGTGGCCGCGCCGACGCCGGAGGCGGAGGCTTCGTTCACCCAGCGGATGCCGTCGACCAGCACCAGCACGCGCTTGGAGCTGAGGTGGCGCAGGTCGGCCTGCGCGGAACCCGCGCCCACGCCGCTGCCGTCCGGCGGGAAACCGAAGTTGCCGCTGGAGTTGAACTTGGTGTTGAGCGCCGAACCCGAGCCGGTGATGGACTGGATCAGATCGCCGATGGAGGTGAGGCCGCTGCGGTCGATGTCCTCGCGCGTGATGCGCTGCACCGGGACCAGGCCCTCGGCTTCGGAGGTCTTGATGCGGGTGCCGGTGACCTCGACGCGGTCCAGCGTCTGGATGTCTTCGGCCGCAGGCTCCTGGGCCGCGACCGCGGCCGGGAGGATGGCCAGCAGCAACGCACCGCGGACCGCCTGGCTCAGGCGGGTTGTACGGATGGTCTTCATGACGTTCCCCAAAGTGGATGGCAGTGACCGGCGCCTTGCCCCCAATGCGCTGGTTGCCCCCACTTGTAAAGAAATCGTCAAACACCAACAAGCAGACTTATTACTAACCAAGTTAGTAAAACGATTCCCTGGGTTCAGGTTCCCGCCCAGAGCAGGCTGGTTCCTACCAGGACCAGGAAGCCGGCGAAGACCCGGCGCAGGGCCTGGCCGCTGAGGCGATGCGCCAGTCGGGTGCCCAACGGGGCCGTCAGCACGGAGGCCAGGGCGATGCCCACCGCCGCCGGCACGAAGACATAACCCCAGCTGCCGTCCGGCAGGGCGCCGGCCGCCGGTCCATGGGCCGCGTAGCCCGCCGCGCTGGCCAGGGCGATGGCGACCCCGCAGGCGCTGGACGTCCCCACCGCCCGCACCGGACGGACGCCGCGCCAGACCAGCAACGGCACCGTCATGCTGCCGCCGCCGATGCCCACCAGCGCCGAAATCGCACCGATGAAACCGCCGGATGCCGAATACGCGGGCCCGCGCGGCGCATCCGGGCGCTCCGGCTTCGCGCGCGGCCAGTCCAATCCCAGCTGCAACGCCGCCAGGTAGCAGTAGGCCGCGATGAATCCCCGCAGCCAGTCGCCGTCAATCCGCGTCGCCAGCAGGCTGCCCAGCCAGCCGCCGACCAGCATGCCCGGCACCAGCCAGGCCACGGTCGGCCAGAGCACGCTGCCGCGGCGGTGATGGGCGCGCGCCGAGGACAGCCCGGTGAGCACGATGCTGGCCAGGGCCGTCGCCAGCGCCACGTGCACCGCCAGGCCGGCGGGAACGCCCTGGGTCGGCAACAGCCAGACCAGGGCGGCCACCAGCACCAGACCGCCGCCGATGCCCAGCAGCCCCGCCATCACGCCGGCCACCGCACCCAGCGCGAGATAAAGCCCCCAGGCCAGGCTCATCGCAAGCACCCCCGAAAACGGGGCGATGCGGGTGCTTGGGCTAAACTCATGGCCATGCTGCGATTGCTGTCCATCACGTCCCTGCTGTTGGCTGTCGCCGCCCCGACGGCCCATGCCGCCGACCCTTCTCCGCCGGATCTGTCGCGACAGCGTCCGGCGATCCTGGAGGCATTCCGGCTGGCGGAGAGCGGCCCGATCAGCGTACAGGACACCGCCCGCATCGCCGACCACCCGCTGCGCGGCTGGGTCGAGGCCAGCGCGCTGCGCCGGCGCCTGTCCACGGCCGGCACGCGGGAAGTGCGCGACGTGCTCCGGCGGTTCGACGGCCAGCCCGCCGCCGACTGGCTGCGTGAGGGCTGGCTGCTCGAACTGGCCAAGCGCCGCGACTGGACCAGCTTCCGCGCTGACTACCGCGGCAGCGAATCGCCGGAACTGCGCTGCGCCGATCTGGCCGCGCGCCTGGCCACCGGCGCCACCGACGCCGCCTGGATCGCCGATGGCCAGGCCCTGTGGCTGAGCCCGCGTGCCCTGCCCGCCAGCTGCGACCTGCCCTTCAGGGCGCTGGAAGGGCTGGGCAAGCTGGGGGTGGAACAGCGCTGGCAGCGCATCGACCTGGCCATCGCCGAGGGCCAGACCGGCCTGGTGCGCTACCTCGCGCCCGGCCTGCCCGCCGCCGACGCGGCACGCGTGCGCGACTACGCCGATTTCATCGACGCTCCGCATGCGCGCGCCGCGAACTGGCCCCGGGACGCGCGCAGCCGCGCCGTCGCCGCCGAAGGCCTGGCGCGGCTGGCGCGGCGTTCGCCCGATGCCGCCGAGGCGCAGCTGGCGACGCTGGCGCCCAAGCTCGGCCTGGACGAGGCGCAGCGCGGCAAGGTGCTGTACGAAGTCGCGCTGTGGACCGTCGCGTCCTACCTGCCGCGCGCGCAGCAGCGCCTGGAGGCGGTGCCGGCCAGCGCCTACGACGAGCGCCTGCACGAATGGCGGGTACGCGAGGCGCTGAACCGCCGCGACGATGCCGGTGCCCTGCGCGCGCTGGAAGCCATGCCGGCCATGCAGCGCAACGACCCGCGCTGGCAGTATTTCGAGGCTCGCCTGCGCGAGCGCCTGGGTCAGTCCGAGGCGGCGAAGGCGCTGTATCGCCGGTCCGCGGACACCGCCACCTTCCACGGCTTCCTGGCCGCCGACCGGCTCGGATCGCCCTATACGCTGTGCCCGCTGGAGCCGTCGAAGGATCCGGCGCTGCGCCAGCGCGTCGCCTACCACCCCGGCCTGGCGCGCGCGCTGGAGCTTTTCACCATCGACCGGCTGGGCCTGGCGGTGCGCGAGTGGGCGGCGCTGATGAAGGAACTGGATGCGCAGGAGCGTTACGTCGCGATCGAGTTCGCGCGCCAGGTGCACTGGTACGACCGCGCCGTCTTCACCATCGGCACCGAGCCCGAGGACTTGCGCCAGTACACGCTGCGTTTTCCGCTGCACCACGAATCGACCCTGCGCCGCGAATCGAAGAAACACGCCATCGACCCGGCCTGGGTCGCGGCCCAGACCCGCGCCGAGAGCGCCTTCATGCCGCGCGCGCGCTCGCACGCCAACGCCCTGGGCCTGATGCAGCTGCTGCCGTCCACCGCCGAGCGCACCGCGCGCCGACTGGGGCGGCCCTGGACCGGCGCCGCCAGCCTGTACGACCCCGAGACCAACCTGACCCTGGGCATCGCCCACCTGCGGCACGAGCTGGACCAGCACGGCGGCATCGCCTACCAGGCCATCGCCGCCTACAATGCCGGCCCGACCCCGGTGCAGCGCTGGAACCGCGACCGGCCGGGCTTTGACCCCGATTTCTGGATCGAGACCGTCACCTACAAGGAAACCCGCGACTACGTGGCCCGCGTGCTCGCCTTCAGCGTCATCTACGACTGGCGCCTGGACGGCAGCGCGGTACCGGTGAGCGAGCGCCTGCTCGGCCGCACCGTCGCCAAATCATCCCGCCGCGCCTTCACCTGCCCCCCGACTCCGGAACCCGCCCCATCGCCATGACCCCGCTCAAGCTCGTGATCCTCGGCGGCACCGGATTCGTCGGTCGCCACCTGCTGGCCCGCCTCGCCGCCGACGGCCACGCCGTGACCCTGCTCAGCCGCAACCTGGCCGCGCACGCCGTGCGCCTGCTGCCGCCGGGCGTGGCCCTGCGCGAAGTGGACGTGTACGACCCGACCGCGCTGCGCCAGGCCTTCGCGGGCCAGGACGCGGTGATCAACCTGGTCGGCATCCTCAACGAACGCGGCGACAGCGGCCGCGGTTTCCGCCGCGCCCACGTCGAGCTGACCAAGCTGGTGATCGCCGCCATGCAGCTGGCCGGCACCCGCCGCCTGCTGCAGATGAGCTCGCTCAACGCCGGCCGCGGCCACAGCCATTACCTGAAGTCCCGCGGCGAGGCCGAGGCGGCGGTGAAGGCCTCGGGCCTGGACTGGACCATCTTCGAACCCTCGGTGATCTTCGGCCAGGGCGACGGCTTCTTCTGCCGCTTCGCGGCGCTGCTGAAGCTGGCCAGGCCGGTGCTGCCGCTGGCGCGTGCCCAGGCGAAGTTCGCGCCGGTCTACGTGCAGGACGTGGTCGAGGCCTTCGTGCGCGCGCTGGGCAACCGCAAGACCTACGGCGAGGTCTACGAACTCTACGGCCCCGACGTGTTCACCTTGGCCGAGATCGTGCGCCTGACCGCGAAGCAGTGCGGCATGAAGCGCCTGGTGCTGCCGCTGCCGGATGCGATCGGCCGGCTGCAGGCCTTCGCCTTCGACTTCGTGCCGGGCAAACCCTTCTCGTCCGACAACTACCGGTCCCTGCTCACCGATTCGGTCGGCGGCATCGATGGCCTGCACCGGCTGGGCATCACGCCGACCCGCGTGTCGGCGATCCTGCCGGAGATCCTGGGCCACGTGGACGACCGCCAGACGCGCTACGCGCGCTACCGCTCGGCGCGCTGAACGATGGAAACCTACCTGGTCGGCGGCGCGGTGCGCGACCGGCTGCTGGGGCGGCCGGCGGGCGACCGCGACTGGGTCGTGGTCGGCGCCACGCCGGCGCAGATGATCCTGGCCGGCTACCGGCCGGTGGGCAGGGACTTCCCGGTCTTCCTGCACCCGGAGACCCGCGAGGAGCACGCGCTGGCGCGCACCGAGCGCAAGACCGCGCCCGGCTACACCGGCTTCGTCTTCCACGCCGAACCGACGGTGACGCTGGAACAGGACCTGGAGCGCCGCGACTTCACCATCAACGCGATCGCGCAGCGCGCCGACGGCTCGCTGGTCGATCCCTTCGGCGGTGCGCGCGACATCGAGGCGCGCGTGCTGCGCCACGTTTCGCCAGCCTTTGCCGAAGACCCGGTGCGCATCCTGCGCGCGGCGCGGTTCCTGGCGCGCTTCGCGCCGCTGGGCTTCACCCTCGCGCCCGAGACGCTGGCGCTGATGCGCGGCATGGTCGCCGCCGGCGAGGTCGACCACCTGGTCGCCGAGCGCGTCTGGCAGGAACTGAAGAAGGCGCTGGAGATGCCGCAGCCCTCGGCCGCCATCGCGCTGCTGCGCGACTGCGGGGCGCTGGCGAAGCTGTTGCCGGAAGTGGACGCGCTCTACGGGGTGCCGCAGCGGCCCGAATACCACCCTGAAGTCGACACCGGCATCCACACGCAGATGGTGCTGGACATGGCGGCGCGGCTGGCGCCCGGTGACGCGCTGGTCGGTTTCTGCGCGCTGACGCACGACCTGGGCAAGGCGCTGACGCCGGCGTCCGAACTTCCCAAGCACATCGGCCACGAGCACAGCGGTGTGCGGCCGCTGCGTGCGGTCTGTGCGCGCTGGAAAGTACCGGCGGAGTTCGCGGCGGTCGCGGAGATCGTCTGCCGGGAGCATCTCAACGTGCATCGTCTGGCCGAGCTGCGGCCGGAGACGGTGCACGATCTGATCGCGCGCTGCGACGGTTTCCGCAAGCCCGAGCGCATCGGGCAGCTGGCGCTGGCCTGCGAGGCGGACAAGCGGGGGCGGCGGGGGCTGTCGGAAGCCGCGTATCCTTCCGGTCCGCTGCTTCTCAAGCTGCACGCGGCCGCCGCCGCGGTCTCGGCCGGCCACGCAGTCGCCACCGGCCTCGAGGGCCCCGCCATCGGCGAATGGCTGCGCAAGGCCCGCATCACCGCCATCCGCGACGCCCTCGCCTCCTGACTTGCGCCCTTGCTTCGCGGGCGCAAGGGAGCTCGTCTTGCTCGCTGGCGGTTGATCCGGCGTGCGCCGCCGCAGACAAGAGGGGGTGCCTGCCCGCTCGGGCGTAAGCGTCATCCTGACCAACTCACGAGCGGCCGTTGCGGGCATCCTGCCCTCCACTTCAGGCACCCCCTC
>CBFGOZ010000136.1:0-7198 GCA_965650505.1 uncultured Arenimonas sp.
CTCGAGAACCTGTGCATCCGCCGCGGCACGCTCAACAACGCCGAGCGCGAGATCATCAACCACCACATCACCATGACCATCCGCCTGCTCGAAGCGCTGCCCTGGCCGGCGCACCTGACGCGCGTGCCCGAATACGCCGGCGGCCACCACGAACGCATGGACGGCAAGGGCTATCCGCGCGGGCTGACGCGCGAACAGATGAGCGTGCAGGCGCGGGTGATGGGCATCGCCGACATCTTCGAGGCGCTCACTGCCAGCGACCGGCCCTACAAGTCCGGAAAGACGCTCAGCGAGTCGCTGACCATCCTGGGCCGCATGAAGCTCGACCACCACGTGGACCCGGACCTGTTCGACGTGTTCCTGCGCGAGCGCGTGTACCTTGAATACGCCCGCCGGTTCCTGCCGGCCGAACAGATCGACCGCATCGACTGGAGCCGCATCCCCGGCGTGTCGCCGGAGCTCGCGGCGGAGCTGGCGGCGGGCGACGACGGGGTCTGAGCGACGTTCAAGCGGGGTTCGCCGACGCCCAACCGCTTCCCTGGGCCGAAGACGTCCACATGACGCACGCGCTCAGCGGCGCGGCCGCTCCAGCCACCACAGCGCGGCACTGACCAGCAGCCAGGCCAGGCCCCAGGGCCAGCGGGGTCCAGGTGCCGGCATCGGCGCACTCGAGCCCGGTGCGGGCGGAGTGGCGGCCAAGCGTTCGGTGGCGCCGCGCAGCGCCGCCGCCATGAGGCCCGGCGCTTCGTCCACCGTGCGAACGGCGAAGGCGGTGCGCGTGCCGCCAACGGACAGTTCATGCCAGCCGGCCTGGCTCGGCCACCACGCCGCGCAGGCGCGCCCGCCGCTCGCGACGTCGCGCACCAGCGGAACGGCAGCGCCATCGGGGCCCGCCACCGTGGCCGCATCGCCGACATCGCAGAACACCGAACGCTGGCCGACCCGCGCATCCGTGGGCACCGGCCGCGGCGCCTGGCCCGACGGCCGCGCCAGCGTCGCGACCGTTTCCGCCCACAGGCTGCCGTACGCCGCGCGGCGACCGGCGAGTACCAGCCTGAAGCTGTCGGACAGCGTCCACAGCGCGAGCCGGCCGCGGCCCTCGGGGCGCCACAGCCCCAGCGGCTCGCCATCCGGCGCAAGCCGCAGCGCCCGGCCATCGGCGGCGCGCAGGCGCAGCGGCCGGCGGCCGAGCAGGGGCGCGGTGTCGGTCGCTTGTGCGCCGGCCTGCCCGGACGCCGGCGCGTCCGCGGCGCCCGCTCCGGAGGTGTCCGGGTCGACCGGTATCGGATCGGCAGTCCCGGTGCCCGGCAGCCTCAGGCTTTGGCCGAGGTCCGCGGCCTCGACGGTGAAACCCCAATCGCGGAGCAGCCGGCGTTCGCCCTCGCCCGGGTCGGCGGTCAGGCGCAGCAGCAGGCCCAGGCCCCCGCGCACGGCCTCGCGCAGCACGCCGCGGCCGCGTTCGCCGAGGTCGCGCCAGCTGCGTTCGTCCAGCACCACCAGGTCGAATTCGCGCAGCGTCGCGGCCGTCACCGGCAGCGGCGGATCGCCCAGGTCGACGCCGCCGCCGACCGCCATCTGCGTGCGCAGCGTCAGGCCGGCGTCTTGCGCCCAGCGGCGCAGATATTTGAGTTCGGGGCCCGGGCCGCCGGCGAGCATCCAGACGCGCAGCGGCGCGCCGGCACGCACCTCCAGCGGCAGGGCGATCTCTTCCAGCGTGGCCTCGTCGCGGGCCTGGATCCGCAGGCGATAGTCCATGCGCCCCGCCGGCCCGGCGCTGGCGCCCAGCTGGAAGCGGCCCTTGGCATCCAGCGTCGCCTGGTCGGCACGCGCGCCGGCGGGATCGAGCAGTTCGACCCGACCCCCGGCCGCCCCTTCGACCCGGCCCTGTACCTGGAAACGGCGGCCGCGTCCGGCCTGCAGCGGCACGCTGAGTTCGACCAGGCCGGCCGGCAGCGGCGGCGGCGTGAATTCGATCGAATGCCCGCCCGCCGCATCGCGGTCGCGCGCGACCAGGCCGGCGCCGCGCACGCGCAGCGGCGTCGCGCCCGGGAAGCGGCGCAGCGCGGTGCCGAGGTCGGGAACCCGCGCCACGCCCGCCAGCGCCGGCGCTTCCGGCAGCGCGACCACGACGTCGTCGGCACCGGCGCGCGCGTCGGCGATCGTGCTGCCGGCGGTCAGCACCACCAGGGCGCGCGGCCGCGGCGCGGCGTCGGGCGGGAGCAGGAAAAAATAGAGCAGGGCGGCGCTGGCGACCACGCCGGCCAGGCGAGCGGCGGTGCGCAGCGGCGAGACCGGCGTCGCGCGCGCCGCGAGCACGATGCGCAGCGCCGCGATCGTCGCGACCGCCGCCAGCGCCCACGCCAGCATCACCGGGGTGCTCATGGTTTGTCCTCCGCCAGCGCGTCCAGATAGGCCTGGCCGGCGCGGTCCGGCGCGGCGCGCGGCAGCACGGCCGCGGCCGGGCGCGGCAGCAGCGGCCACAGGCGTCCGCGCAGGCGCGCGCGGCAGTCGGCGCAGGCCGGGTCGGCGCGCACGGTCTCGAGCGCGGCGACCAGGTCGAGCGGGTCGGCCAACGCATCTTCGTGCTCGCCCAGCCAGGCGGCGAAGGCCTCAAGCGCGGCGTCGGCGCCGTCGCCATCACGTTCCGGCGCCAGCGCCTGCCACAGCGCCAGCGCGGGACTTTCCGGCGCGGTCGCGGCGACCAGGCCGTCGCGGCGGTCGCCCAGGCCGTCGCGTTTCCCGGTCATGCGCCGCGTCTCGTCGATCGGCGGCAGCTCCAGGCCCACGCGCGCCAGGTAGATGCGGCTGGCCTGCTGAACCTGCTTGATGAAGCCGAGCGCGCGATAGGCATGCGGCAGGGCGCGCTCCGGCTGGCCCTGGCGCAGCTCGCCTTCCGAGGACCACATGGCGTCCAGCGCCTGCTTCAGCAGGGCGCGGGTTTCCGGGTCGAGCAGGGTGGCGGCTTCGGCGTCGTCGTGGGTATGGCCGTAGTCTTCCAGCACGTTGATCTCGCCGCCGAAGTCCGCCGGCGCCTCGCCTTCATGGTCGTGGCCGTCGCCTTCGGAATGTTCTTCTTCGCCGGGGGCTTCCGGACCGCCGACGTTTTCCTCGCCCAGGAACTGGCCGTAGCGCATGCGCAGGATGCGCTGGTCGACACCGATGCCGTCGGAGCGTTCGACGAAGGCGTCGGCGTCCAGCCGCGGTCGTTCGGCGACCAGGGCCTCGGCGTCGAGGATGATCTGGCGCTGGCTGCGGAAGTAGGCCGGCAGCGCGCGTTTGACCAGGCCCTCCATGCCGGTGGCCTCGGTGGCCGGCGGCATCGGCCAGCGCAGGATGTAGCTGGCGCTGCGCGCGGTCTGCGGCTTCGGTGCGCGCTGGTCGTCCACCTCCAGGCGGACGATCAGGTCGTCGCCCTCGGCCAGGCCGAGCGCGGCCAGGTCGAGCCGGTGCGCGTAGCGGCGCTGCCGGCGGTCGCCTTCGCCGCGCAGCGCCAGCACCCGTTCGCTCACGGTCACCTGTTCGCCGCTGCCCTGGGCCAGCGTCACCCGCAGGCGGGCGGCGCCCAGGCCGTGGTCGTCGCTGGCTTCGACCGACAGCGACCAGTCGCGCTGGCCTTCGCTGCGCAGCGTGAGATTGCGTTCGGGCGCGACCACCCGCAGCTGCGGCGGCTGGTCGGCGATGGCGTCGAGCCGGTGCAGCTTTCCGTCGTGCAGCGGCAGTTCGCCGCCGGGAACGATGCGGTAGAGCGTGGAACGCGCGAGCAGGTGCTGGCCGGTCCAGTCCTCGCCTTCGCGCTGCAGCTGGATCCGGCGGCCGTCGTGCAGCCGCAGCGACACCGACGGCGGCTGCGGCGAAAAGCGCAGCCGCCAGGTCAGGCGCGAACCTTCCGGCGCTTTTCCGTCCAGCTCGCTACCGCCTCGCGCCGGCAGCCCGGTATAGGCCGGCGGCGCGATGTCGAGGCGGGCCGAGACCAGGGTGATCTCGGTGGCTGCCGCCGCCGGCGCGGCGGTCGCAGCCGGGGCAGGTTCCGCCGTGCTGATCGTATCCATGGGCCAGTACAGCAGCGCGGCGGCCAGCAGCAGCGCGCCGCCGGTGAGCCCCAGCAGCCGGCGCAGCGGCCAGGGTTCGCGCAGGTCCGGCGCGGCACCGTCAGCGAGGCGCGCCTTCAGGCGTTCGCGCTGCAGCGCCTGCAATCCGTTGAGGTGGGAGGGATCGGCGAACAGAAGGTCGGCGCTGTCCTCCATGTCCGCGCGGCGGTCGAGCCGGCGGGCCAGCCAGCGGGCGTCGATGCGGCCCGCGGCGCGCCAGGCGAGCAGGGCGAGCGTGCCTGCCAGCAGTGCGGCCACCGCGAACGCGGCGCCCTCGCCGGCCAGGCGCCACGCAGCGGCGACAACGGCCACGGCGGGTGCGAAGCCCAACGCGGCGACGATCGCGGCGCGACGGCGCCTTGCGGCGCGCGCGGCCTGCCGCAGGCGGACCTCGACGCTCATGGTGTCGGCTCCGGCCGGCGGCGCGTCGCCCACAGGCGCTCCATCGCGAACAGGACGACGATCAGCCAGAGCAGCGGCGTCTCGAGCGGGCGCGGCGTTTCCGGGAAGCCGGGGCCCCCGGTGAGCGGGGCGTGTGACGCGGCATCGGCGCGGCTCGGCGCCGGCACCGGGGCCTGCAGCAGTTCGCGCAGCCGGTGCGGGAAGTCGGGCTCGAGCAGGGCCGGCAGTTCGCCGGGCGCCAGGGGCTGCAGCAGCTGCGTGACGCGGCCGCGCCCCAGCGCGGCGCTGCGGGCGAGGTCGCGGCCTTCGGTGTCGCGCCAACTCACCGCGCCGGGGGCGGGCAGGGGCCATTCGCTGCCAGGTTCGATCAGGACATGGCCGCCGGCCCGTACCCAGTCGCGCAGCGCGCCGGGCAGTTCACCGGGCACCAGCCAGACCAGGGCGGTGTCGACCGTGGGCAGCGGCGCGTCCACATCTCCGGAATCCAGCGGTGGCGCCGCGGGCAGATCGTCGGCGCCCACGCTGTCCTGCGCCGCGTCCGTTGCACCCGTCGCGGCCGGGCCATCCGATGCATCCGGCGCATCGATCTGTGGCCAGGCTGCCGCGGCCGCGTGCAGGAAACGCAGGGCCGGTTCGCGCTCCCCGACCGAGCGCACCGCCAAGGCGCGCGGCGGCGTCGACGCGGTGGGCGCGGGCGCGGTTTCTCCGGCGACGATCCGCCAGTCCAGCCCGCGTTTGAGCCGGGGGCGCTCGCCATCGGCACCCGCGAACACGGGCGGCACCAGCACGGTCACCGGCGTCGCGGCCGGCAGTTCGGCGTCGAGCTGGCGCAGCAGGCTCGACACCGGCACGGGCGCATCGGGCCGCGGCGCGTCCAGGGGCGGGAAACCCGGCGCCAGCCAGCGGCGCTGCGCGCCTTCCGGCAGCGGTGGCGCCGCGGCGGGGTCGGCGCCGGGCACCACCAGCAGCCAGGGCGTGTCGCCGGCGCCGCCGTACAGCACCGGCTTCGCAAGCAACAGCGCCAGCGCGGCCACCAGGGCCAGGCGCAGTGCGAGCAACAGCAGGTCTTCGAAGCGGATCCTGGCCCGCGGCTTTAGGCGCGCCGACAGCCAGCGCAGCGCGGCGAAATCGGTCGGGCGCTGTTCCTCGCGGCGCACCAGATGGATCAGCAGGGGCACCAGCCACGCCCCCAGCGCGGCCAGGCCAAGCGGGAACAGCAGGCCCAGACTCATGCGCGCTCCGCCGACGATGCCGCGAACAGCCGCCGCAGGGGCGCATCCAGCGCCTCGTCGAGCACGTGGGAGGTGTGGCGGATGCCGCTGGCGGCCAGGCGCGCCGACAGTTCACGCTGCGCCTGCGCGAACGCGGCGAGGAAACCCTGGCGGACGGACACACCGTCGCTCAGCAGCTCCGCGCCCGACTCGGGGTCGCGGAAACGATGGCCGCCGCGGAAGGGAAAGTCCCGCTCCTCGGCGGTGAGGATCTGCAGGTTCAGTACTTCGCGGCGCGCGGCCGCGAGGCGCTCGCACAGCTGCACGGTACCGTCATCGAAATCGTCGCTGAGCACCAGCACCAGGTGCCCGGCCGCGATGCGTTCCCACAGCGGCCGGAGCGTCGCCTCGGTCGGCCAGTCGCCGCGCGCCGAAAGGCCCTGCAGTTCGAGCAGGCAGCGGTCGCGCTGGCGCGGACCGGCGCCGGGCGGCACCAGGCGCAGGCCGTCGCCGCCGATCGCGGCCAGGCCAAAACGGTCGCCCTGGCGCAGCGCCAGTTCGAACACACAGGCGGCCAGCGCGCGCGCCGCGTCGAGCCGCGACCAGCCCGGTCGCGCGGCATCGCCCTGCGCCATCGAGGCGGTGCAGTCGACGATCACCCAGGCGGTCAGCGGACTGTCGCGCTCGGCCTCGCGCACGAAGAACTTGTCGGAGCGCGCGTAGAGCTTCCAGTCGATCTGGCGCAGTTCATCGCCCGGCTCGTAGGCCCGGTACTGCGCGAACTCCAGCCCGGCGCCGCGGCTGCGGCTGGGGTGCTGGCCGAAGCCATGCCCGCCCGCGGTCCGGCGCCCGGCCAGGCGCAGGTCCTTGAGCCGGGCGCGCACCGGCGCGGGGATGAAGTCGGGTCCGGACATCGGCTCAGGCGGCGAAGGGCACGCCGCGCAGCAGCACGCCGACCACGTCGTCGGCGGATTTCTGTTCGGCTTCGGCGGCGAAGGACAGCAGCAGGCGGTGGCGCAGCACCGGCGCGGCCAGCGCCATCACGTCCTCGCGGGTGGCGGCGAAACGCCCGTGCAGCAGCGCGCGCGCTTTCGCGGCGAGCACCAGCGACTGGCCGGCGCGCGGGCCGGCGCCCCACTTCACGTACTGCATGATCTCGGGCAGTGCGCCCGGCAGCGGCCGGCTGGCGCGCACCAGGCGGGTGATCCAGTCCAGCAGGTCGGCGCCCAGGTGCACCTCGCGCACGCGCGACTGCAGGGCCAGCACGTCCTCGCCACGCATCACCTGCGGCACCTGCGCCGATTTCGCGCCGGTGGTCTGTTCGATGATGTCGCGTTCCTCGGTCTCGCTCGGGTAGTCCACGCGCACGTGCAGCAGGAAGCGGTCGAGCTGGGCTTCGGGCAGCGGGTAGGTGCCCGCCTGTTCCAGCGGGTTCTGGGTGGCCAGCACGAAGAAGGGTTTCGGCAGCTCGTGGGTCACGCCGGCGTAGCTGACGGT
>CBFGOZ010000137.1:0-7172 GCA_965650505.1 uncultured Arenimonas sp.
CGCACAGGATCAGGCGGCCTTCGGCGTCGGTGTTGCCGACCTCGATGGTCTTGCCCGACATCGAGGTCAGGATGTCGCTGGGCCGGTAGGCGTCGGCGTCGGGCATGTTCTCGACCGCCGGCACCACCGTGACCAGGTTGATCGGCAGCTTCATCTTCGCCACGGCGGCGAAGCTGCCGATGACGGTGGCGGCGCCGCACATGTCGAATTTCATCTCCTCGATGCCGCCCTGGACCTTCAGGTTGATGCCGCCGGTGTCGAAGGTGATGCCCTTGCCGACCAGGGCATGCGGCCGGGCCTGGGCCGCGCCGGTGTACTTGAGCACGATCAGCCGGGGCGCGTTGGCCGAGCCGCGGGCCACCGCCAGCAGCGAGCCCATGCCCAGCTTCTCCATGTCGGCGCGTTCGAGGATTTCGACCTCGACGTTGGCGTGTTCGGCGGCGATCCGGCGCGCGGTGTCGGCCAGGTAGCCCGGATTGCAGATGTTGGGCGGCAGGTTGCCCAGCTCGCGCGCCAGTTCGACGCCGGCGGCGATGGCCACGCCGTGTTCGAACGCGGACTGCTGCGCCTTGTCGCCGAGCAGGGTGAGCGACTTCAGGCCGTCCTCGCCGTCCTTGCGACTGCGGGTGGCCGTGTAGCTGTACGCGGCGTGGTCGGCGGCGATCGCGGCCTGGCGCAGGTTCCAGGCGGCGTCGCGGCCGGGTACGGCCAGCTCGGTCAGGGTGAGCAGGGCGTGGCGGGCAGGGCCGGTCTTGAGCGCGCGCACGGCGTCGGCGACGGCCTTGAGGTACTGCGGCACCGCGAACTTTCCGGCATCGCCCAGGCCGACCACCAGCACGCGCGGCGCCTTCACGCCGGCGAGGTCCGGGACCAGGGCGGTGCGGCCGGTCTTGCCGGAGAGATCGCCACGGCCGGCCAGCGCGGCAAGGCGGCCGCCGCTGGCGCGGTCCAGCGCCTGGGCCGAGGCCGGCAGGCTGCCGTCGGCATAGAGGCCGACGACGATGCAGTCGGCATCGGCGGTAGCGGGGTCGGCTTGGTTCAGGCGAAGTTCGAGGGCCATGGGTCGTGATTCCGTACAATCAGGGGGGATTCGGGGTCGGCGCCGCCAGCAAAGGGGCGGACGGCCGCGTTGACCCGGACGATTCTAGCAAGCCCACTCCCACCAGGCCGCGCAACCGCATGCTGCTGATCGAGCGATACCTGTTGCGCCAGTTCGCCGCCAGTGTCCTGGCCGTGGCCGTGGTGCTGCTGCTGGTGGGCCTGGGCGGTCTGCTGGTCGACCTGATGTCGGAGATCGCCCGCGGCAAGGTGCCCGCGGCCCTGCTGCTGTCGCAGCTGGGCCTGCGTTCGATCCAGGTGCTGCCGCTGCTGCTGCCGCTGGCGCTGTTCGTCGGCCTGCTGCTGGTCATCGGCCGCCTTTACGGCGAGAGCGAGATGGCGGTGCTGGCCTCGGTCGGCCTGGGCCCGCAGCGGCTGTGGCGGCCGCTGCTGCTGGTCACCCTGCCGGTGGTGCTGGTGGTGGCGGCCACCTCGCTGTGGCTGGCGCCCTACGGCGCGCGCGTGGCGCGCGACATGATCGAAACCGCGAACCGGTCCTTCCTGGTCGCGGGCCTCGAGGCCGGGCGCTTCATGGAATTGCCCGGCCGGAGCGGCATCCTCTACGTCGGTGAACTCAGCAGCGACGGCACCCGGTTCCGCAAGATGTTCGTGCAGTCCGAGCGCGACGGTCGCCTGGACGTGGTCACCGCGACCGATGGCGAACTGTTCTTCGAGGGCGACACCGGCCGCTTCCTGCGCCTGCGCGACGGTTTCCGGGTCGAGGGCGTGCCCACCGCCAGGGACTTCCGGATGATGCGTTTCGCCGAGAACGAACTGCGCGTGCCCGACCGCGAGATCGAGGCCGAGACCAATGAACTCGAGGCCCGCCCGACCCTGGCCCTCGCCGCCCAGACCGACGCCCCGGCGCGCGCCGAGCTGCACTGGCGCCTGGCGACGCCGCTGCTGGCGCTCGCCCTGGGCTTCCTGGCGCTGCCGCTGGGTCGCGGCGATGCGCGCCAGGCGCGTTATGGCCGCGTGCTCGCCGCGCTGCTGATCTATATCAATGCCATGGTCCTGCTGATCCTCGGCAAGGGCTGGCTGGGCACGGGCGTCATCCCGGCCTGGCTGGGCCTGTGGTGGCTGCTGCTGCCGATGGCGCTGCTGGCGGCCTGGCTGTTCCGCATCGACGGCCGGCTGCGCCGGCCCCGCCCGGAGCCGGCATGAGCATCAGCCTGCGGCCGAGGACGGTCGACCTCTATCTGTCCCGCAGCGTGCTGATGGCGACGCTGGGCGCCTGGCTGGTGCTGGTGGGCTTCGACGTGGTCCTGGCCCTGGTCAACGAGCTCGACGAGATCGGCGAGGGCGGCTACACGCTCAGCCACGCCGTGCTTTACGCCGCCTACACGGTGCCGCGCCGGATCTACGAACTGTTCCCGACCTCGGCCCTGATCGGCTGCGTGCTGGGCCTGGGCGGCCTGGCCGCCCGCTCGGAGCTGACGGCGATGCGCGCGATCGGCATGTCCAAGCTGCGCATCGGCCTGGGTGCGCTGCTTTCGCTGGCCCTGGTCACCGTGCTGATGGTCGTGAACGCCGAAACCGCGGCGCCCTATGGCGAGCAGAGCGCGCACGCCGTCGCCAACGCCGCCAAGACCGGCGACGTGGTGATGGCGCGGGTGTCCGGCCTGTGGGCGCGCGAAGGCAATGTGTTCCTCAACGCCCGCGACGGCGTGCGCCGCCAGGTCGACGGCCAGGAGCGCACCGAACTGCAGGGCGTGCGCCTGTTCGAATTCGACGCCGACGGAAAGCTGGTGTCGCTGGCCGAGGCCCGCACCGCCGAACACCGCGGCGACGGCTGGGTACTGCGCGACGTCACCCGCTCGGTGTTCGGCCCGCGTTCCGTGCAGAGCGAGACCCTGGCCGAGCAGCGCTGGGAAACCGGCCTGGACGACCAGGCGCTCGCCGCGGCGGCGGCCCGGCCGCGCTATCTCAGCAGCGCCGAACTCGACCGCAACATCACCTACATGCAGCGCAACGGCCTGGACCCCAAGGCCTTCGAGAACGCCTACTGGGCGCGTTGGTTCTATCCGGTGAACGTGGCGGTGCTGTGCCTGGCGGCGCTGCCCTTCGCCTTCGGTTCGCTGCGCTCGGGCGGCTTCGGCAAGCGCCTGTTCATCGCCATCGTCATCGGCGTGGCGTATCTGCTCGCGCAGCGCCTGGTGGTCAGCCTGTCGGACGTCTACCGTTTCGACGCGCGCCTGGCCTACCTGCTGCCGCCGGTCGCGCTGATGGGCCTGTGCTGGGGCGTGTTCGCCCGCCGCGACTAGGCCTGTGCGGGCTCCAGCCGCACCAGCACGGTGCCGCTGGCCAGATCGTGCCAGGTGCGGCGTTCGCGTTCGAACAGCGACCACCAGAAGCCCAGGCCGAAGGCCGCCAGCGACAGCGTCGCCACCGCGTAGCGCAGGGCCAGCGCGGCCATGCCGGCATGCCGGCCGTCGGCGGTGGTGACCTTCAGGCGCCAGGGCCGCATGCCCAGCGTCTGCCCGCCGCGGCGCCACGACAGCAGCGCGTAGCCGCCGGTCACCGCCCACAGCAGCAGCAGCTCCAGCCAGGAACCGGGCGATCCCGGCGCCACCGGCACGCCGCCGCGCGCCAGCAGCACCAGGCCGCCGACCGCGAACCACAGCGCCAGCACCGGGAAAAAGTCGTAGACCAGGGCGAACAGCCGCCAGCCGAGGTGGGCGGGACGGGCGAGGGCAGGGGCAGGCGCATTCATCGCGACAGCATAGCGGCGCCCGGCGGCCGCGGCTAAGCTTCGGCCATGCCCGCCCGCCGTCCCGCCGACCGTCGCGCCCGTGCGCAGTCGCTGCCGCCGGCCTCGGCCGCGGACCAGCACGCGATCGCCGCTTTCCTCGACCGCGCCTGGGCCGAATCCGGGCTCTCGCGCCTCACCCTCGACAGCTACCGCCGCGACCTGGAGGGCCTGGCACGCTGGCTGGCCGTGACCGGCCGCGGGCTGTCGGGCGTCGACCGCCAGGTGCTGTTCGACTACCTGGCCGCGCGCACCGGCGAGGGTTACGCCGCGCGCAGCAACGCCCGCCTGCTGTCCTCGCTGCGCGCCTTCTTCGGCCAGCAGCTCCGCCTGGGTCAACGCGACAACGACCCGACCGCCCTGCTCGACCTGCCCAAGCTGGGCCGTTCGCTGCCCAAGGCCCTGTCGGAAAGCGAGGTCGAGGCCCTGCTGAAGGCTCCGGACATCGAAACCCCCGCCGGCCTGCGCGACCGTGCGATGGTCGAACTGATGTACGCCACCGGCCTGCGCGTCAGCGAACTGGTGAACCTGCCCGCCACCGGCGTGAACCTGCGCCAGGGCGTGCTGCGGGTGATGGGCAAGGGCAGCAAGGAGCGCCTGGTGCCGCTGGGCGAGGAAGCACAGCACTGGCTGGAGCGCTACCTGGCCGAGGCGCGGCCGGTCCTGGCGGGGGGCCGCGCGGTGGCGCCGCTGTTCCCCGGGCGCGAGGGCGGGGCCTTGAGCCGCCAGCAGTTCTGGAACGTGGTCAAGCGCCTGGCCGGGCTTGCGGGCATCGATCCGGCGCGGGTCAGCCCGCACGGCCTGCGCCACAGTTTCGCCACCCACCTGCTCAACCACGGCGCCGACCTGCGCGCGCTGCAGATGCTGCTGGGCCACAGCTCGCTGTCGACCACCCAGATCTACACCCTGGTGGCGCGTGAAGGCCTCAAGCGCCTGCACCAGCAGCACCATCCGCGGGCCTGAGCCGCGGCCGGCGTGGCAGAATCGCGAACTTTCCGCCCCGCACGGGGTCGGACCCGCACCGAAGACGAGGACCCCCGAATGCTGCGCCACATCCTTCCCCTGCTGGCCCTGAGCGCCAGCCTGTCGGCCTGCGGGGCCGAACCGGCGCCGGCCAAGGCCCCGGCCACCGCCGCGGCGCCCGGCGAGGCGGCGGTCCGCGCCGCGCTCGAGGAACTGCTGCCGGGCGTGAAGCCCTCCCACGTCAAGCCGGCGCCGGTCGCCGGGTTCAGCGAAGTGGGCCTGGATGGCCGCGTGGTCTACGTCAGCAATGACGGCAAATACCTGTTCCAGGGCGCCATGGTCGACGTCGCGCGCCGCGAGAACCTGACCCTGGCGGCCGAAGCCGGCCTGCGCAAACAGGCCCTGGCCACGGCCGGCAAGGACCGCCGCATCGTCTTCGCCGCCGCCAAGCCCCGGCACACGGTGACCGTGTTCACCGACATCGACTGCGGCTACTGCCGGAAGATGCATACCCAGATCGCCGAGTACAACCGCCTGGGCATCAGCGTCGAATACCTGTTCTACCCGCGCGAGGGCATCGGCTCGGAGTCCTTCGAGAAGGCGGTTTCGGTCTGGTGCGCGCCCGACCGCCGCCAGGCCATGACCGCCGCCAAGGCCGGCCAGACCCTGCCGCGCGGCAACTGCAGCAACCCGGTGACCATGGACTACGACCTGGGCCGCCGGGTCGGCCTGGACGGCACGCCCGCCATCTACAACGCCGACGGCCTGCAGGTGGGTGGATACCTGGCCCCGGCCGAAATGCTGGCCCGGCTGGACCAGATGGCCGCCAAGCCCTGAGCCGGGCCGGGCCTTGGGCCCGGTCTTCCTCTACAATACGGCGCTCGTTTCCCACGGAATTGTGCGGACATGATCGTCCTCGAGGGCCTGCCGGCCCTGTCGCCCTTCCGGCGCGACCGCCTGCAGGCCCGCCTGCAGCCTCTCGCCGAAGGCCTCCGGATCACCGGGGCCTGGCACGTCTACTTCATCGAGCCCGACGCCGGCGCCTCGCCCGACCTGGAGGCCCTGGGCCGCATCCTGGAAGGCTGCACCGCCCGGGAAGCGCCCGAGGCGGGAGCGCAGTCGCGCTTCGTGGTGCCGCGCCTGGGCACGCTGTCGCCCTGGGCCAGCAAGGCCACCGAGATCCTGCGCGGCGCCGGCCTGGCGGTGAAGCGGGTCGAACGTGGCCTGCGCCTGGACCTGGCCGGCCTGCCGCCCGCCGGCGACGCCGCCTGGCCGAAGCTGGCGCGCGCCCTGCACGACCCGATGACCCAGTCCCTGCTGGCCGACCGCGACGAAGCCGCCCGCCTGTTCGCCGTGCCGGCGCCCGGCGCGCTCGAGCGCGTGCCCCTGGCCGGCCTGGCGGAAGCCAATGGCCGCCTCGGCCTGGCGCTGTCGGACGACGAGATCGACTACCTGCAGCAGCGCTACGCCGAACTCGGCCGCGATCCGTCCGACGCCGAGCTGATGATGTTCGCACAGGCCAACTCCGAACACTGCCGGCACAAGATCTTCAACGCCGACTGGACCATCGACGGCGAGCCGCAGCCGCTCTCGCTGTTCAAGATGATCAAGAACACCCACGCGCAGTCGCCGCAGCTCACGCTGAGCGCGTACAAGGACAACGCCGCCGTGGTCGAAGGCCACCCGGGCGCGCGTTTCCGCGCCGACGCCAATGGCGAATACGGCCACAGCGCGCCGATGGACTCGGCCTTCTGCATCAAGGTCGAAACCCACAACCATCCGACCGCGATTTCGCCCTTCCCGGGCGCCGCCACCGGCGCCGGCGGCGAGATCCGCGACGAGGGCGCGACCGGCCGCGGCGGCAAGCCCAAGGCCGGCCTCACCGGTTTCTCGGTATCGCACCTGCGCATCCCGTCGCTGCCGCGGCCCTGGGAAGCGGAGCGCCCGCTCAACCCGCGCATGGCCACGGCGCTGGAGATCATGACCGACGGCCCGATCGGCGCCGCGGCCTTCAACAACGAATTCGGCCGGCCGGCGCTGACCGGCTATTTCCGCAGCTTCGAGCTGCCGACCGACCAGCCCGGCCTCAGCCGCGCCTACGACAAGCCGATCATGCTGGCCGGCGGCCTGGGCGCGATCGACCGCGGCCAGGTGAAGAAGCTCGACCTGCGCCCCGGCGACGCGGTGGTAGTGCTGGGTGGCCCGGCGATGCTGATCGGCCTGGGCGGCGGCGCCGCCTCGTCGGTGGCTTCGGGCCAGAGTTCGGAAGACCTGGACTTCGCCTCGGTGCAGCGCGACAACGCCGAGATGCAGCGCCGCTGCCAGGAAGTGATCGACCGCTGCTTCGCCCAGGGCGAACGCA
>CBFGOZ010000138.1:0-7103 GCA_965650505.1 uncultured Arenimonas sp.
GGCGCCAGACCGACGTGCGCAACACGCCGACCCTGGTGGTGAACTACGGCGGCCTGAACGGCGAGTACTACTGGTACGCCAAGGACAACGTCTGGGAGAACGAGCGGCTGCTGAAGTTCTTCCCGAAGAACTCGCTCGACGGCCGCACCATCCGCCGCGACGCCGCGCCGGAGTGGGACTACTACCACGTGGACGTCGCCAAGGCCGCCAAGAAGCTGCGCGACCAGGGAACCCGCATCCAGGTCGGCGGCCACGGCCAGCTGCAGGGACTGGCGCCGCACTGGGAGATCTGGTCGCTGACCCAGGGCGGGTTCTCGAACTGGGAGGCGCTGCGCGCGGCCACCATCGACGGCGCCGACTACCTGGGCCTGTCGAAGGAGCTCGGTTCGCTGGAGCCCGGCAAGCGCGCCGACCTGGTGGTGGTGGACGGCGATCCGGTGGCCGACATCCGCGACAGCGACAACACCGCCCTGGTGATGGTCAACGGCCGCCTGTTCGACGCGAACACGATGGCCGAGATCGGCGGCCTGAACCGCCCGGCCCCGGTGTTCTTCTGGCAGCGCGGCGGCAACGGCGTGCAGATGGGCGTCGAATACGGCCCCACCGCGCCCTGCCACTGCCCCAAGTCGACACCGCACGCGCACTGAGGACCGCGCCGGCGCCCTCCCCTGGCACCAGGGGAGGGCCGCACCGGGCGTCGTCCGGAAGCCATGCGGGCTTCATGTTCGCGGGGCTATGCTCGGGCCACGTCCCCCGCGAAGGAAACGCCATGGCCACCCGTTATTACCTGCGACTGCCCGAGCCGGACCTGGCCCGCGGCAGCGAGCCCGCCCTGAGCTTCCGCTCGCAGAGCGCCGAAGGGTTTGCGGAAGAGCTGCAGGCCGCGCTGCGCACGCCGGCCCTGTTCGAGCGCTGGAAAGCGATGCAGGAGGACCCGGACGCGGTCGACCCCTCGCTGGGCGCCACCGATCCCGGGGCCGTGGTCAGCGGCGAGCAGAGCGACCTGGACGTGCTGCTGGTCGCCACCACCTCGATCCCCGGCGGCGTGTTCAAGCAGCGCATGCGCTGGCTGGCCGGCAGCCACTGGCAGCTGCACGACATCAAGGGCGCCTGATTCCCCGGGGCCGCCGCCTTGGCGATAATCGCGGCGAACCCCGGGAGACCCCATGTACATCTTCGGCATCGGCCTGCACGTCCTGGCCGCGATCTTCTTCGCGGTGCACGTCATCCGCACGAACCAGCCGATGTACTGGCTGTTCCTGCTGTTCCTGTTCCCCGGGCTGGGCAGCATCGTCTACGCGATCGCGGTGTGGCTGCCGGAAATGCGCCACCACCGCGGCGTGCGCCGGGCCGGCAGCAAGGTCAAGCAGCTGCTCGACCCGGGCCGCGAGCTGCGCGAGGCGATGGAGGCCAATCAGCTTTCGCCCTCGGTCGGCAACCAGCTGCGCCTGGCCGAGGCCCTGCTCGAGGCCGGCCGTGCCGGCGAGGCCGTCACCCACTACCAGCTCGCCCTGCAGGGCCTGTATGCCGGCGACCCCGACATCCAGTCGCGCCTGGCCAAGGCCCTGCTGGAAAGCGGCCGGCCGCAGGACGCGCGCGAACTACTGGAGCGGGTGATCGCCGAAAAGCCCGACTATCGTTCGCCGCCCGCGCACCTGACCTACGCCCGCGCGGTCGCCGCCACCGGCGACCGCGACAAGGCCCACGAGGAGTTCGGCGTGTTGGTGGGTTATTACCCCGGCCTGGAGGCGCGCGCGCGTTACGCGGGCCTGCTGCGCGAATGGGGCGAGACCGGGCGCGCCCAGGCCTTGGCCGCGGAATCGCTGCGCGAGGCCCAGCGCCTGCCGGCCCATACCCGCGGCAACGAGCGCGAGTGGATCGCGCTGCTGCAGAAGGTCGACCGCGCCTGACTCAGCCGGTGTTCTGCACGCCGGCGGCGATGCCGTTGACCGTGGTCACCAGCGCATGGAATAGGGCGTCCTCCGGCCGACCGGCGGCGCGCCAGCGCGCCAGCAGGTCCACCTGCAGCAGGCTGATCGGATCCACGTAGGGATTGCGCAGCCGGATCGATTGGCGCAGCCGGAAATCGTTGGCCAGCAGCATGTCGCTGCCCTTGAGCGCCAGGACGGTGTCGCGGGTGCGGACGAATTCCGCGGCGATGCCGGGGAAGAATTCGCCATGGGCCTCGCCCGCGAGCAGGGAATAGCGCTCGAAGATGCCCAGGTCGGACTTGGCCAGCACCATCTCGACGTCGTCCACCAGGGTGGCGAAGAAGGGCCAGTCGCGCGCCATCTCGGCCACCGCCGCATGGCCGAACCTGTCGATGCCCGCCGCCATGCCGGTGCCCACGCCGAGCCAGGCGGTCAGGCCGCAGCGGTTCTGCGACCAGGCGAACACCCAGGGTATGGCCCGCAGCGAGGACACGCCGCCGGCGTTGCCGCGTTTGCTCGGGCGCGAGCCGATGCGCAGGCGTTCGATCACGTCGATCGGCGTGGCGGCGCGGAAATAGTCGACGAAGCCCGGCGTGTCGTAGACCAGGCGACGGTAGTGCGCGCGCGCCGCCGCCGCGATGAAGGCCGCCATCTCGCGCCAGGCCGCCTCGCGCGGCTCCGGCGGCCGCGGCCGCAGGCTGGCGCGCAGCACCGCGCCGGTCATCTGTTCCAGGTTGCGCAGGGCGATGGCGCGGATGCCGTACTTGCGGTGGATCACTTCGCCCTGTTCGGTCAGGCGCAGCGAGCCGTCGACCGAACCGCGCGGCGCGGCGATGACGGCACGTTCGGTCTTGCCGCCGCCACGCGACAGCGAACCGCCGCGGCCGTGGAAGAACGCGATGCGCACGCCGGCTTCCGCGGCCAGCGCGGTCAGCTGCACCTGGGTCTGCTGCAGGGCCCAGCGCGAGGCGACCAGGCCGCCGTCCTTGGCGCTGTCGGAATAGCCCAGCATCACCACCTGGCGGTCGCCGCGCTCGCGCAGGTGTTCGCGGTACACCGGGTCGGCGAACAGCGACCGCAGGGTGTCGGCGGCGGCCTGCAGGTCGTCCACGGTTTCGAACAGGGGCGCCACGTCCAGCGGCACCGCGCCGTTGCCGTCCGTGCAGCCGGCAAAACGGGCCAGGGCCAGCACCGCCAGCGCGTCGGCGGCGCTGCGGCTCATGCTGATGATGTAGGGGCCGAAGGCGCGCGCGCCGTACAACGGCAGCGCGGTGGCGACGGTGCGGAACACCTCCAGCACCGGTGCGGCTTCGGGCGCCTGCGGCGCGGCCACGGGCTCCGCGCCGGAGATCAGGTCGCGCAGCCGGTCGGCGCGCTCGGGCCAGGCGCGTGCGGGCCAGCCGGCGTCGCCCAGCAGCGCCGCCAGCGCCGCGTCGTGGCGCGTGGATTCCTGGCGCAGGTCGAGCGTGGCCAGGTGGAAGCCGAAGGCCTCGGCGCGCCGGCGCAGGCGCCGCACCGCGAAACCACCGGCGTGTTCGCCGCGGTTCGCGGCCAGGCTGGCCTCGGCCAGGCGCAGGTCGGCGACGAACTCGGCGGCGTCGCCATACCCTTCGCGCTTGTCCTGCGCGGTGGCGGCCAGTCGCGCCGACACCAGCGCGGTGAAGCGCCGGTAGGGCATGTCGGCGTGGCGGGCCTTGAGCTTCTCCGCCGCCTTGGGCAGCCGGCGCGCGTAGTCGTCGGTGCGGCGCAGCAGTTCGGGCGATACCTTCACCCGCCCCGAGGACTGGCTGAGCACCTCGCCCAGCCGCGCCAGGTCGCGCCGATAGTTCTGCAGCACCAGGGCGCGCTGACCCGCGAGCGTGGCGGAGATCGTCGCCGCCCCGACATTGGGGTTGCCGTCCATGTCCCCGCCCACCCACGACCCAAACCCCAGCACCGGCGGACAATCCGGGGTCAGAGTGCGTTTATCTTCGGCTATGGTAAACGCACTCTGACCCCGGATTGGAGGGATCTGGTTGCCGTAGACTTTCTGCAGGGCGTCTTCGAAGACTTCGTGGAAGACGGGCAGGACGCGGTACAGCACGTCGGAAAGATAAAAGGCGACGTGCTCGAACTCGTCGGCGACGCTGGGTTTTTCCGGCGGCGTCTCGTCGGTCTGCCAGCTGGCGGTCAGGGCCAGGCGCATGCGTTCGACGTCGGCCCGTCGCTCCTGCGGGGTCAGGCCGCGGTCGATGTCCTCGACCAGGCAGCGCACGACCTCGCTTTCCTTCTCCAGCAGGGCGCGACGCACCGCTTCGGTGGGATGGGCGGTGAACACCGGCTCGATGCGCAGCCGGGCGACCAGGGCCGACACCGCCGCGGCGTCCACGCCAGCATCCCGCAGCTGCCGCAGCGAATCCTCCAGCCCGCCCGGCTGCGGCGCCTCGCCCAGCCGCTGGTAGTCGCGGCGGCGACGGATGCGGTGCACGCGCTCGGCCAGGTTCACGGCCTGGAAATAGCTGGCGAAGGCCCGCACCAGCAGTTCGGCCCGGTCCAGCGGCAGGCCGTCGAGCCGCCGCGAAAGTTCTTCGATCGGGGCACCGGCCTCGCGCCGGCGGATGGCGGCGATACGCAGGGTTTCGACTTCGGCCAGGAATTCGGGCGCCACCTGTTCGGCCAGGATCTCGCCCACCAGGGCGCCGAGGCGTTTGACGTCCTCGCGCAGCAGGGCGTCGGTGGGCGGCAGGTCGATGTCGCGCAGGGGCTCGGTGTCGAGGGGCGTCGTGTTCATGCGCCAAGCCTAGCGCCTGCGGAGCTCGGGCGGCGATAGGCCGCCGCCCGCTCCGGCCACGTGCAGGCGCGCTCAGCCCTGTGGCGGCGCCTGGCAGGTGCCGCTGGGAATGTCGCAGGCGGTGCCGGGGCCGCAGTGCAGGCTGGTGGTGCAGCGGTTGCGGCAGAGGCCGCTGGCGTCGTTGCAGGTGTAGACGCCGCAGTTGTCGACGCCGCCGGCCGTGTTGCGGCTTTCCTGGGGGTTCTCGCAGTAGGCGGTCACGGCGCTGCCGCCGCGCACGGTCATCGCGTCGATGCGGGCCTTGAGTTCGTTGTTCTCGGCGCGCAGGCGCTGGTTGCTTTCGGTCAGGCGTTGGATCTGGGCGTCCTTGTCCATCACGGCGACGTTGGGGGCGGCCTGGACGGGAGTCGGTTCGATGGTTCGCAGGCGGGGGGCGGTCTGGGCGGCCGCGGCGAGGGTGAGCATGGACAGGCAGAAGGCAATCAGGACCTGGCGGGCAGTCATGGCACGTCTCCCAAGCGGCCAAGGCGGCCGCCCGCGCATCCTATTCCAACCCGGGCCGCTCCATGCCCCTCCCTCGCTCTTGCGCCTTTGGCGCAAGCAGGTCACTTGCTCGTTTTCGGTTGATCTGGCGTGCGCCGCCCCGCACACACAGGGTGCCCTGCCCGGCCGCGCGCAAGCGGCGTCCTGCCCAGCTTACGGCCGGCCGCTACGGGCTTCCTGCCCTCCGCTTCAGGGCACCCTGTGTGTGCGTGCCGACGCCACGGCTCGTCTCCGCGGGCCGGTGAAACCCCGCTCGTGCCCTCCGGTCACGACGAGCGCGGGATGTCGCAGATTGCGAGCTTCCGAAATTCGATATCCCGGCCCGGGTGGTCCGCAGGTCGTCGTGCGTGAGGGCTCTCTGCGGTCTCGAAAAAAGGGACGTTTTCGAGAAGACTCCATGGATGGATTCACGGCGTCCGCAGAGAGACCTCACGTACGGCGGCCCATCGCCTCGAACGAGCCCGGCGAAAAGAAGCCCTCAGGAAGCGAGCAAGGCCCTGCTTGCGACAGCAAGCGCAGTTCAGGCGCCGCAGCACTTCTTGAACTTGCGGCCGGAACCGCAGGGACAGGGATCGTTGCGCTCGGGGGCGGCGGTGCGGCGGACCGGCTCGCGTGGCGTCAGCGATTCGATGCGGTGGATGTGCAGGTCGTGCAGCATGTCGGGCAGCCCGGCGTGGATTTCCAGCCGCTCCTGATACGACAGCGGCACCGGTGCCCCGCCCTCCTGCTCGGGCGGATAACTGCCGATGGCCAAGGCCTCGATGTAGGCCTCGACATCGCCGATCCAGTCGTCCTTGGCGATCCACTCGTCCCAGGCCTCGCTGCGCAGGTCCATGCCCTCGAGGAAACCGCCGGCCCAGGCCGCACCGATGTCGACGTCGTCGCCGTGTTCGGCCTCCGGATCGTCGGGCAGCCACCAGAACAGCGCCCCGTCCGCCGTCAGCTCGTCGCTGTTGAAACGCACCCGCCGCGCGGCCGTGTGCCAGGCCAGCATCAGCAGTTCGCGCGCCGCGGCCTCGTCGGCGGCGTTTTCCCAGCGCGGCGGCGCCTTGCCCCAGACCCGCGGCAGCCAGGCCTCGGGTTCGACCGTTTCGCCGGGGCTGAGCACCAGCGCCGTCAGATAACCGTCCAGTGGTTCCAGGCCCAGGCCGCCATAGGGAACCGCGCGCTGCTCGAGCAGCTGGTCCAGCGCGTCGATGCGCGGGTCGTCGGTCTTGAACCAGTCGGTCTTGACGCTGCCCATGTCAGTACGCGAACTCCTTGAACACCGGATCCACGCTGCCCTTCCAGGCCCCGTGGTAGAGCGCCAGCTTGCGCTCGGCCGGGGTTTCGTTCGCCATCGCGAACTCGACCAGCGGCTCCAGGAACACCGCCTCGCTGGCGCCGGCGGCGTTGAGGCGGTTGCGGCGGGCCAGGCCCTGGCCGGCGATCTTCAGCGCCTCGAGCGCGAGCTCGCGCACGGTGCCGTTGCGGAACGGCAGCTTCAAGGCGTGTTTCGGCACGCCGTCGCGCAGGGCGTGGCGTTCCTCCATCGTGAAGTCCTTCACCAGGTCCCAAGCGGCGTCGAGCGCGGCGCCGTCGTAGAGCAGGCCGACCCAGAACGCCGGCAGCGCGCACAGTCGGTTCCAGGGGCCGCCGTCGGCGCCGCGCATCTCCAGGTACTTCTTCAGGCGCACTTCCGGGAAGGCGGTGGTCATGTGGTCGGCCCAGTCCTTCATCGTCGGCTTCTGGCCCGGCAGTTCGGCCAGTTCGCCGCGCAGGAACTTCCGGAAGCTGCGGCCGCTCAGGTCCACGTATTCGCCGTCGCGGTAGCTGAAGTACATCGGCACGTCGAGCAGGTAGTCGACGTAGCGCTCGAA
>CBFGOZ010000139.1:0-7090 GCA_965650505.1 uncultured Arenimonas sp.
GGCGCTTCAGCCGCGCAGGAAACCCAGCAGCGGCGCCGCCACCCGCGCCGGCTGTTCCATGTGCAGGTGGTGGCCGCCCGGAATCACCTCGACCCGGCCGTCGGCCAGGCAGGCCAGGCGCGCGGCGCGCACGTCCGGGGTGAAGTACGGCGGCGCCGGATCGGCCGCGATCACCAGCACCGGCGCTTCTATCGCACGCAGCAGCGACTGCACCGTCTCTTCGGTCAGGCGCAGGTGGCTGGGCAGGGTCAGGCGCGGGTCGCTGCGCCAGGCGTAGCCGCCCTCGATCGGGCGCAGGTTGCGTTCGACGATCAGGCGCGCGGCCTCGGGCGTCATGCGGCTGGCGGCCAGGCGCGCGGCCACCGCGGTGTCGAGGTCGGGAATCAACCGCGGCGGTTTGCCGGTGAGCGCCCGCCGGGCCGCGACGGCGTCGCGCAGGCGTTTGCCGGCGCCCTGCGCCTCGGCCGCCACCGGTCCCAGGGCCTCGACCAGGGCCAGCCGCCGCACCCTTGCCGGGGCCGCCGCCGCCACCGAGGCCGCGATCGCGCCGCCCATCGAATGGCCCAGCCAGTCGGCCCGGTCCCAGCCCAGCGCGTCCATCGCGTCGAGCGCGTCGTGCACCCAGTCGACGAAGGCGTAGTCGTAACCCGGGGCGCGATGCGCCGAGGCGCCGTGGCCCGGCAGGTCCAGCGCCACCAGGTCGAATCCGGCCAGGTGCGGCGCCAGCGGCAGGAAGCTGGCGGCGTTGTCGAGCCAGCCGTGCAGGCACAGCAGCCGGGGGCCACCGGGCGTGCCGCCGCGCAGCGCCGCCAGCTCGCCGCGGGCGGTGCCCAGGCGGATCCCGCGCAGCGGCATCAGTGCGGCCAGCCCTGCAGGTGGCGGCGGGCCAGCGCGGCCAGCGCGGCAACGTGGCCCGGCTCGTGGTTGAGCGCGCTGATGTAGCGCAGCTCGGTGCCGCCGGCGTGGCGGAAGCCCTCGGCGTTCTGCACCGCGATCTCCTCCAGCGTCTCCAGGCAGTCCACCGCGAAGCCAGGGCAGACCACGTCCACGGTTTTCACGCCGGCGCGGCCGAGCTGTTCCAGGGTCTGGTCGGTGGCCGGCTCCAGCCACTTCTCGCGGCCGAAGCGCGACTGGTAGGTCAGCAGCCATTCGCCGTCGGCCAGGCCCAGGCGCGCGGCCAACGCGCGCGCGCCGGCCTCACACTGGCGCGGGTAGGGATCGCCGGCCTTCTCGAAACGCTGCGGCAGGCCATGGAAGGAGAACAGCAGGCGCTCGGCGCGGCCGTGCAGGTCCCAGTGGGCGCGGACGCGCGACTCCATCGCCACCAGCCAGCCGGCGTCGTCGTGGTAGTCGGCGATGAAACGCAGCTCGGGCGTGCGCCGCCAGGTCGCGATCTCCTTCGTCACGGCGTCCAGCACCGAGGCGCTGGTGCTGGCCGAATACTGCGGGTACAGCGGCAGCACCAGCAGCCGGGTCATGCCCTCGGCCTCCAGCGCCCGCAGCACCGACGGCACCGACGGGTTGCCGTAACGCATGGCCAGCCGCACCGGCAGGTCCGGCAGCGCGTGCTGAAGCGCCGCGCACAGCTTCTTAGAGTAGGCCAGCAGGGGCGAGCCGTCGGGGGTCCAGATCGAGGCGTAGTTGCGCGCCACCTTGCCCGAGCGCAGGGGCAGGATGACCCCGTGCAGGATCGGACACCACAGCCAGCGCGTCAGCTCGACCACGCGGTGGTCATGCAGGAATTCGCCCAGGTAGCGGCGCACCGCGGCCGGCGTCGCCGCGTCGGGCGTACCCAGGTTGACCAGCAGCACGGCGGTGCGGCCGGGGCCGGGGTGGGCGGGGGCGTCGCGATAGCTCGGGCTCATGCGGAACTGTCCATGTCTGCTGCGCTCAAACTATCATCGCCCGGATGAAGGCGCGGCTCACGCCCGGTTCATTCCCGGCGACCATACTCGACCCGTCGCGCCACCCGGAGACCCCCATGACCCGTGCCTTCGCCGCCGCCCTGGCCCTGCTGCTCGCCCTGCCCCTGCCCGCCGCCGCCGGCGAGAAGGAAGACACCAAGGCCGCCGACGCCGCCCGCGTGCTCGGCGAGATCATGCGCATCCCGGAAACCGCCGTGCCCGAGAAGATGTTCTCCGAGGCGCACGCCATCGCCGTCATCCCCGACGTGGTCAAGGCCGGCCTGGTGCTGGGCGGCCGCGGCGGCACCGGCCTGATCTCGGTGCGCAGCCCGGACGGCACCTGGTCCAACCCCAGCTTCATCAAGCTCGGCGGCGGCAGCATCGGCTTCCAGGCCGGCGTGCAGTCGGCCGACATCATCCTGGTGTTCCGCAGCCCGCGCGGCGTCGACAACATCGTCAACGGCAAGTTCACCCTGGGCGCCGACGCCAGCGTCGCCGCCGGACCGGTCGGCCGCAGCGCCCAGGCCAGCACCGACGAGCAGCTCAAGGCCGAGATCTACAGCTATTCCCGCGCCCGCGGCCTGTTCGCCGGCGTGGCCCTGGACGGCACCGTGCTGCGCATCAACCACAAGGCCAACCAGGCGGTCTACGGCCGCAACACCACGCCCCGGCAGATCTTCGAGGGCCGGGTGGACCCGCCGTCCAGCCCGGTGGTGGACTTCCGCGACCGCCTGGAAGAAAACACCGTCCCCCAGGACTGATGGCCGGCGCGGCCGGGGTCCGGCTGCGCTATCCTTCGCCCATCGAACCTAAGCGGGAATCGCGCACATGGGCAGCTTCAGCATCTGGCATTGGCTCATCGTCCTGGTGGTGGTGGTCCTGATCTTCGGCACCAAGAAGCTCAAGGGCGTGGGCAAGGACCTGGGCGAAGGCATCCAGGGCTTCAAGGAAGGCCTCAAGGGCAAGGACGAGCCGCCCTCGCAGATCGGCAGCGAGCGCCGCGACGCCGGCACCGGCGAAAAAGACCGCCAGGACAGCCAGCACAAGGATTCCTGAGCCCGGCCCCGGCCGGGAGCGGCGGACCCATGTTCGACATCGGATTCAGCGAACTGCTGGTGATCGCGGTGGTCGCCCTGCTGGTGCTCGGTCCCGAGCGCCTGCCCAAGGCCGCGCGGTTCACCGGGCTGTGGGTGCGCAAGGCGCGCGCGCAGTGGTATTCGGTGAAGTCCGAGTTCGAGCGCGAAATGGCCGCCGACGAAATGAAGCGCAGCCTCGGCAATCCGGTGCAGGACCTGCGCCGCGAGGTCGAGAGCGCCGGCCGGGAGCTGTCCGATTCGGTGCGCGAAGCCGAAGCCCGGGTGCGCGCCGACCACGACGCCGACACCGCCGTGCAGGACCTGCCGGCCGCGGCGCAGGACGCGCCCGCCGCCGATCCGTCCGCCGCGCCCACGGCGCCGCCCCCGTTCGAACTGACGCCTGACGACACATCGGCCGACGCGCCGCCGCGTCCGTCCCGCACCGAGCTGCCGCCGTGAGCGCCCGCCCCGGCCAGCCCGAGGAATCGCTGATGGGCCACCTGCTGGAGCTGCGCTCGCGCCTGCTCAAGGCGGTGATCGCGGTGCTGGTGGTGTTCGTGGCCATGCTGCCCTTCGCGAACCGGCTGTACGCGCAGTTCGCGGCGCCGCTGCTGTCGAAGCTGCCGGCCGGCGGCCAGCTGGTCGCCATCGACGTCGCCTCGCCCTTCTTCACCCCGGTCAAGCTGGCCTTCTTCGCCGCGCTGATGCTGGCGATGCCGGTGCTGCTCTACCAAGCCTGGGCCTTCGTCGCGCCGGGCCTGTACCAGCACGAAAAACGCCTGGCCAAGCCGCTGCTGGTGGCGGCGGTGGTGCTGTTCTACACCGGCTGCGCCTTCGCCTGGTTCCTGGTGCTGCCGACGGTGTTCGGTTTCCTCGCCGCGGTCACGCCCGAGGGCGTGGCGATGATGACCGACATCACCAAGTACCTGGATTTCGTGCTGGTGATCTTCCTGGCCTTCGGCCTGAGCTTCGAGCTGCCGGTGGCCGTGGTGGTGCTGGTCCTGCTGGGCGTGGTGACGCCGGCCCAGCTGCGCGAGGCGCGCGGCTACGTGATCGTCGGCGTGTTCATCCTGGCGGCCATCATCACCCCGCCCGACGTGGTGTCGCAGCTGCTGCTGGCGATCCCGATGTGCCTGCTGTACGAGCTGGGCATCATCGCCGGCGCGCTGCTGCGGCCCAAGCCCGCCACCGACTGAGCGCATGAATCCGCCGGCCGGGTTCTGGCGCCGCTACGCGGCCTACAGTCTGGACGCCACCCTGCTGGGTCTGCTGGCCCTGCCCCTGCTGTGGACGCGGCTGCAGGCCGGCGCACGGGAACTCGCGGCCGGGTTGGAACCGGTGCAGTGGCGGCTGTGGGAGCTGTTCGACGCCGCTCTGGCGCGGCCCGAGGCCAGCCCGCTCGCGCTGGCCCGGGAATGGGCCGTGGACCCGGTGCTGCGCACCGGCATCGAATCGATGGCGCTCGCCGCCACGACTCTTCTGCTGCAGGCCGCGGGCCTGTGCTGCGCGCTGGCGGCGGTCTGGTTCATCGCGGGCGAGGCCTCGGCCTGGCAGGCCAGTCCCGGCAAGCGCCTGTTCGGACTGCGGGTGACCGACCTCGCCGGCGCGCGCCCGGGCCCGTGGCGGATCGTGCTGCGTTTCGTCGCCGGCGTTCCGTCCTGGCTGCTGCTCAACCTCGGCCACGCGATGGCGGCCTGGACGCCGGGCAAACGTGCCCTGCACGACTACCTGGCCGGCACCCGGGTGGAACTGGCGCCGGGCGCGACGCCGGCGATGCCGCGCGGCGCGCGCGCGTGGCTGGTCGCCCAGGCCGTGGCCTTCCTGGCCACGGTGGGATTGATCGTGCTGCGTTACGTGCAGCTGCTCTGGGAAGTCGCCGCCGGCGGACTGCCCTGAGTCCGCGGCCTCAGGCCGCGACCACGTCCACCGGCGCCGGCGCGGCGGGGCCGCCGCCGCTGATGCCGTGGATGCCGCGCCAGGCGGCACGCGCGAAGGCGTAGTACATGACGACGAAGGTCACGGCCCAGGCCAGCATCAGCAGGATGCCCAGCGGCACCGCCAGCCAGGGCAGCACCATCGCGACCAGGATCACCAGCAGCATCACCACGCCCAGCACGATCGACGCGGCGATGATCGCGACCAGACCCAGCAGCGCCGCCAGCACCAGCGGTCCCGGGTGGCGCACCAGCGCCCGCAGCGCCTCGGAGATCGCGCCCCAGGTGCTGCGGCCGCCGAGCTGCACCGCCGGCACCACCAGCACGCCCAGGATGGCGTTCACCGTGCCGATGCCCATCCCCCAGAGGAAGTTGGCCACCGGCATGCGCGGCGGCGGCGGCGGCGTGACGTCGCCGCGGGCCAGCTGGTCCCACACCGCCCACTGGCCGGCGAGGAACTCGCTGCCGCCGAACACCGCCTGGCCCATCAGGTTCAGCGCGAAACCGGCGGCGGCCAGCACGGCCAGGCCCGCCAGCGACGGCATCATCGGGCGACGGAAACCGGCGAAGGCGTCCCAGGCCGACGACGGCAGACCCAGGTCGGCGTTGTGCACCGCCTGCACCAGTCCGCCGCCGAAGATCGGGGACAGGACCATGGACACCAGGATGAAGCTGGCCATCACCGGCAGGATCACGCCCGCCATGCCTTCGCGGATGGCCGCCTCGTCGGGATTGCCGCCGGCGTGGGACAGGCCCGCCGCCGCCAGCACGCCGAACAGCACGCCGGCCAGCAGCAGCCAGACGCCGAGCTGCAGCAAGGCCGCGCCGAACACCGCCCCGGGCCGCTTGCCGCCCACGTCCAGCGCCGCCTTGAACCAGCCCAGCACGTCGTCCACGCCGATCTTGTCGACCATTCGGTAATGCTCCTTCGTCAGGCGCGTCGATGCGCCAGATGGATGAAACGGCGCAGCACCCGCCGCGCCTGGGGCGCCGGCTTCACCGCGCCCAGCAGGCCGCGGTGGCAGGTGCCTTCGTTCTTCAGTGCGTCGGAACGCGCCCGGATGTAGCCGCGCATCATGCCGGTGCTGAATTCGGGGTGGAACTGCACGCCCCAGACCGACTCGCCCCAGCGGAAGGCCTGGCAGTCGTCGCGTTCGGAATGGGCCAGCACCTGGGCCTTGGGCGGCGGCGCCAGCACGGTCTGAAGGTGGGTGGTCTGGGCGTCGATCTGCGCCGGCAGGCCGGCGAACAGCGGGTCGGCGGCGGCGGGTTCGCGCAGCTTCACCGGCACCGTGCCCATCTCGCGCCCGCGCGGGTTGTAGTCGACGGTGCCGCCGAGCGCGTGCGCGATCAGCTGGTGGCCGTAGCAGATGCCGAACAGCGGGCGGCCCGCTTCGGCGGCGCGGCGCAGCCAGTCGGCCGAACGTTCGCTCCAGTCGGCGCGCTCGGTGACCATCGCGCCCGAGCCGGTGACCAGCACGCCGGCGTAGTCGCCCGCGTCCGGCAGCGGCTCGCCGTCGGCGACCCAGACCTGGCGCACCTGGCGCCCGTGCAGGCCGGCGGCGACCCGGATCCAGTGCCCGAAACTGCCGTGGCGGCGCAGGCTGGGGATGGGTTTGCCGGTCTCGAGGATCAGGAAGGGTTTCATCGGGCTCAGAAGCAGCGGTATCGCGGGCCGCGGCTATACTAGCCCGCTTTGGACACGGCGAAACGGCGATGACCGCACCGACCTTCCAGGACCTGATCCTGAGGCTCAACCAGTACTGGGCCGGACAGGGCTGCGTCCTGATCCAGCCGCTCGACCTCGAGGTCGGCGCCGGCACCTTCCACCCCGCCACCTTCCTGCGCGCGCTCGGTCCCGAGCCCTGGAACGCCGCCTACGTGCAGCCCTGCCGCCGCCCCACCGACGGCCGCTACGGCGAGAACCCCAACCGCCTGCAGCGCTACTACCAGTACCAGGTGGTGATGAAGCCCAATCCCGCCGACCTGCAGGAGCTGTACCTCGGCTCGCTGATGGCGCTGGGCATCGACCCGCTGGTGCACGACCTGCGCTTCGTCGAGGACAACTGGGAATCGCCGACGCTCGGCGCCTGGGGCCTGGGCTGGGAAGTCTGGCTCAACGGCATGGAGGTGACCCAGTTCACCTACTTCCAGCAGGCCGGCGGCCTGGAGTGCA
>CBFGOZ010000140.1:0-6931 GCA_965650505.1 uncultured Arenimonas sp.
GCACCTGGCGCGGCGACAGGCCGAACTTGGCCTTGTCGCCGCCGCTGTTCTGCCATTTGCCGGCGCCCAGCGAGGCCAGGCGCATGCGCACGCCCAGGCCCGGCTTCACGTCCAGGGCCTTGGCCTCCTCGATCACCATCGCCAGTTCGCTCGGCTTCTCGATGACGATGAAGGTCTCCAGCCCGAGCTTGCGGCCGATCAGCGCCAGCCGGATGAACTCGCGGTCCTTGTAGCCGTTGCAGATGACCAGGCTGCCGGGCTTCGCCAGCCCCAGCACCGCCATCAGTTCCGGCTTCGAGCCGGCCTCCAGGCCGAAACCTTCGCCACCCGCCGCCGCCAGTTCCCCGGCGACGCCGCGGTGCTGGTTCACTTTGATCGGATAGACGGCGGTGTAGCCGCCCTGGTAGTCGAGTTCGGCCATGGCGCGGCCGAAGGCCGCCTGCAGCTTGCCCAGGCGGTCGCCGAGGATGTCGGAGAAACGCAGCAGCAGCGGCAGCTTCAGGCCGGCGCCGGTGGCCTGGCCGACCACGGCCGGCAGCGACAGCGCCGGGCCCTGGGCGCCGCGCGGACGCACCACCATGTGGCCGGCGCCGTCCACGTCGAAATAACCCTCGCTCCAGTACGGCACGGAGTAGGTATGGCGGGCGCGGTCGAGGGACCAGGCGGGCATGGGCGGCGTTCCGGGGGTGGTTGGGGGGCGCATTGTACCCCCCGGGGGTGGCGGGTCCATGTTTGCCCGGGGCGGTGGCCGGCGAGGGCGGAAACTTCGGTGAAAAGCGCGATCCGTTACAATGCGGCCCCGCCTACGGACCTTCTGGAAAGCCGATGACTTCTTCTTCCTCGACGTGGCTGCACGAGAACTTCGAGCACACGGGCTCGGCCTTCGGCCTGCGCATGGTCCGCAAGCTCGACGAGGTGCAGTCGCCGTTCCAGAAGATCGAGATGTACGAGAGCACCGACTGGGGCAACGTCATGCTCATCGACGGCGCGATGATGGTGACCACGCGCGACAACTTCTTCTACCACGAGATGATGTCGCATGCGCCGCTGTTCACCCACGCCGATCCGAAGGACGTGGTGATCATCGGCGGCGGCGACTGCGGCACCCTGCGCGAAGTGCTGCGCCATACGGGCGTGCGCACCGCCGTGCAGTGCGACATCGACGAGCAGGTCACGCGCATGGCCGAGAAGTATTTCCCGGAGCTGTGCGAGAGCAACAACGACCCGCGCGCCACCGTGATGTTCGACGACGGCATCGCCTACATGAAGAACGCGGCGCCGGAGTCGATCGACGTGATCATCGTGGATTCGACCGATCCGGTCGGCCCGGCCGAAGGCCTGTTCAACCAGGCCTTCTACGAAACCTGCCTGCACGCGCTGCGTCCGGGCGGCCTGCTGGTGCAGCAGAGCGAGTCGCCGCTGGCGCTGATGAAGCTGATCCTGGACATGCGCCAGGCCATGACCGATGCCGGCTTCACCAGCTTCCGCACCCTGCCCTTCCCGCAGCCGTGCTACCCGACCGGCTGGTGGAGCTGCACCATCGCCTCGAAGGAAAAGCGCGACCTCACGCAGTTCCGAAAGGCCGACGCCGCCGCCAAGGGTTTCGAAACCCAGTACTACACCGCCGACGTGCACCAGGGCGCGCTGGCGATGCCGCCGGTCATGTCGCGCGCGCTGGGGGACTGAAGGGCATTTTTCACCGCGGATTTACGCGGAATTACGCGGATGAACGCGGATAGAAGCGGATAAAGTGGCACAAAATTAGGGCCCGCACGCTCGGAAGTGTGTGCGGGCCCTGCTTCTTACCCAATCTTCCATCCGCCCTTATCCGCTTTCATCCGCGTAAATCCGCGGCAAAAACGCTCTTCTACAAGGCGTCGCCGTCGAGCTCGCCGGTGCGGATGCGCAGCACCTTCTCCAGCTCGTAGACGAAGATCTTGCCGTCGCCGATCTTGCCGGTGTTGGCCGCCGACTGGATCGCCTCGACCACGCGTTCGACCTGGTCGCTGGTGACCGCGACCTCGAGCTTGATCTTGGGCAGGAAGTCGACCACGTATTCGGCGCCGCGGTAGAGCTCGGTGTGGCCCTTCTGCCGGCCGAAGCCCTTGACCTCGGTGACAGTGACGCCGGTGACGCCGACTTCGCTCAGCGCCTCGCGGACGTCGTCGAGCTTGAATGGCTTGATGATGGCCATGACCATTTTCATTGGATGAGCTCCCTAGTCCTCAAAGGTTGTAGCCGCGCTCGTTGTGCAGGGCGATGTCGAGGCCTTCGCTCTCGGCTTCCTCGCTGACCCGCAGCCCGATCGTCCACTGGATGGCCTTGAGTATGACAAGCGTGGCCACGGCGGTGTAGACCACGGTGAAACCCACGCCCTTCACCTGCACCCAGACCTGGGCCCCGATGTCGGTGACGGTTCCGAAGCCACCCAGGGCCGGCGCCGCGAACACGCCGGTCAGGACCGCGCCGACGATGCCGCCGATCGCGTGCACGCCGAACACATCCAGCGAGTCGTCGTATCCCAGCCGGCGTTTGATGCTGGTGGAGAACACGAAGCAGACCGCGCCCGCCGCCGCGCCGATCGCCAGCGCGCCCATCGGACCCGCCGTGCCGGAGGCCGGGGTGATCGCCACCAGGCCCGCCACCGCGCCCGAGACGATGCCCAGCACGCTGGCCTTCCGGTGGATCACCCACTCCGCGGACATCCAGGTAAGGGCCGCGGCCGCCGTGGCGACCTGGGTGACCAGCATGGCCATGCCGGCCGTGCCGTTCGCCGCCACCGCCGAGCCGGCGTTGAAGCCGAACCAGCCCACCCACAGCAGGCTCGCGCCGATCACGGTGTAGCCCAGGTTGTGCGGCGGCATCGCCACCGTCGGGTAACCCTTGCGCTTGCCCAGCACCAGGGCCGCCACCAGGCCGGCGATGCCGGCGTTGATGTGCACCACGGTGCCGCCGGCGAAGTCGAGCACGCCCCAGTCCCACATCAGGCCGCCGTCGCCGCTCCAGACCATGTGCGCGATCGGCGCGTAGACCACGGTGAACCAGACCGCCATGAACAGCAGCAGGGCCGAGAACTTCATGCGCTCGGCGAAGGCGCCCACGATCAGCGCCGGCGTGATGATGGCGAAGGTCATCTGGAAGGTGACGAACACGCTTTCCGGGATGCCGTAGCTGAGGCTGTCGGTGCCCAGCCCGGCCAGGAAGGCCTTGCCGAAGCCGCCGACGAAGGAGTGGAAGTTCACCACCCCCTTCTCCATGCCGGTGGTGTCGAACACCAGGCTGTAGCCGTAGACCACCCAGAGTACGGTGACCAGGGCGGTGATGGCGAAACACTGGATCAGCACCGACAGCACGTTCTTGGACCGGACCATGCCGGCGTAGAACAGGGCCAGGCCCGGGATGGTCATCATCAGCACCAGCAGGGTGGCCACGATCATCCAGGCCGTGTCGCCGGCATCGAGCACCGGGGGCGCGGCCAGCGCGGGGGCGGGACCCAGCAGGGCGAGGACGCCCAGGTGTCGCAGGAACTTTACGGAAACCATGAGGGACTGCCTCCTGACGCTGAGGGAAGGGGGACTCGGGGGAGAGCGACTGAACCATGACCTGCCGATGACGGATTGATTGCTCACCGGACTCGTGGTCTATTTGTGGGCCCACGCCGGATGACGATGTGTCCCGGTGTTTTCCTACCGCCCGCTGGCGGATTCCCCCCTGCCTTCGACGCCGCCGTCGGCGCATCGTGGGGGCACCCACCGGAGCCCCGACATGATCGACCTCAAGAACCTCGACGACCTCGCCCGCAAGCTGTCCGACCTGGTGCCCCCGGGGCTGAAGGACGCCCGCGCCGACCTCGAGCAGAACTTCAAGGCCACGCTGCAGGCCGGCCTGGGCAAGCTCGATCTGGTCACGCGCGAGGAGTTCGAAGTGCAGCGCGCCGTGCTGCTGCGCACCCGCGAGAAGCTCGACGCCATGGAGCGTGCGATCACCGTGCTCGAGGCGCGGCTGGCCGAACCGGGCGCTTCGAAGAACTAAGCCGCGGCGCTTCCCCAAACCATGAATCTGGCGCTGGCGCACAGCCGCGCCCGGGCCGGCGTGCATGCGCCCGCGGTCCGGGTCGAGGTGCACCTGGGCGGCGGCCTGCCCAACTTCACCCTGGTGGGGCTGCCGGCCGCGGCGGTGCGCGAAAGCCGGGAACGGGTGCGTTCGGCCCTGGCCAATGCCCAGTTCGAGTTCCCGCAGCGGCGCATCACCGTCAACCTGGCGCCGGCCGACCTGCCCAAGGAGGGCGGCCGCTACGACCTCGCGATCGCGCTCGGCATCCTGGCCGCCAGCGGCCAGATCCCGGTGCAGGCCCTGGCCGACGTCGAACTGCTGGGCGAACTGGCGCTGACGGGCGAACTCAAGCCGGTGGACGGCGTGCTGCCGGCGGCGCTGGCCGCGGCGCGCGAGGGCCGGCGCCTGATCGTCCCGGCTGGCAACGGCGCCGAGGCCGCATTGGCGGGCAGCGTGCGCGCCTGGACCGCCCGCACCCTGCTCGAGGTCTGCGGCTTCCTGCAGGACACCCACCCGCTGCCGCGCGCCGAACGCCCGGCCCTGGCCGAGGCGCCGCGCTACCCGGACTTGGCCGACGTGCGCGGCCAGCTCGCGGCACGCCGCGCCCTGGAGATCGCCGCCGCCGGCGGCCACCACCTGCTGCTGATCGGACCGCCGGGCTGCGGCAAGACCCTGCTGGCGGCGCGGCTGCCGGGCCTGCTGCCCGATCCCGACGAGGCCCAGGCCCTGGAAACCGCCGCCGTGCATTCGGTCAGTCGGCAGGGCATCGACCTCGGCCAATGGCGACGACGTCCTTTCCGCGCCCCGCACCACCTGGCCAGCGCCGTGGCGATCACCGGCGGCGGCAGCGACCCGCGCCCGGGCGAGATCTCGCTGGCGCACAACGGCGTGCTGTTCCTGGACGAGATCGCCGAATGGTCGCGGCACACCCTGGACGTGCTGCGCCAGCCGCTGGAGTCGGGCGTGGTGACGGTGTCGCGGGCGGCGCGCCAGGCCGAGTTCCCGGCCCGCTTCCAACTGGTCGCGGCGATGAACCCCTGTCCCTGCGGCTGGGCCGGCGACCCCTCGGGCCGCTGCGGCTGCAGCGAGGACGTGGTGCAGCGCTACCGCGGAAAACTCTCCGGCCCCCTGCTCGACCGCATCGACCTGCAGCTGGCGGTGCCGCGGCTGCCGGCCCAGGACCTGCGCTCCGATGCCCCGCGCGGCGAACCCAGCGCGGCGGTGCGGCAACGGGTGCTGGCCGCCCGCGAACGCCAGCAGGCCCGCGCCGGCACGGTGAACGCCCAGCTGAGCCAGGCGCAGACCGAAGCCCACTGCCGGCTCGCCGCCCGGGACCAGCACCTGCTCGAACAGGCGATGGAGGCGCTGCAGCTCTCGGCCCGCGCCATGCACCGCATCCTGCGCGTCGCCCGCAGCATCGCCGACCTGGATGGTTGCGACGACATCGGCACCCCGCACCTGGCCGAAGCCATCGGCTATCGCCTGCTCGACCGCGGCACCATGCCCGGCCGCGCCTGAGGCCCGGTCATGGCCCCGCCTACCCGTGGCGCCGCAGTGCTGCGTTAGCATCGCCGGAGGAGGATCCCCCATGGCCACCACCACCGGAAGCTGCCTCTGCGGCGACCTGCGCTTCGAGGCGCAGCTGCCCAGCAAGTGGGTTGCGCACTGCCACTGCTCGATGTGCCGGCGAGCGCACGGCGCACCCGTTGTGACCTGGGTGGGCCTGAAGGCCGCGAACGTGCGTTTCGACGACCCGCAGACGCGACTGCGCTGGTACGCCTCGTCGCCCGGCGCCGAACGCGGCTTCTGCAGCCGCTGCGGCACCACGCTGTTCTTCCGCTCCGAACGCTGGCCCGGCGAACTGCACGTCGTGCGCAGCAATTTCGACGGCCCGGTCGACCGCGAACCGCAGGTGCACGTTTCCTACGACGACCACGTGCCTTGGCTGCAGGTCGGCGACGACGGACTCAAGCGCGTGGGCGGGCTCGGCGGCTGACTCAGCCCATGCCGGCCGGCCGCACCGGTTCGAACACGTCCAGCTCCATCGTCCGGATCTCGCCCGAACGCGCGCCGAAGCCGACGATCGCAATCGGCCCCTCGCGCAGCGCCGGAAGCGCCAATGCTTCCTCCACCGCACGGTCGTTGATCGCGGCGGTGACGAAGCAGCCCAGCCCCCGCTCGGTCGCCGACAGGTACATGGTTTGCGAAAGATGGCCGACGTCCAGGTGCACCACGCGCCAGGCCTTGGTGTGGCGGCGGTACTTCCAGAACAGCCGGTCGAAGCGCGCCGTCATCACCACCATCACCGGCACATTGTTGAACCAATCCTGGCCGGCGACGAAGCGGTGCGCCCAGTCCGCGGCTTCTTCGGGCGTCAGCGCACGCAGCGGCTCGAGCGCGTGGTCCATCGACAGGTAGTGGTAGATCCCGGGCGCCAGTCCCTCGACCCGCTGCACCAGCACATAAGCCTCAACCGCGTGCAGGCCGCCGCCGGCCGGGCTGTTCTTCTTCACCGCCACCGCGCCGGGCGCCAGCTCGCGGGTCCCGATGGCGCCCCAGACGCGGCGCATCATGGTCGCGAAGTCGCCACGGCCCAGCACGGCGTGGCCATCGAAGTTGCGGCAAGTGCGGCGCGTGGCCAGAAGGTCGTCGAAGTCGCTGTGCACGGGCGCGGCCAGCGCGATGGTGTCGGCCCCCGGCATGCGTCGGTAGACAGGTTCCGGCGCGGCCCCGAAGGCCTCCACCATCTGCCGGCTGCTCAGCATCAGCCCGCTTTCGTTGCGCGCATGGATATCCACCTCGCCCCACCCCCCGTGCGCATGGGCGATCAGCGCCGGCGGCCACCAGGCGATGTCGCGGGCGGCCTGGTCGCGGGCAA
>CBFGOZ010000141.1:0-6924 GCA_965650505.1 uncultured Arenimonas sp.
AGACCGGCACGCCGCCGCGCATCGACGGCCGCAGCATCAACTACGACGGCCTGGCGGAGCAGCCGGGCGACACGCCGGTGCCGGTGTTCTCCTTCCTGGGCAGTGCCGCCGAGCATCCGCGCCAGGTCAGCTGCTGGATCACGCATACCAGTGAACGCACGCACGAGATCATCCGCGGCGGCCTGGACCGCTCGCCGATGTATTCGGGCGTGATCGAAGGCGTGGGCCCGCGCTACTGCCCGTCGATCGAGGACAAGGTGGTGCGCTTCGCCGACAAGGCCTCGCACCAGGTCTTCATCGAACCCGAGGGCCTGGACACGCACGAGATCTACCCCAATGGCATCTCCACCTCGCTGCCGTATGAGGTGCAGTTCGAGCTGGTGCGCTCGATCAGGGGTTTCGAGAATGCGCACATCACCCGGCCGGGTTATGCGATCGAATACGACTACTTCGACCCGCGCGGGCTGAAGGCCTCGCTGGAGACCAAGCTCGTGCACGGCCTGTTCTTCGCCGGCCAGATCAACGGCACCACCGGCTACGAAGAAGCCGCGGCCCAGGGCCTGCTGGCCGGCTTGAACGCCGCGCGCCACGTGATGCAGCGCGAGGCCTGGTCGCCGCGCCGCGACCAGGCCTACCTGGGCGTGCTGGTGGACGACCTGGTGACGCACGGCACCACCGAGCCCTACCGCATGTTCACCAGCCGCGCCGAATACCGGCTGCAGCTGCGCGAGGACAATGCCGACGCGCGCCTGACGCCGGTCGGCCGCGAGCTCGGCCTGGTCGACGACGCGCGCTGGACCGCGTTCTCGCGCAAGGCCGAGGCGGTGGAAACCGAACGCGCCCGCCTGCAGGCGATCTGGGCCGCGCCCGGCGGCGCCGTCGCGCGCGAGCTCGAGGCCGCGACCGGCATCGTGCTGGCGCGCGAGGCCACCGCGCTGGACCTGATCAAGCGCCCGGAGCTCGACTACGCCACGCTGACCGCGCTGCCCTCGCTGCAGCCCGCGGTCGACGACCCGGCGGTGGCCGAGCAGGTCGAGATCGGCGTGAAGTATTCCGGCTACCTCGAGCGCCAGAACGACGAGATCGCCCGCAGCCGCCGCAACGAGGACACCCGCATTCCGGAAGGCTTCGACTACGCCGGCATTCCCGGCCTGTCGGCCGAACTGCAGTCCAAGCTCGCGGCCGTGCGCCCGGAAACCATCGGCCAGGCCCAGCGCATCCCGGGCATGACGCCTGCGGCGATCTCGCTGCTGCTGGTGCGCCTGGCCAAACAGCGCGGCCGACGCGTCGCCTGAGCGGCGACCGCCGCGCCGTCCATGCCGGTCCGTTCGCATCCTCTGCACCGACGCTGGCTGGCGCGCCGCCGGCGCCTGCGCCGCTGGCTGCGGCCGCTGCCGCGGCGCGCGAACGTGGCGCGTTACCCGGTGATCAAGTGGTTCGCCGACGCCGCGCGCCGGCGACCCTACCTGTGGTCGTTCAAGCGCCCGCAGGTGCTGGCCTCGCTGTATGCCGGCTCGGTGCTGGCGCTGATGCCGGTGTACGGGCTGCAGCTGCTGATCGGCCTGCTGCTGGCGATCGGCGTGCGCGGCAACCTGACCGTGATGATCGCCCTGCAGATGATCACCAACCCGCTGACGCTGGCGCCGATCTATGTCGGCACCCATGCGCTCGGCAGCTGGCTGATCGGGCTCACCGGTTACGGCGAAGGGGCCTCGGCCGCAGCGTCGTACATCAACGCCCTCGTGGTGGGCGGGCTGGCGGGTGGCCTGGCGCTGGCCGGCCTGCTCGACCTGTCCTGGCGCGCCCTGGCCTGGGAGGCGCGGCGCTTCCGCGGCCAGCTGCAGGCCCTGCACGAGCGCTTCGGCTACCGGCACCACGCCCCGGAAGATGACGGCGCACCGCCCGACCGCTAGATTGCCGCGATGAAAACCGCGTTCGCCCTGCTGCTGTTCCCCGTCCTGGCCTCGGCCGCCAGCCCCACCGTCAGCGACTGGACCCTGCCGGCGCCAGTGGGCTCGGCGCAGCCCAACCTTTCGCTTGCGCCCGACGGCGACCTGCTGCTGAGCTGGATCGAACGGCGCAAGAACGGCGGGCACCGCCTGGCCTTTGCACGCCAGGATCCGGCCACCGGCTGGAGCGCCGCGCAGACCATCGCCCAGGGCAGCGACTGGTTCGTGAACTGGGCCGACGTGCCGGCCCTGCAGGCCCTGCCCGACGGCAGCCTGTGGGCGCACACCCTGGTGAAGAACGGCAGCGCCACCTATGCCTACGATGTGCGCCTGCAGCGGTCGACCGACGGCGGCGCCACCTGGAGCGACGCGACGCCGGTGCACGACGACGGCACGCCCACCGAACACGGTTTCGCCAGCCTCTGGGCGCAGGCACCGGGCGTGCTGGGCATCGCCTGGCTCGACGGCCGCCACACCGGCGGTGGCCACGACCACGGCGGCCACGGCGGCGGCGCCATGACCCTGCGCGCCGCGACCTTCGGCAGGGACGGCCGCAAGCGCGGCGAACACCAGATCGACGCCAGCACCTGCGACTGCTGCCAGACCGACGCCGCGGTCGGCAGTGAGGGCCTGCTGCTGGCCTACCGCGACCGCACCGAGGGCGAGATCCGCGACATCGCCGTCGCCCGCTTCGACGGCCGCGCCTGGTCGGCGCCGGTGACCGTGCACGCCGACCGCTGGACGATGCCGGCCTGCCCGGTGAACGGCCCGGCCATCGCCGCGCGCGGCCGCCAGGCCTGGGTGGCCTGGTACACCGCGGCCGGCGGCGAACCCAGCCTGCGCCTGGCCCGTTCGGACGACGCCGGCCGCCGCTTCGGTCCGATGCAGGTGGTCGCCAGGGGGCCGGCGCAGCACGGCCGCGTCGACCTGGCCGCGGACGTCGACGGCGTCTGGATGGCCTGGCTGGAAGAGGATCGCGGCCGCCAGTCCCTGTGGCTGGCGCGCTTCAGCCCCGACCTGGCCGCCGAACACTTCCGCCGCAAGGTCGCCGACGTCACCGGCCGCGGCCGCGCCACCGGCTTCCCCCGCCTGCAGCTGCAGGACGGCGCCGCCTGGCTGGCCTGGACCGACGTGGTCGGCGGACAGCCCCGGCTGCGGGGCGTCTCGGTGCGGCCCTGATTCCGGGTCTGTACCCGGTGGTATGGAACCGGCCTTTGCATTAAGGTGAAGCGGCCTCGCGGGGAGCGATCCCGGCGGGGGCAGGCAGCGGCTCAAGGGGAGGGAGCGGCACCGTCATCGCGCGGCGTCGCCTTAAGGAGACCCTGGGCTCGTGGTCGTGCACAACCCATAGCCCCGACAGGAGTTTTCCCATGCCCCGTTTCCATCGTTTGGCCGGCGCCGTTGCCTTGGCGCTCGGATGCGCCGGCGCCGCCCAGGCGCAAGAGTTCAGCAGCTTCGTCGTGTTCGGTGACAGCCTCAGCGACTCCGGCAACATCGCCGCCGCCACCCCGGGCCTGCCGCCGGGCAACAGCTTCACCACCAATCCCGATCCGGTCGCGGCGGAAATCATCGCGGCGGCCTTCGGCCTGCCGGGCACGAACTCGCTGGCCGGTGGCGCCAACTACGCCTGGGGCGGCGCCTGCGTGAACGCGGCCGGTGCCTGCCTCAACCCGGTGCCGAACATCCCGACCCAGGTGACCCAGTACCTGACCCCGCGCAGCGGCGCCGCCGATCCGAACGCGCTGTACAGCATCTGGGGCGGCGCCAACGACATCTTCGCCGCGCTCGGCACGCCGGCCACCGCGCAGGCGGCCACCGTCGCCGCGGCCACCGCCTACGTGCAGCAGATCGGCCGCCTGCAGGCCGCCGGCGCCAACTACATCATCGTCTACAACCTGCCGGACCTGGGCGTGACGCCGCAGTTCGCGACCAACCCGGCCTCGGGCACCATCAGCCAGATCACCGTGGTGTACAACACGGCGCTCAACACCGGCCTGGGCTCGCTGGGCGACGGCATCATCCCGATCAACACCTTCGGCCTGATCAACGAGATCCGCGCCAACCCGGGCCTGTACGGCTTCACCAACGTCACCGGCACCGCCTGCACGCCGGCCAACTCCGTGGCCTGCGGCCCGGCCGGCTCCGGCCTGCCGGCGACCTATGCGCCGGGCACCAACAACACCTTCCTGTTCGCCGACGGCGTGCACCCGACCGGCGCGGCCCACCGCATGCTGGCCAACGTGGTGCTGTCGACCCTGTCGGCGCCGGTGCAGGTGTCGTACGCGGGCGAAGGCGGCATCCAGGCGGCCGAGAACCACAGCCGCTCGGTCACCGACGAACTGATGTCCGACTTCCAGCTCGACCGCGAAGTGGGCAGCGTGCGCGGTTACGCCACGGTGCAGTACGGCGAGCAGGACTTCGACGGCAGCTCGGCCGTCACCGCCGGCAGTGCCGACGTGATGACCCTGACCCTGGGCGCCAACCACCGCGCCAGCGACAACGCCTACTGGGGCGTCGCGATCAGCCTGGGCAACCACGACAACGACGTCGCCGGCGCCAACCTCGACAGCCGTCCGGTGCTGGCCTCGCTGCACGGCGCCCTGCGCTTCGGCGGCGGCGGTTACCTGAGCGGCGCGATCAGCGGCGGCAGCACCAGCGTCGACATCGAGCGCTACATCGAGCTCGGCCCGAGCGTGCGCACCGAAACCGGCTCCACCAGCGCCAGCCAGCTCGGCGCCGAAGTCGGCTTCGGCTGGCTGTTCGGCCAGGCCGGCGGCCTGCAGCACGGCCCCTTCCTGGGCGCGCAGTGGATCCAGCAGGAAATCGACGGCTACACCGAAGACAACGGCACCGCGACCTCGATGAACTTCAACGGCTTCGACCGCGACTCCCTGGTCAGCCGCGCCGGCTACCAGCTGATGGGCGGCAGCGCCGACGGCTTCCGTCCCTACGTGCGGGTGGCCTACAACGAGGAAAGCGAGGACGACCAGGTGGTGGTGAACGCCGGTTCGAACTCGATGCCGGGCCGCTTCACCCTCGGCGGCTACACCCCGTCGCAGGACTGGATCAGCGCCGACGTCGGCTTCAACTGGGCCTTCAGCGAGAACACCACCGCGTTCTTTGCCTACACCGGCCGCTTCAGCGACGACAGCCAAGAGCGCAACAGCGTCAGCCTGGGCCTGCGCACCACCTTCTGATCCATCGCGTCATCGTGTCGGGAAAGGCCGCCCTCCGGGGCGGCCTTTTTCTTGGCGCGCCCGCCGCACGAAACGCGACTTCCTGCCGGCATGACCTGGCACGTAATTGCGGCGCCACCGGCGCCTGACGATGATCTGGCTCCCCTTCGCACCGGACCCGACCATGCCCACGCACGCCGCCCACGCCGCCACCTTCCATCGCCTGCACGTGCCCGGCCGGCCGCTGGTGCTGTTCAACGCCTGGGACGCGGGCTCCGCGCGCGCCATCGCCGAAGCCGGCGCGCCGGCGATCGCCACCGGCAGCTGGTCGGTGGCCGCGGCCCATGGCCATCCCGACGGTGAACAGCTGCCGCTGGACCTGGTGATCGCCAACCTGGCCCGCATCGTCGCCTCGACCGGCCTGCCGGTCACCGTCGACCTGGAAAGCGGCTACGGCGCCGACGCCGAAGCCGTGGGCGGCACGATCGCGCGGGCCATCGCTGCCGGCGCGGTCGGCGCCAACCTCGAAGACAGCTTCCCGGCCGACGGCAAGCTGCGCCCGATCGACGAACAGGCCGCGCGCCTGGCCGGCGCGCGCCGCGGCGCCGAAGCCGGCGGCCACGACTTCTTCCTCAACGCCCGCACCGACGTCTTCTTCCAGAAACCCGCCGACGCCCACGACGAGGCGATGGTGGCGCAGGCCATCGAACGCGCGCAGGCCTATGCCGCCGCCGGCGCCGACGGCATCTTCGTGCCGGGCCTGGTCGACGAGGCGCTGATCGCCAGCCTGGTCCGCCAGAGCCCGCTGCCGGTGAACGTGATGGTCGGCGCCGGCTCACCCTCGAAGGAACGCCTCGCCGAACTCGGCGTCGCGCGCATCAGCCACGGGCCGGGGCCGTACCTGGCGATGATGAAGCAGCTGGAGGCGGCGGCGCGGGTGGCGATGGCCTACTGACCCGGGACGTTACTTCTCCCGCCGCCAGTTCAACGACGCCGCACTCTCGTTCCCCGACTCGATGCTGATGTCGAAGCCGCGTGTCAGCAGGTACTTCAGCGTCACCACCTGGCCGGTGCCGATCAGGGACACGCCGTAGCTCAGGAACAGGCGCGGCGACACGTACTTGCCGATGGTGAAGGTGGCGCCGCCGAGGTTGCGCGAGTCGGTGACGCCGGCTTCGTCCAGGCCCAGCTGGGCGCCCAGCTGCTGCGCCACCAGGTTGCCGCCGGCGCCCAGGGCCAGGGCGGTGGCGCTGAGCTGTTCGCTTTCGTTGCTGGTGGTGGTGCTGAGCGGGCGGCCGAACACCAGCCAGGACAGCGCCTCGCTGGTTTCCATCGCCGGCGACGACACCACGGTGGTTTCCGGGCGGCGCGCGGTGCCGCGCACCTGCACGCCGACGGTGACCTGGTCGAAGTCGCGCTCGGCGCGGATGTCGAGCGTGGGGTTGTCGTAGGGCGATTCCGCGAAGCCCAGGCGCGCGCGCTGGATGTCCAGGGCCTGGCCGTAGGCGCGGTACTTGCCGCTGACCTGCAGGGTGCCGCTGGCGGTGGCGCGGCGGCCGGGGCGTTCGCGCAGCGCGATCTCGCCGGTCATCGCGCCGTCCAGGCCGAAGCCCTTCAGCTTCACGTCCTCGCCCAGGCGCACGCTGAAGTCGAGGTCCAGCGGCGTCGCGCGTTCGCGCGGGCCGTCCAGCGGGTCGACCACCACCACGTCGGGCGACACGGTGACGTCGGAATCCAGCGCCTCCAGGTCCACGCGCGCCTCGGGCACGTCCAGCCGGCCGCGCACTTCCAGCAGGCCG
>CBFGOZ010000142.1:0-6915 GCA_965650505.1 uncultured Arenimonas sp.
CCGTAGGTCTTGATGCCGACCAGGTTGCGCAGCAGCAGCATGATGAAGGCGCCGATCGGCACCATCAGCAGGATGCGATAGGTTTCCTGCGCCTGCAGCGGCAGGCTCAGCAGCGAGTAGCGCACCAGGTTGGCGTCCTGCACTTCCAGGCGGCGCTCGGCGGTGGCCATGGCGTCGGCGAGGTTGCGGCTCACGGTGAACATCAGCGCCGACGGCGGCTCGCCGTCGATCGACAGCAGCGGTTTGCCGCTGGCGCTCCAGGTGAACAGGTCGGGCGGGGTGCCCTCGGCGGCGGTGCGCGGGTCGAGGGTGGTCCAGGCCAGGCCGTCGTGCACGATCAGCCAGGTCTGCATGCGCGCCTCGAGGTCGGCCTCGGCGTCGGTCAGCTGGATCCCGTAGATGACGCGCGCGGGGATGTTGCGGGTGGCCAGCAGCTGGACGATGAAGCCGCTGCGTGCGACGTCGTCGTTGCCGTAGCGCTCGGCCAGCAGCTTCACCTCTTCGCTCAACTCGCCGCTTTCGCCGAGGCGGCGCACGAGTTCACGGGCGAAGGTGACGGTGTTGGACGAACGGTCGCGCACTTGGTCGAGAAGGGTCTGCGCGGCAGTGGCATAGGGTTCTTCCAGAACCGGCGGCTCGCCGATGACCGGATCGAATTCCAGCGCGGTCTGCTGGTGGTCGTCGGCGCGCACGATGGTGGCGCGGTAGTACAGGTCCTGTTCGCCCAGCGCGCGCCGGATCGCCCACTGCACTTCGCGGCCGTCGGTTTTGGCTTCCTCGAGCTGGGAGTAGTTGCGGGCGACGAACCGTTCGTCGAGCACGGTGTAGCCGGGAGTGTTGGCGGGCAGCTGCAGGGTGACGGTGTTGGCGCCCTTGCGCGGCTGGTATTCGACGTGCGCCTGTACGGTCCAGACCTGCACCTGGGCGTCGGGCTGCAGCGGGAACTTGAGCACGCTCCACTTGTAGTACATCGCGGCAACCGCGACCGCGACGATCGCGAAGGCCAGCAGGTAAAGGTGGCGTTTGCTCATGTTGTTTCCGGTGTCCCCGTGCGCGGTCTCGGGCCCGCTTCTTGTCGGTCGGGGCGGGCGTCGCGGCAGTTTACATGACCGGCCGGAAGCCGGAACGGGCGGGCCAGGGCCCGCCCGCCGGGGTCAGACGTCGAGGTTGGCGACGCGCAGGGCGTTGTCTTCGATGAACTCGCGGCGCGGTTCGACCACGTCGCCCATCAGGGTGGCGAAGATCTGGTCGGCGGCGACGGCGTCCTCGATGCGGACCTTGAGCAGGCGCCGCGTTTCCGGGTTCACCGTGGTTTCCCAGAGCTGCTCGGGGTTCATTTCGCCCAGGCCCTTGAAGCGCTGGATGGTGCGGCCCTTCTTGGCCTCCTCGAGCAGCCATTCCTGCGCCTGCACGAAGCTCGTCACCGGCTGCTGCCTGCCGCCGCGCGACACGCTGGCGCCGGGCTGCAGCAGGCCGTGCAGGGCACCGGCCACCTCGGTGACCAGCCGCAGTTCACCGCCCAGCAGCTGGCTCGCGGCCAGCGCCTGCGTCGAGGCCAGGCCGTGGTGGTGGCGGTGCACCAGCAGCGCGCCGGCGTGGTTTTCACCATCGGCGGCCTGCACGGTGAAGCTGTAGCGGGCGCGGCCCAGGCCGGTGGCGTTGAGGCGGCGTTCGAGCTCGCGGCACCAGGCGTCGAGACGGCCTTCGGCGGCGAAATGCTCGGCGGTGAGCGGCGCCATCTCCATCATCGCCTCGAGCACCGGCGGGTCGATGCGGTGGGCGAAGCGGGCGATGGTCTCGCGCGCGGCGACGAAGTCGAGCAGCAGTTTCTCCAGCGCCGTGCCGGTGATCGGCGGCACGCCCTCGGCTGGGCGCAGCTCGGCGTTCTCGACCGCGTTGTTGGCAAGGTAGGCGTTGAGCGCGCCGTCGTCCTTCAGGTAAAGCTCGTTCTTGCCCTGCTTGATCTTGTAAAGCGGCGGCAGGCCGATGTAGACGTGGCCGCGCTCGATCAGCTCCGGCATCTGCCGGTAGAAGAACGTCAGCAGCAGCGTGCGGATGTGCGAGCCGTCGACGTCGGCGTCGGTCATGATGATGATGCGGTGGTAGCGCAGCTTGTCCGGGTTGTACTCGTCCTTGCCGATGCCCGTGCCGAGCGCGGTGATCAGCGTGCCGACCTCGGCCGACGCCAGCATGCGGTCGAAGCGCGCGCGCTCGACGTTGAGGATCTTGCCCTTCAGCGGCAGGATGGCCTGGGTCTTGCGGTTGCGGCCCTGCTTGGCGGAGCCGCCGGCCGAGTCGCCCTCGACGATGAAGAGCTCGCTGAGCGCGGGATCCTTTTCCTGGCAGTCGGCGAGCTTGCCGGGCAGGCCGGCGATGTCCAGCGCGCCTTTGCGGCGGGTCAGGTCGCGGGCCTTGCGCGCGGCTTCGCGCGCACGCGCGGCGTCGACGATCTTCCCGGCGATCGCGCGGGCTTCGTTCGGACGCTCCTGGAGGAATTCCTCCAGCTTCTGGCCGATCACCGACTCCACCGCGGGACGCACTTCGGAGGAGACCAGCTTCTCCTTGGTCTGCGAGCTGAAGCTCGGGTCCGGCACCTTCACCGACAGCACCGCGATCATGCCCTCGCGCATGTCGTCACCGCTCAGCGCGACCTTTGCCTGCTTGGCGATGCCGTTCTGCTCGATGTAGTTGCTGAGCGTGCGGGTGAGCGCGGCGCGGAAACCCTGCAGGTGGGTGCCGCCATCCTTCTGCGGGATGTTGTTGGTGAAGCAGAACATCGTTTCCTGGTAGGCATCGGTCCACTGGACCGCGATGTCCACCACGATGCCGTCCTTTTCGCCACTGGCGGATATAACTGATTGATGCAACGGGGTTTTTAGCGCAGCCAGGTGTTCGACGAAGCTGCGGATGCCGCCTTCATATTCGAACAGGTCGCGTTTGCCCTCGCCGCGTTCGTCGATCAGCTCGATCTTGACGCCGGAGTTGAGGAAGCTCAGTTCGCGCAGGCGCTTGGCCAGGATGTCGTAGTGGAACTCGGTGTCGGTGAAGATCTCCGGGTTCGGCAGGAAGCGCAGTTCGGTGCCGCGTTTGCTCGACGGACCGACCACCTTGAGCGGATACACCGGCTCGCCGACCGCGTATTCCTGCTGGTGGTGCTGGCCGTCGCGCCAGATGTCGAGCCACAGCTTCGACGACAGCGCATTGACCACGGACACACCGACGCCGTGCAGGCCGCCGGACACCTTGTAGCTGTTGTCGTCGAACTTACCGCCGGCGTGCAGCACGGTCATGATGACCTCGGCCGCGGACACGCCCTCTTCCTTGTGGATGTCGACCGGGATGCCTCGACCGTTGTCGGACACCGAGCAGGACCCGTCGTTGTGCAGGGTCACGATCAGGTGGTCGCAGTGCCCGGCCAGGGCTTCGTCGATGCCGTTGTCCACGACCTCGAACACCATGTGGTGCAGGCCGGTGCCGTCGTGCACGTCGCCGATGTACATGCCGGGGCGCTTGCGGACCGCTTCCAGGCCACGCAGCACGGTGATCTTGCTGGAGTCGTAGGTGGTGTTCGGGGTTTGCGGCTGGTTCGGGGTATCGGTCATTGCGGGGCAGGTCTCGCGTTGGTCCACGCCGGGGCCACGGCCACCCGAAGGAGGTGGCAGCGCGCCTATAAATAATGTGTCGCGAGTATAACGCGGCGACCGGGGGGCTGGCGCGCCGCCCCGGCTCAGAGCGGCTGCAGTTGGCCGCGTTCCACGTGGAACCTCGCCCCGGCGTCGATGCCGGTCGGCAGCGAAGGCGCTTCGGTGGCCGTCAGCAGTACCTGGGCGCCGGAGGCCAGCACGGACGCCAGGGCCTGGTGCTGGTGCGGCCGGTCCAGCTCGGAACCCAGGTCATCCAGGCAAACCAGGGGCCACTCCCCCCGGTCGGCGGCGAAGGCCCGGGCCTGGGCCAGTACGCAGGCCAGGGCGGTCAGCTTCTCCTGGCCGCGCGACAGGGCTTCCCGGCCCGGCAGGCCGAGGTAGTCCACCCGCCAGTCGGCCCGGTGGGGGCCCTGGCTGGTGTAACCCAGGGCCAGGTCCCGTTCCCGCCCCAGCAGCAGGGTGTCTTCGAGTGAACTTTCCTCCCGGCGCCAGCCGGGAAGGAAGCGCAGGCCGGCAGGACCCAGCTCCGGCAGGAACTCGCCGGCCGTGGCCACCAGCACCGGCTCCAAGCGGGCCAGATAGTCGCCCCGGAGTCGGCTAAGGCTTTCGCCCGCGTCGGCCAGCTCCCGGTCCCAGGGCGCCAGGGCGGACGCGGCGGGCCCCCGCTTGAGCAGGGCGTTGCGCTGCTTCAGGGCCCGGGCATAGCGGCGCCAGACTGGAAGAAAGCCAGGTTCCACGTGGAACAGGGCCCAGTCGAGGAATCGCCGCCGGTGTTCGGCTCCGCCGGCGATCAGTTCATGGCTGCCGGGTTCGAAGGTGACCACGGCCAGCTCGGCGCACAGTTCGGTCAGGCTGGGGGCGGGGGCGCCGTCCAGGCGGGCCTCCCAGTCGCCGCCGGCGTGGCGCAGGCCAGCGCGGCGAGCGCGGCCCTGGCCGTCCAGCCACTCGGCATACAGTTCCAGGTGGGGCTGGCCGCTGCGGATCAGGCCATCCCGGACCCGGCCACGGAAGGATCGACCATAACCCAGCAGGTGGATGGCCTCGATCAGGCTGGTCTTGCCGGCCCCGTTGCCGCCGGTGATCACGTTCAGTCCCGGCGCGGGCCTGAACTCGACGGCCTGCAGGCAGCGCAGCTGGCGGATGTCGAGACGGGTCAGGCGCACGGCGGTTCCCCGCCCGGCCGGGCCGGGCCTTCAAAACGGCACCGCCCGGCCAGGGCCGGGCGGTGGGCAAACGCGGACCCGTCTGGAATCACAGGCGCAGCGGCATCACCACGTGGCGGCTGCGCTCGTGGCTGGCCTCGCGGACCAGGGCCGAGGAGTTGGCGTCGCGCAGGTTGATGATGACGTTCTCCTCGCGCAGGGCGCTGAGCGCGTCCAGCAGGTAGGTGACGTTGAAGCCGATCGACAGGCCGTCGACCTTGGTTTCGGCCTCGACCTCTTCCTGGGCCTCTTCCTGCTCCGGGTTGTGCGCGACGATGCGCAGCTGGCCCGGGCTGATCTCCAGCTTCACGCCGCGGTACTTCTCGTTCGACAGGATGGCGGCGCGCTGCAGGGCGGCGCGCAGGACCTCACGGTCCACCTTCACTTCCTTGTCGGCGCCGATGGGGATCACCGCGTCGTAGTCCGGGAAACGGCCGTCGATGAGCTTGGAGGTGAAGGTCACGTCCTCCCGGCGCATGCGCAGGTGGTTGCGGCCGACTTCCAGCTCGACCTCGCGGTCGCCGCCCTCGAGCAGACGCTGCAACTCCAGCACGCCCTTGCGCGGCAGGATGATCTGCTTGCGGGTCTGGGCACCGGCCGGCAGCGGGGCTTCGCACAGGGCCAGGCGATGGCCGTCGGTGGCGACGCAGCGCAGCGAGTTCTCGCGCAGGTCCAACAGCAGGCCGTTGAGGTAATAACGCACGTCCTGCTGGGCCATGGCGAACGCGGTGCGTTCGATCAGCTCCTTCAGGGCCGCTTCCGGCACCCGGATGCGCTCGACCAGGTCCAGGTCCTCGACCGCCGGGAAATCGTTGCCGGGCAGGGTGGCCAGGGTGAAGCGGCTGCGGCCGGCCTGCACGGTGACCTTCTCGGCCGCCTGGCTGATGGTGACGCGGCTGCCGTCGGGCAGGGCACGCACGATCTCGAACAGCTTGCGCGCCGGGATCGTGGTTTCACCCGCCTGGGCGTCGTCCACGTCGGTGCGCGCGACCATCTCGACCTCGAGGTCGGTACCGGTCATCGAGAGCTTGTGGCCTTCGACGCTGACCAGCAGGTTGGCCAGCACCGGCAGGGTCTGCCGGCGTTCGACCACGTTCACGACCTGCTGAAGGGGTTTGAGCAGAACTTCTCGCGTCAGGCTGAAACGCATGCGGATCCCCAAGCTCCAAAGAGTGGATATAACAAAAAACTGGTGGTGGTAGAGCCGCGAAAAACGCCGGATAACACCTTTAACCCGTTGATTCTAAAAACAAATCAGCCAGCGACAAGCGTGTGGGTCAGGTCCCCCGGGCACCGGGACAAGCTGTGGATAGTTTTCTGCCGTTTCCGGCGTCCCCAGCTTGTCCACAGGCCGCCCCCAAACGGGTTCCACGGCTTACTCGCTCAACTTGCGCAGCAGTTTGTCCCAGTCCTCGCGCAGCTTGCCGTCCAGTTCGCGCAGCTCGCGCATCACCTTGCAGGCGTGCATCACGGTGGTGTGGTCGCGGCCACCGAAGGCATCGCCGATCTCGGGCAGGCTGTGCTCGGTCAGTTCCTTGGAAAGGGCCATCGCCATCTGCCGCGGACGCGCCAGGGAGCGCGTCCGCCGCTTCGACAACAGGTCCGCCATGCGCAGCTGGTAGTAGTCTGCCACGGTCTTCTGGATATTGCTGATCGACACCGCCTGCTGCTGGGCCCGCAGCAGGTCGCGCAGGGTTTCCTGGGCGAACTCGGCGGTGATCGGCTTGGCCATGAAGTTCGAACGCGCCGCCAGCGTGTTGAGCGCGCCTTCCAGGTCGCGCACGTTCGAGCGCATGCGCTTGGCGATCAGGTAGGCCACGTCGTCCGGGATCTTGACCCCGCGTTCGACCGCCTTGGCGGTGATGATGGCCGCGCGCGTCTCGAAATCCGGCGGCTCGATCGCGACGCTCAGGCCCCAGGTCAGCCGGGTCTTGAGCCGCGTCTCCAGGTTCTCCACCTCGCGCGGGTAGCGGTCGCAGGTCAGGATGATCTGCTGCTTGCCGTCGAACAGCGCGTTGAAGGTGTGGAAGAACTCCTCCTGCGTGGTGTTCTTGCCGGCGAAGAACTGG